>NZ_BDBY01000274.1 GCF_001613225.1 Nocardia pseudovaccinii NBRC 100343
AAGCCGGACGAGACGCTGTTCGTACTCGACGCGATGATCGGTCAGGACGCCGTCAATACCGCGGAGTCATTCCGCGACGGCGTCGGCTTCACCGGTGTCGTACTCACCAAACTCGACGGTGACGCCCGTGGCGGCGCCGCGCTGTCGGTCCGCAATGTGACCGGTGCGCCGATCATGTTCGCCTCCACCGGTGAGAAGCTCGAGGACTTCGACGTCTTCCACCCGGACCGGATGGCCTCGCGCATCCTCGGCATGGGTGACGTGCTGAGCCTGATCGAGCAGGCCGAACAGGTCTACGACCAGCAGCAGGCCGAGGAAGCCGCCCGCAAGATCGGCAGCGGCGAGATGACGCTCGAGGACTTCCTCGATCAGATGCTCGCGATCCGCAAGATGGGCCCCATCGGCAATCTGCTCGGCATGCTGCCCGGTGCGGGCCAGATGAAGGATGTGCTCGCCCAGGTCGACGATAAGCAGCTCGACCGCGTGCAGGCGATCATCCGCGGCATGACCCCGGCCGAACGCGCGAACCCGAAGATCATCAACGCATCTCGCCGCCTGCGCATCGCCAATGGTTCCGGCGTGCAGGTCTCCGAGGTCAACCAACTCGTCGACCGCTTCTTCGAGGCCAAGAAGATGATGGCCATGATGGGCCGCCAAATGGGGCTGCCCGGCTCGCGACGGGCCAACGCGAAGAAGGGCAAGAAGGGTAAGAAGGGTGGCCGTGGGCCGACGCCGCCGAAGGTGCGCGGTGGGTTCCCCGGTATGCCCGGTATGCCCGCAGGGATGCCGGATCTGTCCGGAATGCCCGCCGGGCTGGACCAACTGCCGCCTGGGCTCGAAGGTTTCGACTTGTCGAAGCTGAACTTCCCCAAGAAGTAGGCGGCTCCGCCTTCCGCAACGCCGTTGCGGCGCAAGGTAACGGCCAGGCCGCCATGCTCGGCTGACGATACGTCGGCTGGGAGCTGCTGCCACGTGCGGGCGGGAAAGGGGTAGGCAGTAGGTTGGGTGCCGACGACGGTCGAGGAGGTTGGTGTGCATCTGCGGGGTGTGGTTCTCCCTGATGACGAGGTGCGTGACCTGTGGGTGCGGGATGGGCTGGTGTCGTTCGAGCCCGTCGCGGGGGCCGAAACTCTGTGCGGCACAGGGTGGATCGTGCCCGGACTCGTCGATGCGCACTGTCACGTCGGCATCCGGTACGGCGGGGGCCACGAGGATCGCGAGGGCGCGATCGCCCAGGCCGAGACCGAGCGGGACGCGGGTGCGCTGCTGCTGCGCGACGCGGGGTCACCGATCGATACGCACTTCATCGATCAGCACGAGGAACTACCGCGGATCATTCGCGCGGGCCGCCATATCGCCCGACCGCGACGGTATATCCGGGAACTCGGCATCGAACTCGACGACGAGCGCGATCTGCCGGAGATCGTCGCCGAACAGGCCCGGTTCGGCGACGGCTGGGTGAAGATCGTCGGCGACTGGATCGACCGGTCGGCGGGCGATCTGCGGCCGCTGTGGAGTGACACGATCCTGAAGGAGGCGATCGACGCCGCGCACGCCAACGGCGCGCGGGTGACGGCACACGTCTTCGGCGAGGACGCCCTGCCCGGCCTGATCAACGCGGGCATCGACTGCCTCGAACACGGCACCGGCCTCACCGACGACACCATCGAGTTGATGGTCGAACACGGCACCGCGCTGGTCCCGACGCTGATCAATATCGACACCTTCCCCGAAATCGCCGACAGCGCGGGCAAATTCCCCATCTACGCCGCACATATGCGCGATCTGCACGCGCGCGTCCGGCGCACCGTCGGCAATGCGCACGATGCGGGCGTTCCGATTTTCGCGGGCACCGATGCGGGTGGCTCCATCCGTCACGGCCGCATTGCCGACGAAATCGCCGCCCTGTCCGGGGCGGGATTGTCGAACCACGACGCACTCGGCGCTGCCTCCTGGAACGCCCGCACCTGGCTCGGCCGTCCGGGCATCGAGCCCGGTGCGCCAGCGGATTTCGTTGTCTACCAGGAAGATCCGCGCATCAACCCGGCTGCGCTCACCGAGCCTCAGTACGTCGTCCTGCGTGGCCGCCTCGTCAAAACCCACAATCCGGTCACCGGCCACCGCTGACCGGGCCGTCGCTTGCGCTGGGCCGTCAGTCGGTGTGCGACAGACTCCCAGGTCAGCGGGCTGATGCGGCCAAGATCGGGAAGGCGGGGGTGCGGCGCGCGTAGGGTCGGGTTATGACCATTCGCCTCGGTTATCAGATGCCCAACTTCAGTTATGGCCAGCCCGTCAGCGAACTCTTTCCGACCGTGGTCGCGCAGGCCAGGGAGGCCGAAGCCGCCGGTTTCGACACGGTCTTCGTGATGGATCACTTCTACCAGCTGCCCGGTCTCGGTGAGCCGAGTGAGCCGATGCTCGAGGCCTACACCGCACTGTCCGGAATCGCCGCGTCCACCGAACGAATTCAGTTGTCGGCGTTGGTAACCGGCAACACCTACCGCAATCCCGCCCTGCTCGCCAAGACCGTCACCACCATGGATCTGGTGAGCGGCGGACGGGCGGTACTCGGCATCGGGGCGGGCTGGTTCGAGCTCGAGCACCAGTCCTACGGCTTCGAATTCGGCACCTTCACCGAACGATTCCAGCGGCTCGACGAGGCGCTGCGGATCATCACCCCGATGCTGCGCGGTGAACACTCCACCTTCGAAGGCAAGTGGTACCACACCGACAACGCCATGAACGAGCCGCGACTGCGCAATGACCTGCCCATTCTGCTCGGTGGCGGCGGGGAGAAGAAGACCTTCGCGCTGGCCGCCCGCTTCGCCGACCACATCAACATCATCTGCAACGCCTCCGAACTGCCCCGCAAGATCGAGGCACTGCACCAGCGCTGTGCCGAAATCGACCGCGACCCGGAGACTTTGGAGGTGAGCTACCTCTGTTTCCTGATGATCGATGAAGACGGCGACCGCGCGCGCAAACAACAGCACGATCTTCTGCGCGGTATCGGCGTCGACCTGTCCACCATCTCGGAGGACGAGCGCAAGCAAACCATCGCCGACCGCCAATTCGTCGGCAGCCCAGCCGAAGTCGCCGAGCAACTGCAGACCAGGGTGCTCGACCAGGGTGTGCAGGGTCTCATCGTCAACATGGTGACGAACGGCCACGAACCGGGCGCCGTGGATCTTGCCGGGCGCACCCTCGCCCCGCTGGTCCGCTGAGCCGGTTGCCCTGAGCGCCCATTGGTCGGCCGAGCAGTCGGCGCCAGCTTCGCGCCCGAGGACCTCGTGCTCGCCGTCGAGGTGTGGTCTCCGGGCAATAACCGCGAGGAGCGCGACACAAAGATCGCCGGATACGCGGCCGCGCGTGTCCCGTACCTGTGGGTCGTGGAGTTGCCCGACGACGAGCCAGCACGTTTCCGGGGCTATCGGCTCGGTGAGAGTGGATACCGTCAGGAGGTATACGTAGCGGCGGGCGAGGCGGTTGTGGCCCCGGGACCTGTTCCGATCTCGGTCAACACGGCGGATCTGCGCTGAGGCGCTGCTGACACCGCGATTTCAGGAGCGGGGGACCGGTCTGGCAGAATGGACCACCGTCCTTCCTGGACAAGTGTCAGCCCGTCTCCGGTTACGTACCGCGCGGCGGTCACACACTCCAAGCGCAAAACCGGGCTCGCAGACCGTGCGGGTCGCTGAATTGCGCCGTGACCAACCACTGAAAGGCAGATCAGCACATGGCTGTTCGCATCAAGCTCACCCGTCTCGGCAAGATCCGCAACCCGCAGTACCGCGTGGTCATCGCGGACGCCCGCACCCGTCGTGACGGCCGCGCCATCGAGAACGTCGGCAAGTACCACCCGAAGGAAGAGCCCTCGCTGATCGAGATCAACTCCGAGCGGGTGCAGTACTGGCTGGGTGTCGGCGCGCAGCCGACCGAGGCCGTGCAGCGCCTGCTGGAGATCACCGGCGACTGGCAGAAGTTCAAGGGCCTGCCGGGCGCCGAGGGCACCTTGAAGGTCAAGCCCGCGAAGCCGTCCAAGCTGGACCTGTTCAACGCCGCGCTGGCCGCCGCCGACAACGAGCCGGTCGCCGAGGCCGTCACCCCCAAGAAGAAGGCCGCCAAGAAGGACGAGGCCGCCGAGACCGAGGCTGCCGAGTAACCGTGAGCGAGCGCAGCGAGCGAACCGTGGGCACAGCCGAGCATCGCTCGGTCATGGCGGAGCCGAGCGCCAGCGAGGTGGAGTCATGAGCGAGCGCAGCGAGCGAACCGTGGGCACAGCCGAGCATCGCTCGGTCATGGCGGAGCCGAGCGCCAGCGAGGTGGAGTCATGAGCGAGCGCAGCGAGCGAGCCATAGGCACAGCGCCCACGGCGCTCATGGCGGAGCCGAGCGCTAGCGAGGCGCAGTCATGAGCGCCGTCGTCGCCGATGCCGTCGAGCACCTGGTTCGCGGCATTGTCGCGAATCCGGATGACGTCCGGGTCGAGCTGATCACCGGCCGCCGCGGACGCACCGTCGAGGTGCACGTCAACCCCGATGACCTGGGCAAGGTGATCGGTCGCGGCGGTCGTACCGCGACCGCGCTGCGCACCCTCGTCGCCGGGATCGGCGGCCGGGGCATCCGGGTCGACGTGGTCGATACCGACGCTTGATGGAACTCGTCGTAGGCCGGGTCGCCAAATCGCACGGTGTGCGTGGCGAGCTGGTCGTCGAGGTACGCACCGATGATCCCGACGCGCGTTTCGCACCGGGTGTGCGACTGCGCGGGCGGGCGGCGCGATCCGAAGAAGTTCGTGAATTCACCGTGGAGTCGGCCCGAGAGCATTCGGGTCGGCTTCTCGTGCAACTCGTCGGGATCTCCGACCGCACCGCCGCCGATGCGCTGCGCGGCACGCTGTTCATCGTGGACAGTGCCGAGCTGCCGCCGTCGGAGGATCCGGACGAGTTCTACGACCACGAGTTGGAGGGACTGACTGTCCAACTCACCGATGGCACTGTTGTCGGCAAGGTCACCGAGGTGCTGCATTCGGCTGCGGGAGAACTGCTTTCGGTGCGCGCCGCCGACGACGGCAGGGAGATCCTGATCCCGTTCGTCACCGCGATCGTGCCGACGGTGTCGCTGGCCGATCAACTGGTCGTCATCGATCCGCCCGAGGGTCTGCTCGATCCGGAGTAGCGGGTCGCCGATCCACCGGAAACTTAAGGGACTACATGAAACTCGATGTCGTCACGATTTTTCCGGAGTATCTGGAGCCGCTGCGAACGGCGTTGCTGGGCAAGGCCATCGACAAGGGCCTGATCTCCCTCGACGTGCACGATCTGCGTCGCTGGACGCACGACGTGCACAAGTCCGTCGACGATTCGCCCTACGGCGGTGGGCCGGGCATGGTCATGAAGCCGACCGTCTGGGGTGCGGCCCTCGACGAGGTATGCCCCGACGACGCCCTGCTCGTGGTGCCGACCCCCGCCGGAGTGCCCTTCACTCAAGCCACCGCGCAACGCTGGGCGAGCGAGAAGCACCTCGTATTCGCTTGCGGCCGTTACGAAGGCATCGATCAACGCGTCTTCGACGATGCCGCCCGCCGGGTTCGTGTCGAAGAGGTCAGCATCGGCGACTACGTTCTGATCGGTGGCGAAGCCGCAGTCCTCGTGATGGCCGAGGCCGTGGTCCGCCTACTCCCCGGCGTTCTCGGCAATCAGCAGTCCCACCAAGAGGATTCGTTCTCCGACGGACTGCTCGAGGGGCCGAGCTACACGCGCCCCGTCTCCTGGCGCGGCCTCGAAGTGCCGCCGATTCTGCTGTCCGGTGATCACGCCAAGGTCGCCGCGTGGCGACGCGAACAGTCCGTTGCCCGCACCCGCGAACGGCGCCCGGATCTGCTCGACGATTGAAACTACAGACTCGACGCCCAATCGAATGTATCGTTGATTAACGGCACGTTAATCAACGGTGAACGGTAGGTGGCTATGGTGACGGTGGCTCGCTTCGGGACAGTGCGTCGGGCGGTGGTCTCGACTCTGATCGGTGGCGCGATGATCGTCTTATCGGACCTAGCCGCCCCTGAACTGGTCGAAGTCAGAGTCGCCGCTGATCGGGACACCCATGAGCCCGATGCTGGCCGTAGCCGCAACAGCGCAGGTCAGCGCGGCCGCAGCAGTAACCATGGGCAATACAAAGGCCGGAACGAGCGCCCTTGCCAGTACACCCCCGAAGGCGTCTGCACCGGCGGCCGCTGACGAGGTCCGGTCATCGTGTTCGCACGCCGTGCATCGGATCGTCCGAGATTCTGTGCGTGGCGTGCGAATGCGAGCGCGGGAGTTCGTTGGTCAGGGCAACAGGCCGAGGCGTCGGGCGGTGACGACGGCCTCGTGGCGCGAGTGCGCGTCGAGTTTGGTCATCGCGTTGCGCAGATAGCTCTTGACCGTTTCCGGTCCGAGCGAAAGGCGTTGGGCAGCTTCGTGGTTGGTGCAGCCGAGCGCGATCTGGGACAGTACGTCGAGTTCCCGTCGGGACAGGCGCGGGGCATCCGCGGGCGGGTCGCCGACCAGGACTCGGGTGAGGCGTTCACACACCGAGTGCAGGCGTTCGCGTAGGCGTTCGTCCTCGGCCGAGCGCGCCGCGCCGCGGAGTTCGGCATTGATCTCGCGGAGTTCCTCGGCGACGGCGGGTGCGGTCTCGGGCGCGGGAGTCGTCATTTCCAGCAGCCGCAGGCGGCGGTCCACCTCGTCGCGGATGGTGATTTCGGTGGCCAGGCGTCGGGCGGCCGCGACGACCAGATCGGCGGTGCGGTCGCCGAGGGGTATGCCGCCGCGGTTGGCGGCGTAGAGCACCGCGCGGGAGCGATCGTCGACCACCACGGGCACCGCGAGCACCGAGCGGATGCGTTCGCCGGAGACCGGACCGTCGTAGTGGTGGGTGATCTCGGAGGCATTGCGGTAGTCGGCGACCGAGGCGGGCCTGCGCATATCCATCACCCGGCCGCCCAGCCCGGAGGTGCGCAGCACGGTCAGTCCGCGCAGGCCATTGGTGACGGTGCCGACGAATTCGGTGAGCAGCAGCGCATCATCGTGCACCTCGCCGCCGAAAACCACCGGCACGCCCGCCTTGGTCGCCACCCAGCGGATCTCGGCGCGCAGCGCATCGCCGTCGCGCGGCCGCAGCAGCGCGGTGGTGTGGGTCAAAAGACTCACCCCTTTTCGGGGGTAGTGCCGAACGTGATGTGACCCACATCCTATTGGAGACGAGGTGGCCTGGATCACCGATGAGGAGAGGCGAGATGACCGCGGACCTGAACGCGCGCGTGCGCGAGCTACTGGAGACCTACGACGGACCCGACGTCAGCGCGGCAGATCTGCTGTGCGACCGGCACCCTGCCGACCACATCGCGTTCACCATCGTCGATCCCGACCTGACCTCGACCGACCTCACCTA
Organism: Nocardia pseudovaccinii NBRC 100343; assembly: GCF_001613225.1. Taxonomy (GTDB): domain Bacteria; phylum Actinomycetota; class Actinomycetes; order Mycobacteriales; family Mycobacteriaceae; genus Nocardia; species Nocardia pseudovaccinii. Next base: position 7,434 of record NZ_BDBY01000274.1, read on the forward strand.
CGGCGAGCTGAGCGAGCGCTCCCAGCGCTTCGCCGTCGCCCTCGCCGACCTCGGCGTCGAACCCGGCGACCGCGTCGCCACTCTGATGTCGAAATCCGAAGACCTGGTGGTCGCGCTGCTGGGCATCTGGCGGCGCGGCGCGGTCCACGTCCCGCTCTTCACCGCTTTCGCCCCACCCGCCATCGCCTTCCGGCTCGAGGCGAGCGGCACGACGATCGTCATCGCCGACGCGGATCAGGCGACAAAGTTGGTGCCGGGCGACGACATACCGGCCGATCCGCCCTGGCGCGTCATCATTGCCGGGAATGGCCGGGCTGTCGCTGACAGTCACGCGGCCGCGCAGGGCGGTGGCGATGCTGCCGCTGAACGCGTGCATGACCCCGCCGACCGGCTGGGGGCGGACAATCCGACAATCGCTGGGTCGATCGGGGCACAGGATCCGACGGTCGCGGACCCCGCGGCTGAGGCGCCGCTGCGGTTCGCGGATCTGCTCGCCGCGTACTCCGCCAGCGACCCGCGCGCGGCCGCTGTGCCGGTCGGTTGGGATGGGCTGCTGGTGCAGCTGTTCACCAGCGGCACGACAGGCACTCCGAAGGGCGTGCCGATTCCGGTGCGGGCACTCGCGGCATTCCATGCGTACCAAGAGTTTTCGCTGGACGTGCGTGCGGACGACGTCTACTGGAATGCGGCGGATCCGGGTTGGGCGTACGGACTGTACTGGGCGATTCTGAGCCCGCTGGCCTCCGGCATCCGCAGCCTGCTGCTGCATGCCGCCTTCTCCGCGCCGCTGACCTGGCAGGTGCTCGACCGCTTCGGGGTAACCAACTTCACCGCCGCGCCGACGGTATACCGCGCGTTGCGTGCCGATAGTGCCGCTGCCCCAACGGATCTCCGGTTGCGGCGCGCGTCGTCCGCAGGCGAACCGCTGACTCCGGATGTGGTGACCTGGTCGGTCGAGACACTCGGCGTCGCGGTGCGCGACCACTACGGGCAGACCGAGCACGGCATGCTCATCTGCAACTCCTGGCACGACGCGCTCCGGGTGGACGCACCCGCGGGCTCGATGGGCCGGACGATGCCGGGTTGGTATTGCGCGGTGCTCGCAGACGACGCCGACGTCGAAGCGCCGGTCGGCGAACTGGGCCGAGTCGCCATCGATGCCCGACGCAGTCCGCTGCTGTGGTTCCTCGGTTACCTGGACGCCCCGGAACGCACCGCGCAGCGCTACACCGCCGACGGCCGCTGGTATTTGACCGGGGATGCCGGATCCCAGGATGCGGACGGTTTCTTCCATTTCTCGGCCCGCGACGACGATGTGATCATCATGGCCGGTTATCGCATCGGCCCGTTCGAGGTCGAGAGCGTGCTGGTGCTGGATGAGCGGGTGGTCGAGGCCGCGGTGGTCGGCATGCCCGACGAATTGCGCGGTGAGGTGCTCGAGGCATTCGTGGTGCTGCGCAACGATTTCGAAGGGAATGCCGAACTCGAGGCGGAATTGCAGACCTTGGTGAAACGCAAGTTCGCCGCGCACGCGTATCCACGCAAGGTGCATTTCGTGGACGCCCTGCCCAAGACGCCCAGCGGCAAGGTACAGCGGTTCATCCTGCGACAGCAGGGGGTTCGGTGATGTCCGCACTGGCGAGTTACACATCCGGCACTGCGGAAACCCCGCTGCTCGGCGACACCATCGGCGATGACTTCGACCGCATGGCCGCCGCCTATGCGGACCGAGAAGCCCTGGTGGACTGTCCATCCGGTCGCCGCTGGACCTATCGCGAACTCGCGGCCGCGATCGACGCCCTGGCCACCGGATTGGCCGAACGCGGTATCGCCAAGGGCGACCGGGTCGGCATCTGGGCCCCGAACTGCGCGGAATGGTTCCTCACCCAGTACGCGACCGCGAAACTCGGTGCGATCCTGGTCAATATCAATCCGGCCTACCGCACCAGCGAACTGGAATATGTGCTGCGCCAAGCCGGTGTGCGCATGCTGATCGCCGCGCCGGAATTCAAGACCTCGAGCTATGTCGCCATGATCGAGCAGGTCCGGCCGAATTATCCTGGCCTGGAACAAGTGCTGGTACTCGGAACTCCCGAATGGGATGCGGTGGCGCAGTCCGATATCGACGCCGAACGACTCGCGAAGATCGCCGCGACGTTGTCCATGGACGACCCGATCAATATCCAGTACACCTCCGGCACAACGGGTTTTCCCAAGGGGGCGACGTTGAGCCATCACAACATCCTCAACAACGGCTACTTCGTCGGCGAACTCTGCAGCTATACCGAACATGACCGGATCTGCGTGCCGGTGCCCTTCTACCACTGCTTCGGTATGGTCATGGGCAACCTGGCAAGCACCAGTCACGGTGCGGCCGTGGTGATTCCCGGGCCCGCGTTCGATCCGATCGCAACCCTGGATGCGGTCGCCGCGCAGCGGTGCACCTCGCTCTATGGCGTGCCGACGATGTTCATCGCGATACTCGCGCAACTGGATTCGGGCAAAGACGTCGACCTGTCCAGCCTGCGCACCGGCATCATGGCCGGATCACCCTGCCCGGTCGAGGTGATGAAGCGGGTAATCGATCGCATGGGCATGAGCGAGGTGTGCATCTGCTACGGCATGACCGAAACCTCCCCGGTATCGACTCAGACCCGTCGCGACGACGGCATCGACCGCCGCACCGCGACCGTCGGCCGGGTCGGCCCACACCTGGAGGTCAAAATCATCGACCCCGCAACAGGTTTGACCGTGCCGCGCGGCGAACCCGGCGAGCTGTGCACCCGGGGCTACTCGGTCATGCTCGGCTACTGGTCCGAACCGGAGAAGACCGCCGAGGCCATCGATGCCGCCCGCTGGATGCACACCGGCGATATCGGCGTCATGGACGACGACGGGTATCTCGCGATCACCGGCCGGATCAAGGACATGGTGATCCGCGGCGGCGAGAACATCTACCCGCGCGAGATCGAGGAATTCCTCTACACCCACCCGGACATTCTCGATGCCCAGGTGATCGGCGTCCCCGACCCGAAATACGGCGAGGAACTGATGGCCTGGATCCGAATGAAGGACGGCACAACACCATTGGACGCCGACGCGATCCGCGCCTTCTGCACCGGCAAGCTCGCGCATTTCAAGATCCCGCGCTACGTGCACATCGTCGAGGAGTTCCCGATGACGGTCACGGGGAAAATACGCAAGGCTGAAATGCGTGAGCTGGCTGTGGAACTGCTCGCACCTTCGAACCGCGACGACTGATTTCGTGACCACATGGGTAACTCGCCCAGCAGATCGACCGTCGGTCCGCGACGGAAGTCTTCGAGCACCTCACGACCGGCAAAAGGCCCGGGGAGGCGCGAAAGCCACCGTACGATTCGGGTCCAAGCATGCGGGTTTACCTGGGCGTGGGCCGTTTGTCAGGTGACAACGGTAGTGTCTCGGGCGTGACGACAGCGCCCGAGATCGCCAGTTCAGCGACGAACACCGACACGACCGCCGCCGCACCGGCCGCGACCACAGCTCTGGCCAGCGTGGGCCGGCGCATCGCCGATGAGCTCGGCGTGCGCGAGACCCAGGTCCGGGCCGCCGTCGAGCTGCTGGATGCGGGTTCGACGGTGCCCTTCATCGCGCGGTACCGAAAAGAGGTCACCGGTGGCCTCGACGACGCCCAGCTCCGCCAGCTCGACGAGCGCCTGACCTACCTGCGCGAACTCGACGAGCGCCGCGGCGCGATCATCGAATCCATCAAGGGCCAGGGCAAACTCGACGACGCGCTGCTCGGGCAGCTGATGACGGCCGAGACCAAGGCCCGCCTCGAGGACATCTACCTGCCGTACAAGCCGAAGCGGCGCACCAAGGCGCAGATCGCCCGCGAGGCCGGTCACGAGCCCGTCGCCGATGCGCTGATCGGCGATCCGACCACCGATCCCGCGCAGTACACCGCCGAACAGCTCGACGGCGCCCGCGCCATCCTGGTCGAGCGTTTCGCGGAGGACGCCGACCTGGTCGGCGAGCTGCGTGAGCTGATGTGGAACCGCGGCCAGGTCAGCTCGAGCGTGCGGCCGGGCAAGGAGGAGGCGGGCGCGAAGTTCGCCGACTACTTCGAATTCAGCGAGCCTTTCGGCAAGCTGCCTTCGCACCGGATCCTCGCGTTGCTGCGCGGTGAGAAGGAAGAGATCCTGCAGCTGCAGCTCGAACCCGACACCGAGACTGGTTCGTCTGGTCGCTCCGCAGGCTCCGCTCTCGGGGAGCCGGGCGAGCGGTCGGTCTACGAGGGCCGCATCGCGGTGAAGTTCGATATCGCCGACCGTGGCCGGGCGGCCGACACCTGGCTGCTGGATACCGTGCGCTGGGCGTGGCGCACGAAACTGCAAGTGAGTCTTGGTATCGACACCCGCATGCGTCTGCGTCAGGCGGCCGAGAAGGACGCCGTCGACATCTTCGCCGCGAATCTGCGCGATCTGCTGCTGGCCGCGCCCGCGGGTACCCGCACCACCATGGGCCTGGATCCGGGCTACCGCACCGGTGTGAAGGTCGCCGTCGTCGACGCCACCGGCAAGGCCGTCGCGACCGAGGTCATCTACCCGCACAAGCCGCAGGGCCAGACCGAGAAGTCCCTGGCCGTACTCGGCGCGCTGGTCGCCCGGTTCGGCGTCGAGCTCATCGCCATCGGCAACGGCACCGCCTCGCGCGAGACCGATGCCCTTGCCGCCGAGCTGATTTCGCGGATTCCGGAGAACAAGCCGACCAAGATCGTGGTCTCCGAGGCGGGCGCGTCGGTGTACTCCGCATCGGCCTACGCCTCGCAGGAACTACCGGATATGGACGTCTCGCTGCGCGGTGCGGTATCCATCGCCCGTCGTTTGCAGGACCCGCTGGCCGAGCTGGTGAAGATCGACCCGAAGTCCATCGGCGTCGGTCAGTACCAGCACGATGTCTCCGAAACCCTGCTGGCGCGCTCGCTTGGCGCGGTGGTCGAGGATGCGGTGAACGCGGTAGGTGTCGATGTGAATACCGCGTCGGTGCCGCTGCTGTCGCGGGTGTCCGGTATTGCCAATTCGATCGCCGAAAGCATTGTGGCGCACCGTGATCAGCACGGCCCGTTCCGCAGCCGCACCGCGCTGCTCGACGTGCCGCGCCTGGGTCCCAAGGCCTTCGAACAGTGCGCGGGCTTCCTGCGCATCCGCGGCGGCGACGATCCGCTCGACACCTCAGCCGTGCACCCCGAGGCCTACCCGGTAGTGCGGCGCATCCTGGAATCGACCGGACGCGGCATGGCGGAACTGATCGGCAACACCACGGCGTTGCGTTCGCTGCGGCCCGCCGAGTTCACCGATGAGAAGTTCGGTATCCCCACCGTCACCGACATCATCTCCGAACTCGAGAAGCCGGGTCGTGACCCGCGTCCGGAATTCAAGACCGCCGAATTCGCGGCGGGCGTGGAGAAGGTCGCGGATCTGCAGCCGGGCATGGTGCTCGAGGGTGTGGTCACCAATGTGGCCGCATTCGGCGCATTCGTCGATATCGGTGTGCACCAGGACGGACTCGTGCACGTCTCGGCCATGTCGCACAACTTCGTCAAGGATCCGCGCGAGGTCGTGAAGTCCGGCGATGTCGTCAAGGTGAAAGTGCTCGAGGTCGATGTCGCACGCCAGCGCATCGGGCTGTCGCTGCGGCTGGACGACGAGCCGGGTACGGCGACCAAGGGCGACGGCGGTCGCGGCCGTGGCCAAGGCGGTCGCGGCGGGCAGGATCGCGGCGGCCAGCGGCAGAATGGACAGGGTAAGCAGCAGGGCCAGGGTCGACAGCAGAATCAGGGCCGCAACCAGGGCAACCAGCGGCGCAACGCGCCCGCACCGAGCGGTTCGATGGCGGATGCGCTGCGGCGGGCCGGGTTCGGGCAGTAGGGCGATACGGGCGGAGGTTTGCAGACGGCCATGCGACGGTGGCTCGAAGACGATGTGATCGGGCACGGCCGCCTTCCGCTGCTGTGCTTCCTCCTCGGGTTCATCGTCGGCTTCCTGCTGATCCGGCTCAGCGTCCGGTTGATCCGCAAGCAGGTCCGCTGGTGGCCGGGCAATGTGCGCTCCGGCGGTGTGCACATCCACCACATGGTGTTCGGGGTCATCCTGGTGCTGCTGTCCGGCATCGGGATGGTCACCATGTACCAGAGCGCCACCACACTCACCGCGAGCCTGCTCGCCGCCGCCTTCGGTGTCGGCGCGGCCCTGACCCTCGACGAATTCGCGCTGATCTTCTACCTCCGCGACGTGTACTGGGAGGAACAGGGCCGCACCTCGGTCGATGCGGTCTTCGTCGCGCTCGCGGTGACCGGACTGCTGCTGCTCGGAGTTCACCCGCTGTGGTTATTGGACATCAACGACTTCCGCCGCGACCCCAGCACCGAAGTCCGCATCTTCATCGTCTGTTTCGCCGTGGTGAATCTGGGCCTGGCGGCAGTCGTCATCGCCAAGGGCAAAATCTGGACCGGCCTGTTCGGCATGTTCTTCCTGCCCCTGCTCGTGGTCGGCGCATTCCGGCTGAGCCGACCGGGCGCACCATGGGCTCGCTGGCGCTACCCGGGCAAGCGACGACTCATGTATCGGGCGATAGTCCGTGAACGTCGCTACCGACGCCCGGTGATCCGCGCCAAGATCTTCGTACAAGACCTGGTCGCCGGAAAACCCGACGTCGTCCACGTCCGCGAGGCCGCGGAGGCCGAATTGGCCCGCACCGTCGTTCCCGCACCCCCCGCCCCCACCCATTGGCACCTGCCCTCAGTATCCGACCACTCCCTTCGCGATTGATCGCGGCGCCGCGCAGTACGCGCATGCCGCCGGGGAACCGGGCTCCGGCATCGGCGCGCAACAACACGTCGGGGTCGAGAATGGCCAGCAGTGCGTCGAATTCACCGTCGCGGGCGGCCGCGAGGAAGGCTTCGACGACGCGACGTTGACGCGGTAGATCCCGGTCGGGTCGCGGCGCTCGACCCTGGACCCGGCGGCGGGCGCGGCTGGCCATCATCTTCGCCGCGGCCGCGGATCTGCCGATGATCGGTCCGATCTGGTCGAACGGCACCGCGAACATATCGTGCAGCACGAAGGTCACGCGCTCCGCGGGATTCAGCGAGTCCAGCACGACCAGCAGCGCCAGACCGACCGAATCCGCAAGTACCGCTTGCTGTTCCGGCTGCGTTCCGGCATCGGCGAGGACGATCGGGTCGGGCAGATAGGCCTCCTCCCGGCGGGACTTGCGCGACCGCAACATATCCAGGCAGACCCGCCCCACGGTCGTGGTCAGCCAACCGCCGAGGTTGTCGATTTCGGCGGTGTCGACCCGGGAAAGCCGTAACCAGGCATCCTGTACCGCATCATCGGCCTCGCTCAGCGAACCGAGCATGCGATAGGCCACGGTGACCAAGCGCGCCCGGTGCGCCACGAATCGGTCTGCCAAAGAATCGTTTTCGCCCACAGGGATCTCCTCGAGGTTGCTCGAAGAGATGACGGCGCCGAGGCCGTGGGTGTGACAAGCCGTTACCTTGTCGGGTCGCCATCCGTCACACAGATATGAACCTACGAAAGACCGCCCGCCTGGCCTACCTCGGCGCCACCGGAATCCTGCTGACCGAAACAGCCGTCGGGTCCTACTGGGATCTCGCGCGAATCTCCTACGTACGCGAGGTTTTCCAACGACTCGAATACCCGATGTACTTCGCCACCATCATGGGCGTCGCCAAGGCTGCCGCGGTCGCCGCGATCGTGACGCCGGGCTTCCCGCGTGCCGAGGAGTGGGCGTACGCGGGCCTGACCTTCGTCTACGGCGGCGCGGCCGCCTCCCATATCGCCGTCGGCGACAAGCCGAAGGCCTGGCTCGGACCACTGGGTTTCGCCGGGCTCACCCTCGCGTCGTGGGCGTTGCGCCCGACCAGGCCACTCGCGGTCTGACGGGAGCGGAATCGCACCGATCCGGATCTCGTGCGCGGTGACCGCGCGCCCTGTGCGCGCGGCTTCGAGGCCAAGGGGCAGTACTACCCATTCTCGAGCGCGAACGGCTTCGGGCACACCGGCGCTGTGGGCAGCGATGGCTTCGCGGATCCGCGGAGTGGGCTGGCCTATGGCTACACTCGTCGGCGCGCGCGGCTTTCGGGTTCGGGGATGGCAGCTGGCGGGACTGTCTCGCGGCCGCCGTACACCGCGCGGCCACCCGGTGAGCCGGGCCCGATTTTTCCCGCGACCCGCCGATCTGGCACAATGCACAGGTTGCCCTGGGTGCATTCGGCCCACGGAGCACCCCTTATTCGGAGCATGAACCGGTCGAGCACGCGAGTGCCGCCAGGGTCCTCTGCTCGCGCAAACATCAGAAGGATGAAATGAACACCCTTGACTTCGTCGACGAAAAGTCGCTGCGCAGCGACGTCCCCGACTTCCGTCCGGGCGACACGCTCAACGTGCACGTGAAGGTCATCGAAGGCTCGAAGGAGCGCATCCAGGTCTTCAAGGGCGTCGTGATCCGGCGTCAGGGCGGTGGCATCCGCGAGACCTTCACCGTCCGCAAGGTGTCGTTCGGTGTCGGCGTGGAGCGCACCTTCCCGGTGCACAGCCCGAACATCGACCACATCGATGTCGTGACCCGCGGTGACGTCCGCCGTGCCAAGCTGTACTACCTGCGCGATCTGCGCGGCAAGGCCGCCAAGATCAAGGAAAAGCGCTGAGCAAGTAGCGGCACGGCTCGGCACGAATGTTCCTCAGCTAGCCCGGCACCGGACGTCAGTCTTGGTGCCGGGCTAATCTGTTCGGCGTGGCAGACGAAAGTGGGTCGATGACGGTGTCCGATTCGGACGACGAGGGCAAGAGCCGCCGCTCACGGCGCTCGAAGCGCAAGCAGCGCCCCTTCTGGCAGGAACTGCCGGTTCTCATTGTCATCGCCGCGGTCATCGCGGCACTCATGGTCAGTTTTGTCGGGCGGCCGTACGTCATTCCGTCCCAGTCGATGGAAGACACGCTGCTCATCGGCGACCGCATCTACGTGGAGAAGCCGAGCTACTACTGGAGCGAGCCGCAGCCCGGTGACGTCGTGGTGTTCGTCGGCCCGTCGTCCTGGAATACCCGCTACCAGTCGATCCGGTCCAGCAATGTCGCCGTGCGCGGCGTGCAGAACTTCTTCTCCTTCTTCGGGCTCGTGCCACCGGATGAGAACGACCTGGTGAAGCGGGTGATCGCCGTCGGCGGCCAGACCGTGCAGTGCTGTGACGCGCAGGGGCGGGTCCTGGTGGACGGCAAGCCGTTGGACGAGCCGTACGTCCTGAACGACTACCCGTGGTACCCGGGTCAGCAGAATGCGACCTACCCGGCGGGCCGGGTATTCGGCCCGGTCAAGGTGCCCGAGGGCAACCTGTGGGTGATGGGCGACAACCGCAACCAGTCCGCCGACTCACGCGCCCACGTCAGCGATAACCTGCAGGGCACCGTCCCGATCGACAATGTGCGCGGCAAGACGGTCTTCAAGATCTGGCCGCCCAGCCGGATCGGTCCGGTGAAAGCACAGGATCCCCAGACGAACTGATCGTTGCGGGCCGCAGGATAATTGGATGGTGGGGCAGGGTCGAGTGGTTAGGGCTAATGGCGCGACTCCGGGCAATGGGTGGCCGCCGCGTGTCGTCATGCGTCGAGCCGGTGGGTTGCGCACGCTGGAGGCGGCGCTGATCCGCAGCGGCCTCGGCCCGGTCGCCGGGGTCGACGAGGCCGGGCGCGGACCGTGCGCGGGGCCCCTGGTAGTTGCCGCCTGCCTGCTCGCGCCCAAGGCCTACGACAGGCTGGCCGGACTCGACGATTCCAAGAAGCTCACCGAACCCGTGCGCGAGGAGCTGTACCCGATCATCACCCGGTTGGCGCTGGCCTGGAAGGTGGTCGTCATTCCGGCCTGGGAGATCGACTCGATCGGCATCCACGTTGCCAATATCGAGGGCATGCGCCGCGCGGTCGCCGGACTCGGACAGACACCGGGGTATGTGCTGACCGACGGATTCCGGGTGCCTGGGATTCCGGTGCCGTCGCTGCCCGTCATCGGCGGTGACGCGGCCGCGGCCTGCATCGCCGCCGCGAGCATCCTGGCCAAGGTGACCAGGGATCGGATGATGGTCGAGCTGGACGAGCGGTTCCCCGGCTACGGATTCGCCGCGCACAAGGGCTACAACACGCCCGAACACACGGCCGCGCTGGAACGGCTCGGACCGAGCAGTGAGCACCGCCGATCCTGGCGCAATGTGCGCTCGGCAGCGGGGTTGCGGCCGGTAGCCGCGGCGGAGTACGCCGAGGCGGAACTGGCCGACGAGGTTTTGCTGGAGGGCGTCGAACCGGATAGCCGAGTGGCTACCGCCGCGGCGCATGCGCGATGATGATTACAGCAGACGCAGTGCGGCGAGAAGGAGGACGTCCCACCCGATGAGTGCCGAGGACCTGGAGAAATACGAAACCGAGATGGAGCTCTCGCTATACCGGGAGTACAAGGACATCGTCGGTCAGTTCTCGTACGTGGTGGAGACCGAGCGCCGCTTCTATCTGGCCAACTCCGTCGAATTGCGGCCGCAGAACGCTGACGGCGAGGTGTACTTCGAGGTGCGGATGAGCGATGCGTGGGTGTGGGATATGTACCGACCCGCGCGCTTCGTTAAGCATGTTCGGGTGATCACGTTCAAGGACGTGAATATCGAGGAGCTGGAGAAGCCGGATCTGCGGTTACCCGAGTAGCGCTGGTGGCCCATAGCATCGGGCACCGACAACCACGCGGAGTACGGGGGTCGGATGCCCGGGTTGTCCACAGCTGAGCGGGTATCCACAGGTTTTCTGTTTGCGCAGGTCGGTGTCATCGGGCGTGGGTGTGGTCCGAGCACGCTGAGCTGGTGGCAGACAACCAGGCGCTCGGCGCACAAGGAGAAGAACTGGCGGCCCGATTCCTGCAGGCCGCCGGGATGGAGATCATCAGCAGGAATTGGCGGTGCAAGTACGGCGAACTGGATCTGATCGCCCGGGACGGCCGCGTTACCGCGTTCGTCGAGGTCAAAACGCGAACCGGAACCAAATTCGGCATGCCCGCCGAGGCGGTCACCTTCGATAAGCAGCAGCGGATCAGGCGGTTGGCGCTGGTGTGGCTGGCCGAACAGGACGGCCCCTGGCGCGATGTCCGCTTCGATGTCATTTCGGTGCTGCTGCACCGCGGCCACCGACCGGTCATCGATCACCTGAAAGCGGTGTTCTGATGGCGCTGGGGGTGGCGTATTCGGTCGCGGTGAGCGGGGTGGACGGCCAGCTGGTCGAAATCGAGGCGGATATCGGGCAGGGGCTGCCGTCGGTGCATCTGGTCGGGTTGCCCGATACCGCGCTGCAGGAATCCCGCGACCGGGTCCGTTCCGCGGTGGCGAATATCGGGGAGAAGTGGCCCGACGGTCGCGTGATCCTGGCACTGTCCCCGGCGACGCTGCCCAAAATCGGCAGTGTCTACGACCTTGCCCTCGCGATCGCGGTGCTCGACGCGGCGGGCGTGATCCCCTCCGATCGGCTCGGAAAGACTGTATTGCTCGGGGAATTGGCGCTGGACGGGCGGGTCCGCCGGGTGCGCGGCATCCTGCCCGCTGTGCTCGCGGCACGCAATGCGGGCTGGATGCGGGTGATCGTGCCGGAATCCGCACTGGCCGAAGCCGGGCTGGTGGACGGCATCGAGGTTTTCGGGGCCACGACCCTGCGTACTGTCGTCGCTTGGCTCCGTGGTGAAGGCGGTCTGGTCGAGCCCGATGGCATGCTGCCCGACACCGTGCGCTGCGGTGGCGATCTGAGCGAGGTGGTCGGTCAGGAGGAGGCCCGGTGGGCATTGGAGGTGGCCGCGGCAGGCGGACACCACCTGCTGCTCACCGGGCCGCCCGGAATCGGTAAAACTATGCTGGCGCAACGTCTTCCGGGTCTGCTGCCGCCGCTCACCGAATCCGAGGCACTCGAGGTGACGGCCATCCATTCCGTCGCGGGCGCACTCTCCGATGACCACCCCTTGATCACGATGCCGCCTTTCGTCGCTCCGCATCGCTCGACCTCAGCCAGCGCCATGGTCGGCGGGGGATCGGGTACCGCACGCCCGGGCGCCGTCAGCCGTGCCCATCGCGGGGTCTTGTTTCTCGACGAATGTGCGGAGATAGGAACCAAGGTCCTGGAAGCGATGCGAACCCCCTTGGAAGAGGGCGAAGTTCGCATCGCCCGCCGCGATGGCGTGGCTCGCTACCCGGCCCGTTTCCAATTGGTTCTAGCCGCGAACCCCTGTCCCTGTGCCCCAGCCCGCGATGTCGACTGCATCTGTGCCCCGCTCGCGCGTCGCCGATACCTGGGCAAGCTGTCCGGACCGTTGATGGATCGCATAGACATCTGGGTCCAGATGCACGGCCACGCCGGCGCATCGTTCGCCGTCGAGGACGCCGAGAGCAGCGAGGTCGTGCGCCGTCGAGTCGCGACCGCAAGGCAAGCCGCAATACAGCGTTGGCAGGACTACGGCTGGGCAACCAACGCCGAAGTCCCCGGCCACATCCTGCGCCAACGCTTCCGACTCCCCCACGAGGCAACCGCCCCCATCGAAGCCGCCCTCCGCCTGGGCCGCCTGTCCGCCCGCGGCGCCGACCGCGCCCTCCGCGTCGCCTGGACCATCAGCGACCTCCGCAACGCCGAGCAACCCACCGCCCAAGATGTACTGGCCGCCTTGAACTTCCGTCAACGGGGCTCACATTGAGTGCGGCAACGGGAGACAAAGGCTCGATCAGCGGTGAGATTTCTGGAACGAGGTCCGCTGCACCAGAGGTGGGTGGCGATGCGAACGCCTGCGAGCTCACTGTGATGGCGCATGTCGGAGCGACCGCGCCGGATCTCGCGGCGACAGAAGAAAGTTGCCCTGCTGGCGTTGGATGTCCGGGCGCGTTGACGGGCAATGGCTTTGCTGCCGATTCGCGTGCGGCCGCGTCGACGGGCGAGGTCTCTGCCATCGTCAATAGGAGGGCGGTGGAATCGGTGGGTGGTGGTTCTGCCTCTGTCGGGCGTGCAGGCAAGTCGACGGGCACGATCTCGTGTGCCTCGGATTGCGAACCACTGACGGTATGTGGCGGCAGTCCTGTAGTCGGTGCCACCGGCACCTCGGTGGGCACCGGGTCTTACGCGGCGCGAGCCGTTGATGTCGCAGGACGTGCAGAGGCCGTGGCTGGCGGCGGATCTGCTGCTGTCGGGAGTGCGGGCGTGTCGGTGAACACAGTCTCGGATTGCCAAGCTCCGGCAGCCTGTGGCGGCCGTCGTGCAACAGTACCTTTGATGGGGGACAACCCTTGTGCGACAGAGGATTCCGAAGCGACGCCGGGTTGTGCAGAACTGGCGGCAGGTGGTGGATCCGCTGAGTCGGCGAGTGGTGCTGCGGCAATGGGAGCCGCGGGTGCGGCGGCGGGAAGCGATACGTATCCGGTCGCATTGGTAGTCAGGAAGATGGATGCGGCGAGGTATGCCGGGGCAGGCGGCGCGCGTGGTTCGGGGCATGGGGTTGTGGATCTGGATGGTTGGGATTCGGGGTGTTCCGAGTCGGCGGTTTCTGGCGGGGACGCTGATGAGCGGCGGTTGGCTTGGGCGTATTTGTCACGGGTTGTGCAGGGGCCGTGTGCGGCGTTGTCGTCGTTGATCGAATCGGTGGGCGTGGTGGAGGCGGCGCGGGCGGTACGGGAGTGTGAGCTGCCGGAGTCGTTGCTCGGGCCGACCGCTCGGCGGCGGGAGATCGATAGTGCGGCAAGGGATCTCGAGGTGATGGAACGGCTGGGTGGGCGGTTGGTGACCCCGGACGATCCGGAGTGGCCGGCCTGGCGGATGCTCGGGCTTCGGCAGCTCGAGCCCGGACGCGATCGTGACGGGGCGGTGCCATTGGCGTTGTGGGTACGTGGGCCGCGGTCGCTGTTGGAGTCGAGCGAGCGGGCGATCGCGGTGGTCGGTTCGCGTTGCAGCAGCGGATACGGAGAGCATGTCACCGGCGAGATCGTTGGTGATCTGGCCGCTCAGGGCTGGACAATCGTCTCCGGAGCCGCCTTCGGTATCGACGGTATGGCGCATCGCGCCGCCCTCGCCGTCGGTGCTCCGACGATCGCCGTTCTTGCTTGCGGCGTCGATCGCGCCTATCCGGCCCAGCACGAACGACTCTTGGCCGAGATCGCCGAAACGGGTTTGGTGATCAGCGAATACCCGCCCGGCACGGTTGCGCACAAGAACCAATTCCTGGCCCGTAATCGTGTGATCGCCGCGCTGGCGGACGGCACCCTCGTCGTAGAGGCCGGACTACGCAGCGGCGCCCGGAATACCGTGAAATGGGCCCGCCGCCTCGGCCGCCCGGCCCTCGCCATCCCCGGCCCGGTCACCGCCGCCTCATCGGCTGGCTGCCACCGTATGATCCGCGAAGGCGAGGCCCTCCTGGTCACCCGCGCCGATGAGGTCATCGATGAAGCAGGCCCACTACGCCTTTCGCTACCGACCACCCAGCCGTTCGACCCCGGCGACCGACTACAAGGCAACGAAGCATCGGTCTACGCCGCCCTCCCCGAAATCGGCTCCCGCCAACCCCGCGCCATCGCCGAAACCGTCGGCCTGGACCTGCCGACCGTCCGCGCGATCCTCCCCGCCCTCGAACTCGCAGGCCTAGTAGGCACGGACGAAAACGGCTGGCACCGAACCGCAAACCCTCCGAGCCGATGAGCGCTCACGCACTGAGCCGGTGAGCGCTTATGTACCGGGCTTATGTACCGCGGCTGGTGAGTGCTTACGTACCGGGGTAGTGAGCGCTTACGCACTGGGCTTATGTGCTGGGGGTGGTGAGTGCTTGCGTGCTGGGGGTGGTGAGTGCTTGCGTGCTGGGGGTGGT
>NZ_BDBY01000275.1 GCF_001613225.1 Nocardia pseudovaccinii NBRC 100343
TGGTGAGCGCTTATGTGCCGGGGCTGGTGAGCGCTCACGTGTAGGGCCGATAACAGCTCCGCGACCGGGCGAGCTGGCCGGTCTCTGCGGGGTCAAGGATTCAGATCGGCGCGGATCGGTGCGGGCGAGGCTCGGAGTGGTTCGGCCACTGCGGTCGGAGGAAAATCCGGTCGGGACGTGGTGACGCGGTTCTTGCAGAAACCGCGCCATTGCGGCGTGCTTACTTGCCAAGGGGAGCGGGGGCGGTGACGGTGGGGGAATGGAGTTGCCGGAGGATCTCGAGGCGTTGCTGGCCGAGTATGAGCGGCATTTGCGGCTCGGGCGGAATCGATCGGTGCATACGGCGCGGGCGTATGTGGGGGATGCGCGATCGTTGTTGGGACATTTGGTTGCGCGGTCGGCGGATTCGGCGGTGCGGGAACTGGATTTGGCGTTGTTGCGGTCGTGGTTGGCGGCGCAGTCGGCCGGTGGGGCGGCGCGGACAACCATGGCACGGCGGGCGTCTTCGGCGAGGACGTTCACCGCGTGGTTGACCGGTACCGGGCGGCTGTCGATCGATCCGGGATTGCGGCTCGGGTCGCCGAAGGCGCATCGGGTACTGCCTGCTGTACTCGGTGCGCAGCAAGCTGTCGCGGCTATGGATGCGGCGGAATCCGGTGCGGTGCAACGTGATCCGATGGCATTGCGAGATCGGCTGATCGTGGAGCTGCTGTACTCGACCGGCATTCGGGTGAGCGAGTTGTGCGGCCTGGATCTCGACGATATCGATCGCGAACGGCGGCTGGTCCGCGTCATAGGTAAGGGCAACAAGGAGCGCTCGGTGCCCTTCGGAGTTCCGGCCGACGAGGCGATCGCGAATTGGCTGCAATACGGCCGTCCCGCCCTCGCGACAGTCGATTCCGGCCGTGCGCTGTTGCTCGGCCGTCGCGGCAAACGACTCGACCAACGTCAGGCCAGAACGGTTGTCCACGAGGTCGTTTCGGCAATCCCGGGCGCACCCGATATAGGTCCGCACGGCCTGCGGCATTCGGCCGCAACCCATCTGCTCGAGGGCGGCGCGGACCTGCGCGTCGTACAAGAACTCCTCGGCCACGCCAGCATGGCGACCACTCAGCTCTACACCCACGTCTCCATCGAGCGACTGAAAAAGGTCCACGACCAAGCCCACCCCCGAGCCTGACGGCCTATGGAGCGGCGACCGAGGATCTGCGGCGCGATGGGGGAGGCCCGCGCTTGCGCGGCGGCCAGCCGTGTGCGAGTTCGAACTGCCCAGCAAACGACTCAGCCGCAATTCTGAAACGTGTTCTTGCTAATGAAAGTGCTGCGAAAAGCGTGAAATAATAGCTATTCTGACACGAGTTCTAGTTTGGAGGATTTGTGGAAGCCGCACGATTTGTCGACCACTCGGTGGTCGACGCATGCTGCATTGCTGTCTCGGGGTGGGGCCGATGAGTACGCATACCGTGCTGGGCAAGGAAGTGCAGATGCCGGTGCGGATTCGGCTCGCGCATGCCTTCATGGCGACCTACTCGGTACCGGCGGCGGCCGCGCAGCGGCTCCTCGACTACTCCGGCCTGGAGATTCTTCGGCTGCCGGGTGGTCGCGCCATGTGCACGCTTGTTTTCGTCGAGTACGTCGATGGCGACCTCGGACCGTACAACGAGTTCGGTGTCTCGTTCATGGTCCGGCACCACACCGCTGGGCCCGCCGGTACGCTCGGCGATCTGCGTGCTCTGTCCACGGGCGGCGCGGGCGTCTTCATTCATCGCCTCCCGGTCGACGGCGAATTCACCCTGGCCGCCGGGCGCGGCATCTGGGGCTTCCCCAAGGAGATCGCCGATTTCGACGCGCAGCACGACGCAAGCGTGCGACACGGCGTTTTGCACCAGAACGGGCAGCTGATCGTCGATCTCACCATCTGCCCCGGCCTCGCGGTCCCGCAACGCCGCACGGGCTCCTCCTTCGACGCGTACTCCCACATCGACGGCGTCACCCGCTGCACGCAGTGGCAGATGGAACCGTCCGGCATGCGCGCTCGCCCCGGCGGCGCCGAACTGTCCCTCGGCGAGCATGCCTGGGCCGACGAATTGCGCTCCCTCGGCTTACCCAAGCGCGCACTCATGGCCTCGACCGTTGATCGGCTCGCGATGACCTTCCAGGACGCCACACCCGTCTGACCGGGAGTGCGGCATCCGCGATGGTGATCTTCGTAGACGACGACAACGCCACTCGTTAACCTGACGTAGCGGAGCGTTCGCATGCGGCAGTCAACCGACCAGCGATGGAGAGGTGCCCGTGAATTCCGACGACCATGGTGCAGTCCGAGCCGAGGCGCCATGACACTCCCCAACCCCGCCGAGGAATCCGAGGAGGGGGAGGAGGAGGTCGATTACCGCTTCACCCTCGCCAACGAACGCACCTTCCTGGCCTGGATGCGCACCTCGCTCGGCCTGCTCGCGGGCGGTGTCGCGGTGCATACGCTGGTGCAGCCGGTGCGGATGTCGGGGTTGCGCCGGACGCTCGCGATGAGCTGCATCGTGCTCGCCGTGATCATCGCGGTCGGTGCGTATGGCCATTGGCGGCGCGTCGGTCGTGCCATGCGCAACGGTGAACCGCTACCCGACACCATCATGGTGCCGATTCTGTCGTGGGGTATCGCCGTCGTGTCGGTATTTGCCTGCGTGGTGGTGTTGTTCCGATGACCCCCAAGAGTCTGGCCGCCGAACGTACCGCATTGGCGTGGCGGCGTACGGCCATTGCCGCGATGGTCGTCGCAGCGCTTTTCGTCAATCATGCCGCGACCAACGGGTGGCGCGCCGTCGCCATCGCACCGACGGGGGCGGCGATCACCATGGCAGCCGTTGCGGCCCTGTCTTTTTCGCGCAATCGCGCCTTGCATCAGGGGCGCTTCGGCCACGGTGGGCGAGTCATTGCTGCGACGATGCTGGCGGTGCTGGCCGTCGCATGCGTCGCGGCCGCAATCGGGTTTACGGATCCACGGCCCTAATGCGTTGCGGGCCGGACATGTTCGGCTGACAAGCACAGGAGGACGGATATGAGCACAGCGACCGAGCCGAGCGAATTCATCGTCGCCGAGCAGCAACGAGCGGCGGCCGCATTGCCCACTGACACGGCCGATCTCGCGGATGCGGACCGCGGGTTCATCGCGGCACTCGAGCCCGGAGAGGTGCGTGCATCGGATGGAAAGGTGGTGTGGGACAACGACTCCTACGGCTTTCTGCAGGGAACCTGCCCGGCGTCGGTCAATCCGAGCCTGTGGCGGCAGTCCGGGCTGGTCGTCAAGCAGGGGCTGTACGAGGTCGCGGCGGGCATCTATCAGATCCGCGGGCTCGATCTGTCGAATATGACGCTGATCGAGGGAAGTGCCGGTGTGCTCGTGATCGATCCGCTGATCTCGGCGGAGACCGCCGCGGCGGGCTTGGCGCTGTATCGAGCGCACCGAGGCGATCGGCCGGTAACCGGGTTGATCTATACCCATTCGCACGCCGACCATTTCGGCGGTGCGATGGGTGTGACGACGGTCGACGAGGTTGCGTCGGGCCGCTGCCCGGTACTCGCACCTGCCGGATTCCTCGAACACGCGGTTGCCGAGAACATCTATGTGGGAACTGCGATGGGGCGCCGGTCTGCCTATATGTACGGCGCCGCGCTGCCGCGGGGGCCGAAGGGGCAGGTCGGGGCCGGACTCGGACAGACCACGTCGCTGGGCACGATCACCTTGATTCCGCCGACGGTGGACATCACCAGTACCGGTCAGGAAGTAACGGTCGACGGAATCCGGATCGTCTTCCAGCTCACCCCGGGCACCGAGGCGCCCGCCGAGATGAACTTCTACTTCCCCGACATGCGCGCGCTGTGTATGGCCGAGAACGCAACGCACACACTGCACAACCTGCTGACGCTGCGTGGCGCGCTGGTACGTGACCCGCATGTGTGGGCCAGATATTTGACCGAGTCGATCAATCTGTTCGCCCGCAATTCCGACGTGGTCTTCGCCTCCCATCACTGGCCGACCTGGGGTACCGAGCGGCTGGTGGAATATCTTTCGCTGCAACGGGATCTGTATGGCTACCTGCACGATCAGACGGTGCGCAGGCTCAATCAGGGTTATCTGGGCGGTGAGATCGCCGAGATGCTGGAGCTGCCACCGGCCATCGCCGACGCGTGGCATACGCACGGGTATTACGGCTCCGTCAGCCACAATGTCAAGGCCATCTACCAGCGCTACATGGGGTGGTTCGACGGCAATCCGGCGCATCTGTGGGAGCATCCGCCGGTCGAATCCGCCAGGCGTCATGTGGAATTCATGGGTGGTGTCGACGAGGTGCTGCGTAAGGCGCAAACCGCTTATGACGCCGGGGATTACCGGTGGGTCGCGCAGGTGGTCAACTATGTCGTCTTCGCCGATCCAGCCAATGAGGCGGCGAAAACGTTGCAGGCCAACACCTTCGAGCAGCTCGGCTATGGTGCGGAGAACGCCACCTGGCGCAACTTCTATCTCAGCGGAGCCTATGAGCTGCGCAACGGCTCGTTCGGCACGCCGACGACGACGAATGCGCCCACGATGCTCGACGCGCTGACCATCGAGCAGATCTTCGATGCGATCGCGCTGCGTATCGATGGACCGAAGGCGTGGAATCTGCGCGTGGTGATCGACTGGCACATCACCGACGAAAAACGCACCTACCGCCTCGAACTGCGCAACGGCCTGATGGTCCACTACGACAAGCCCAACGGCGCCGACTTACCCGATCCGGACGCCGCTTTCACCTTGACGAGGTCGATCCTGATTCGAGCCTTGTTGGCAGGGGAGAATCTCGGCGCACTGGTCGCCGCGGGCGATATCGCCATTGCCGGAGATCCCAGCGGGCTGAACGCGGTGGTCGGTGTGATCGACGCGCCGGATCCCGACTTCGCCATCGTCACCCCGTGAGATAGCGCTTGCGGGCCGCTCGGCCAAATCACTCGACCCGTGAGGTCCCGGCGCGTACGGTCGGCGACCATGTCCACCGAAGCCATCGACAACTCCGTACCTCTGCGTGCGCGCCTGCGCACTGCGCTGTCCGCCGCGATGAAGACCCGCGATCGCAGCGCGATCTCCGGTCTGCGCTCTGCGCTCGGTGCCATCGATAACGCCGAAGCCATCGACACTGGGCACATCAAGGCCGGAGCCGTCGAGAGCAGCGCGGTCGGACTCGGCGCCGCCGAAGCTCGCCGACGCGATCTCACCGAGGCCGATATCGAACAGATCGTCCGCACCGAAATCGCCGACCGGCAGCAGGCGGCTGCCGAATACGACACCCTCGGACGCTCCGATCACGGTGACCTGTTGCGCGCCGAAGCTGCCGCACTCGAGGCACAGCTCTAGGTGCCCGAGGCCGTGTGCGCTTGTATGAGCCGAGTTGGTGACGCGACGCCTGGATGGCCGTCGAGCACATCATTGCCGCATGTTTTCGGTGTTGTCGTCATCCGGACAAGTGCGCTGAATTAGGCTGCCCTGCAGCGGAATCCGGTGGCCTGACCTGGGCGTTGTGCGGATCCTAGGCGGAGGTCGGGAGCGTGTCTATGTACTTTCCGGCGATGATGTGCTGGATGGCTCGCACCACCGGTCCGCCGAGCCGGACGTACCAGGCCCCGGGGCGGGAGAAGGCGGTGACCAGGCCGTAGACTGCGTCATCGGTGGGGTCGTATTCGACAGCGAACAGTTCCTCGCCGATCTCGGGATGTCCGGGCAGCGTGCCGTATGCAAAGCCGCGCCGGTCGGTTTCGTCGAGGACGTAGACGACCCGGCACGGTGCGGTGATGCTGACCGGACCGACGCCCAACCGCACGGTCAGCCGCGTCCCCGGCTCTGCGGTCGGTGTGTCGGCCTCCCGAAAGATGGCGGTGCCCTTCTGCATTCGATACGTCAGGATCTCCGCACCCGCGCGCTCGAACAGCGCCCGCCCGGACCCGATGCGGCGGCGCAGCCGAAACCGGTGATAGCCCGCAGGCAGCACCTCCCTCGTCGCGCCGACCTCGGCATAGGTGAACGGCGGATCTCCGAACGCATATCCCATAACCCGATCCTCGCGCCCAAACCGTCACTGTGGAAGGGCATCCTCCGAAGCTGCTGCTCGGCACTGAATTCATGTCACCGGCTTCAGTCGCAGGGGAGTCGGGTGCAGTAGTCCGAGCGGATCGATGTACTCACGTCGGCTGTGGCCGCTTGCTTCTCGTCTCGCACCCCAATGCAGGCACGCCGCCGCCACGCAACCCACGTGTCCCGCCTCCAAAGCGCCGATTCGCGTTCCACGACCCACTCGCATGCCCACCGAAACCTCTGCTTGCACCGGCTCGTACGTGGTTCGCAGCCCGCCGAGGTGATCGATCGAGACGACGGGTTTGCCTGCGACCTTTCCTGCGAACACCACGATTCCGTCTCCGGCCGCGAGGACCGCCTGCCCATTCGCACCTGCTAGATCAACCCCGCGATGTCCGGGTAGCCAGTCCTGCGCAGGGTTGTCGAATTGCCGCTCGACCGCAGGCCGTGGTTGCAGCGGCCAGCTGAACTCCCCGTGCGGAGCAGCCGAAACCGACTGCTCCGCAACGAGTCCCAGCAGCGCGATGCCCCCGAGCGCGATCGAAACCAGCCGCCGCCCATGCGGGCCGCCGATTCTGCTGAGGCGGGTCATCCGAGATCAGCGCGACAGCGGGAGCGGAGCCCGCTGAACCAGATCCAGCAGCCGCGACAGCAGATCGCTGAAGACCCGCGGCAACGCGCTCGCCGACCCGGTGCCAGCCCCACGTGCAATATCGGCGGCGAGTGGCGTCGCACCCTCCGCAGAGGCCGGTGTCTGCGCCCCGTCGGCCGAACGCAGGTCGGATGCAGTGTCCACCCGGAGCATGTCGGGTGCAATGCCCACGCGAAGTGCGTCGGGCGCCATATCGACACGGAAAGCGTCCGGCGCGACGTTCACGCGCTGTGCATCGGACGCGACGTTCACCAGTGGCTCGGAGGCGACATTTCCGCGGAGTCCGTCGGAAGAGATGTTCACGCGCAATGCATCCGGCGCGACATTCACCCGGAGCCCATTCGGCGCGATGTTTACGTGAACAGCATTTGGCGCGATGTCCAGGTGCAGTGCGTCGGGCGCGACATATACGCCCCACGCACCTGGTGCGATATTCACGCGGGCTGCGCCGAGCGCGATGTTCACGTGGGGTGCATCCGCCGCGACTCGCGCATCCAGCACACCAGGCGCGAAATTCACAACGAGCGGCGCAGCACGAAGCGGATCCGGCATCCGCGACGACCCGCCGCCCGCCGAACAGGCCGAACCCGTGCACTCCCCGAACACGACTTCCGATCCAGGGAAACCGCCATCCGGCGCAGCGGTTGCCGCAGGTCCCCACGGCAGCGCCACCGGAGCCCTGCCATCGGGTGGTGCTGCCGAAACCGGCTGTGCCAGAGCCAGTGACAGCAGGAACAGCGGTGGGATGAGCATGGTCATCGAGATAGCTATGCGATTCATGTTTCAAGCGTCGGCCGCGTACGACACCCGCAGTACCCTCGCTTCGGCGAGTGTGGACAACTTACTCGGTTGTGGAGATGGCCCGTTTCGACCCATGACAGGGCGATTTAGGAACTCGCCCACTCAGCCCGTAGACTGGTCGAGCGGTCTGTGCCTGCACGGACCGACTTCGCGCGCCACCCCGTGCTTGTTCGTAACGGCGCTGTTCGAACCGGAGCTCGACTTCGTGAATCGGCAGCGCATGCGAAGCAGGGAATCATCGGCTGGTCCTGATCCTCGCGATCGGGTCCGATGATTCGGAGGCGCCAGGGCGGTGGATCACCGATTCGCCGCGACAACCGGCAACGAAAGAGAGATACGGCACCATGGCTGTCGTAACAATGAAGCAGCTGCTCGACAGCGGCGCACACTTCGGACACCAGACTCGGCGCTGGAACCCGAAGATGAAGCGGTTCATCTTCACCGACCGCAACGGCATCTACATCATCGACCTGCAGCAGACGCTGACCTACATCGACAAGGCCTACGAGTTCGTCAAGGAGACCGTCGCCCACGGTGGCACCGTTCTCTTCGTCGGCACCAAGAAGCAGGCCCAGGAGTCGATCGCGGCCGAGGCGACTCGCGTCGGGATGCCCTACGTCAACCAGCGTTGGCTGGGTGGCATGCTCACCAACTTCTCCACCGTGCACAAGCGCCTGCAGCGCCTCAAGGAGCTCGAGGCGATGGAGCAGACCGGTGGCTTCGAGGGTCGCACCAAGAAGGAAATCCTCATGCTCACGCGTGAGATGAACAAGCTGGAGCGCACCCTCGGCGGTATCCGCGATATGGCCAAGGTGCCTTCGGCCATCTGGGTCGTCGACACCAACAAGGAGCACATCGCCGTCGGCGAGGCGCGCAAGCTGAACATCCCGGTCATCGCGATCCTGGACACCAACTGCGATCCCGACCTGGTCGACTACCCGATCCCGGGTAACGACGACGCGATCCGTTCCGCCGCTCTGCTGACCAAGGTCGTCGCCTCCGCGGTGGCCGAGGGCGTGCAGGCGCGGGCCGGCATCTCCTCCGGTGACGAGAAGCCGGAAGCCGGTGCGGGCGAGCCGCTCGCCGAGTGGGAGCAGGAGCTGCTCGCGCAGGCCGCCCCCGCCGCGACCGAGGCCGAGGCTGCCGCCGAGGCCCCCGCCACCCCGGCCGACGCCTGATCGTCGCAGTGTTCGATGGCGATGGCGCGGGGGCTTGCGTGGTTACGCAAGCTACCGCCCGCCTCGTCGCCGTCATCGCGCAGCGTCTGTTCACCTTGCCGACCTCTCCTGCATAGGAGCGGTCGGCAAGGTGGTGTTACCACCCGAAACAACACACAGGAGGATCGCCACCCATGGCGACATACACCGCCGCTGACGTGAAGCGGCTGCGGGAGCTCACCGGCTCCGGGATGATGGACTGCAAGAACGCGCTGGTCGAGACCGACGGCGATTTCGACAAGGCCGTCGAGGTGCTGCGCATCAAGGGTGCCAAGGATGTCGGCAAGCGCGCCGAGCGCGCCACCGCCGAGGGTCTGGTCGTCGCCAAGGACGGCGTGCTGATCGAGATCAACTCCGAGACCGACTTCGTCGCCAAGAACGACGAGTTCCAGGGCCTCGCCGACAAGATCGTGACCGCCGCCGCGGCTGCCAAGCCCGCCGACCTGGACACGCTGAAGGCGCTGAAGCTGGACAGTCAGACCGTCGAGGAGGCGCTGCAGGCGCTCGCCGCCAAGATCGGCGAGAAGCTCGAGCTGCGTCGTGTCGTCGCCTTCGACGGCCCGGTCGCCGTCTACCTGCACAAGCGTGCCACCGACCTGCCGCCCGCCGTCGGCGTGCTGGTCGAGTACCAGGGCGAGGGTGACGCCGCTGCCGACGCCGCGCGTGCGGTCGGCATGCAGGTCGCCGCGCTCAAGGCCAAGTACCTGACCCGCGAGGATGTGCCGGCCGACGTGGTGGAGAACGAGCGCCGCATCGCCGAGCAGACCGCCAAGGAAGAGGGCAAGCCCGAGGCCGCGCTGCCGAAGATCACCGAGGGCCGCGTCAACGGCTTCTTCAAGGACGTCGTCCTGCTGGAGCAGGCGTCGGTCACCGATTCGAAGAAGACCGTCAAGGCGCTGCTGGACGAGGCCGGTGTCACCGTGACCCGCTTCGCCCGCTTCGAGGTCGGCCAGGCCTGATAACGCCCGCGAAACCCCTCGTGCTCCGGATACGGTGTACGAGGGGTTTCGGCTGTCCGGACGCCGGCCGTTCATCCGCAATTCCCGAGCCTGACCGGGCGAGTTCGTTGCGTCCGAGGGGGTCTTCTACCCACATCGAATCCGAGTAGGGCAGGATAAGGGCGCTCCGTATTGAGCCTCCGCGTTGCCATCCGGCCCACGTGCTGTGTCGACAGACCGAAATCTATCGCCGAAGGAGACGAACACCCATGACGGACCCCGGGACCGACCGCCCAGGATATCGCCGGGTGCTCCTCAAATTGGGCGGGGAGATGTTCGGCGGTGGCAAGGTCGGGCTCGACCCCGATGTGGTGCAGACGGTCGCCGAGCAGATTGCCGAGGTGGTGTCCAGCGGCGTACAGGTCGCCGTGGTGATCGGCGGCGGCAACTTCTTCCGCGGCGCCGAACTCGAGGAGCGCGGTATGGAACGCGCCCGCTCGGACTATATGGGCATGCTCGGCACCGTGATGAACAGCCTTGCGCTGCAAGACTTTTTGCAGCAGCAGGGCATCGACACCCGGGTGCAGACCGCGATCACCATGGGGCAGGTCGCCGAGCCGTATCTGCCGCTGCGCGCCAAGCGCCACCTGGAGAAGGGCCGCGTTGTCATCTTCGGCGCGGGCATGGGCATGCCCTACTTCTCCACCGACACCACCGCCGCCCAGCGCGCGCTGGAGATCGGCGCCGATGTGGTGCTGATGGCCAAGGCCGTCGATGGGGTCTTCACCGCGGATCCCCGGGTCGACCAGAGCGCGACCATGTACACCGAGATCACGCATAAAGAGGTCATCGAGCGTGACCTGAAGGTCGCCGACGCGACGGCCTTCAGCCTGTGTATGGACAACCAGATGCCCATCCTGGTGTTCAATTTGTTGACGAAGGGCAATATCGCCCGTGCGGTCGCCGGTGAGAAGATCGGCACATTGGTTCGGTCCTGACCCCGCGCCCGCGGATCATGACGATGACGACGCTGTGGAGGAAACGGTCGTGATTGAAGAAGCGCTCTTCGACGCCGAGGAGAAGATGGAGAAGGCCGTCTCGGTGGCGAAGGACGACCTCGGGTCCATCCGTACCGGTCGGGCGAATCCGGGCATGTTCCAACGGATCGTCATCGACTACTACGGTTCGCCGACACCGATTACCCAGGTGTCGAGCATTACCGTGCCCGAGCCGCGGATGGTGGTGATCAAGCCGTACGAGCAGTCGACGCTCGGCGCGATCGAAACCGCGATCCGCAACTCGGATCTCGGTGTCAACCCCACCAACAACGGTGACATCATTCGGATCTCGGTCCCGCAGCTCACCGAGGAGCGGCGCCGTGAACTGGCCAAGCAGGCCAAGGGCAAGGGCGAGGACGCCAAGGTCTCGATTCGGAATGTCCGTCGCAAGGCCATGGACGAACTGTCGCGGATCCAGAAGGATGGCGAGGCGGGTGAGGACGAGGTCGGGCGCGCCGAAAAGGAGCTCGACAAGACCACCGCGAAATATGTCGGCCAGGTCGATGAACTGGTCAAGCACAAGGAAGCTGAACTGCTCGAGGTCTGAGGTCCGAGGCCGGATCTTTCGGGCCCGCCCGGGCGGGGGACGAACGGAACGACGAGTTGAGCGACGGGACAATCGTGGCCGAGAACGCCGCCGCGACCGGTGCGGCCGAGGAGCCGAGGCCGGCCAACGGCACTGTTGATGCGACGGACGGGCGCGCGGTCGATGCCGCGATTCCCGAAGCCGCACCTCCCGAACCCGTGCACACCGACTCGACGTCCGAGGCCGAACGTCGGGGATCCTCGGCGCCGGTGGCCTCGACCGGTCGGTCCGCGACTCCGGGTGATGCGACTGTCGCACCCTCGGGACCGGCGACATCCGGATCCGCGACCGATGGTGTCGCGACAGTCGGCCCCGCAGCATTCGGCTCGCCGACCGATGGCCCCGCGACTGATGAACCTGCGACTCCGGTACCTGCGACCGATGAGCCTTCGACC
>NZ_BDBY01000276.1 GCF_001613225.1 Nocardia pseudovaccinii NBRC 100343
TATTCATCGGCGTTGCGGCCGCCGGAGTCGGCGTCGCGACCTGGGAGGTCGCCAAGCGGCTGCGGGAGGCGGATGTCCTCGTCCCGCGGATCCCGCTCATCGTCGGCGGTCAGGCGGTGTTTTGGCTCGGCTGGCCGTGGGGCGCCAGCGGCGTGGCGGGCGCCTTCGCCACGACCACGCTGGTCTGCATGGTGTGGCGCCTTTTCGATCACGGCTTGCAGACCGCGCCGCGAAACTTCTTGCGCGACACCGCGATCACGATTTTCACCCTGGCCTGGATCCCGCTGCTCGCCTCGTTCGCGACGCTGCTGCTGCTCGAGCCCGACGGCAATCTGCGGGTGCTGACCTTCATGATCCTGGTGGTCTGTTCCGATGTCGGCGGTTACGTCGCGGGTGTGCTGTTCGGGCGGCATCCGATGGTGCCCGCGATCAGCCCGAAGAAGTCCTGGGAGGGCTTCTGCGGTTCGCTGGTGTTCAGCGTGATCGGCGGTCTGCTGACGGTGACCCTGCTGCTGGAAGCCAACTCGATGATCGGCGTGGTGCTCGGCGTCGGCCTGGTATTGGTCGCGACCGTCGGTGATCTCATCGAATCCCAGGTCAAGCGGGAACTGGGCATCAAGGATATGGGCACCCTGCTGCCCGGCCACGGCGGCATCATGGACCGCCTCGATTCGATGCTGCCCTCGGCCTTCGTGTCGTGGCTGGTGCTCAGCAGCTTGCTCTAGCGCTTCGCAGCGCGGCGGAGCTGAATGATCCGCACCCCGCCGACCAACGCCATCACCAGCGCACCGGCGATCACCGACAGCAGCACCATGATGCCGACCGGCATGGAGAAGCTCCAGAAGAACAGATCCACCCGCTGCTGTTCCAGGTTCTGCAGGATGAAGATCAGCAGCACGATGCCGATCAGCGTCGCGGCGACCAGGGCGACCCAGGTGTCGCCGGTCCGGGACTTCATCACCGACTTGCGGCCGGTCGGCTCCACCGTCTCACGGCCGGTCGACGCAGGTGCGGCATCTTCGGTGCGCTCCGGCTCGGACGACTCGGCGTGACTGGTCATCCTTCGATCATTGCCGATCGCTATCGTCGGTGCACGCATTTCTGTCCGGTGACCGGCATGTCGTGATGTCGAAGCAGCGCTGCTCACCGGCCCGATCGAACGTGACGTTCGTCGCGTCGGGCGTCGTGATGGTCACCTTCGGTCCGGGCCGCACACGCGAGATGGGACACTGGAGAGACTATGACCGTCTCCCTGCCCCTCGTCTTCGATGCTCCGCGCCGTGGCATGCCGCCACGGCACCTCGCCGACCTCGATGCCGACGGGCGCAAGGCCGCGGTCGCGGAGCTCGGACTGCCGAAGTTCCGCGCCGACCAGATCGCGCGCCAGTACTACGGCCGCCTGCAGGCCGATCCGGAGCTGATGACCGATCTGCCCGCCACCGTGCGCGAAAAGGTCGGCGCGGCGCTGTTTCCGCCGCTGATGTCGGTGGTCAAACATGTCGCGTGCGATGGCGGCGAGACGCGAAAGACCTTGTGGCGTGCGGGCGATGGCACCTTGCTGGAGAGCGTGTTGATGCGCTATCCACCCTCTGCATTTCCAGCCAGGCCGGCTGCGGTATGGCGTGCCCATTCTGTGCCACCGGTCAGGGCGGCCTCAACCGCAATCTCTCCACCGCCGAAATCGTCGACCAGGTCCGCGCCGCAGCCGCTGCCATGCGTGATGGCGAGGTCTCGGGTGGTCCGGGCCGCCTGTCCAATATCGTCTTCATGGGCATGGGGGAGCCGCTGGCGAATTACAAGCGGGTGGTCGCCGCGGTTCGTCGCATCACCTCACCCGCGCCCGACGGCTTCGGTATCTCTCAGCGCAACGTGGTGGTTTCCACCGTCGGCTTGGCTCCGGCGATCCGCAAGCTCGCCGACGAGGACCTCTCGGTGACCCTCGCGGTGTCGCTGCACACCCCCGATGACGAACTGCGCGACACCCTGGTGCCGGTGAACAACCGCTGGCCGGTCGCCGAGGTCCTCGACGCCGCCCGCTATTACGCCGAAAAGAGCGGGCGCCGGGTTTCCATCGAATACGCGCTGATCCGCGATATCAATGACCAGCCGTGGCGCGCCGATATGCTCGGCGCGAAACTGCACAAGGCCCTGGGCTCCCGCGTGCACGTGAACGTCATCCCGCTGAACCCGACGCCGGGCAGCAAGTGGGATGCCAGCCCGAAACCTGTTGAGCAGGAATTCGTTCGGCGCGTCAACGCGCAGGGCGTTCCGTGCACGGTGCGCGATACGCGGGGCCAGGAAATCGCGGCGGCCTGCGGGCAGTTGGCCGCAGAGGGCTAGGCTGCCCCTTTTTCGCGTCAGTGGCCGCCCGGCTCGAGGAGTTCGCGGCCTTCGTCGGCCTTGACGCGGCGGTGTTCGGCGAGGATGAGTCCGCCGCCGCAGATCAGGCACAGACCGGTGGCGATACCGGCCACGACGGCCCAGCCCGCGAATCCGTAGCCCGCGGCGGTGAGTGTCAGGGCGGCGCCCACTACGCCGAGCAGCACCAGGATGACGCCGGGCCAGTTGTGGGTGTCGGCGATCATTTCGCCCGCGTGATTTCTGGTGTTGCGTGCGCGGTCCGGGAAGTCGGAACGCAGCCGATCGGATGCGTCGGGTCCAGGAAACATGGCGTCCTCTCCGTTCGGATGGATCGTCTCGTTCGAGCGGATACCCGACATGTTCCGGATCAATCAGGGTGTATCGGCGATCACGTCGGGTACCGCGAACCCGAATCTGCTTGCGACGAACAGGAGGGCAACCATGGCAACCGCGCGGGAACTCATGACCGAAGGCGTGCAGTGCGTGCGATCCAGCGATTCGGTGGTCGAGGCCGCCAAGCTGATGAAACAGCTGAGCGTCGGCGCGCTGCCGATATGCGGTGAGGACAATCGGTTGAAGGGCATACTGACCGACCGCGACATCGTCGTGAAGGTGCTTGCCGAGAACAAGGACCCGATCGGCGTCAAGGCGGGGGAACTGGCCGAGGGCACACCGATCACGGTGCAGGCGGGCACCGATGCCGACGAGGTGCTCAATGTGATGGCGGTGCATCAGATCCGCCGGGTGCCGGTGCTCGACGGTGACCAGTTGGTCGGCATTGTGGCGCAGGCCGATGTGGCCGTCGCGCTCGGCAATGCCGATACCGGCGGCGTGGTGGAGGCGGTGTCGACGGACTGACCGCGACCTTCGAATCTTCTCGTCCGCGCTGCCCTGAGCGCAGGTGTGAGTGTGCCGCTTGCGGGTATGCGCGGACGAGAGGAGCCGCGGTGGCTCCGTCCCCGATCGAGGAGGTACGCAATGGCCACCGGTCAGAAGGAAGACGTCGTCACGCTCTTGCTGGCGCAACACGAACTGATCAAGGGGCTGATCGAAAAGGTACAGCTCGCGCAGGGTGCGGCCAAGCGCGAGCCGTTCGAGGAGTTGGTCCGCGCGCTGGCCGTGCACGAGAGCGCCGAAGAGGAAGTGGTGCATCCGGCATCACGGCGCGCAGCTGTGCCCGCTGGCGTCGTCGAGGACAGGCTGCGCGAAGAAGAAGAGGCCAAACGCGTGCTGGCCGAGCTCTACGACATGGGCGTGCAGCACGAGGATTTCGATACCGAATTCCGCAGCTTCGCCGAATCGGTGATCGAACACGCCGATATGGAGGAGAAGGAGGAATTCGATCAGCTGCGCCAAGAGCTTTCCGCCAACGAGAGCGCGGTGCTCGCCGATGTCGTGCGGGTCGCCGAGGCCGTCGCCCCGACCCGGCCGCATCCGGAGGCTGGTGCGTCGGCGCTGGTGAATATCGTTGCCGGACCGCCACTTGCGCTCTTCGACCGGATTCGCGACGCGGTGCGCGATTGGCGCCGTAAGACCGAGGGGTGAGCGACATGCCCGACGCAACCAATCGGAACGGCGCATCGAATGAGAAGCAGCGCCAGCTGGATCGATACCGGGTGGATCGCGAACAGGGAAAGCTGACCACACAGCAGGGCGTACGGGTGGACAGCACCGACGACGCCTTGAAGGTGGGGGAGCGCGGGCCGACGCTGCTCGCGGATTTCCATGCCAGGGAGAAGATCACCCACTTCGATCACGAGCGGATTCCGGAGCGAGTGGTCCATGCCAGAGGTGCGGGCGCGTACGGACACTTCCGGCCCTATGGCGGCTGGCTCGGTGACTTCACCGCCGCTCGCTTCCTCATCGATTCGAGCGTGGAAACGCCGGTGTTCGTGCGGTTTTCGACCGTCGCCGGTTCACGCGGATCCGCGGATACTGTGCGCGATGTGCGCGGCTTCGCGACGAAGTTCTATACCGCCCAGGGCAATTACGATCTGGTCGGCAATAACTTCCCGGTGTTCTTCATCCAGGACGGAATCAAATTCCCGGACTTCGTGCATGCGGTGAAACCGGAGCCGCACAATGAGATTCCGCAGGCCGCCTCCGCGCACGACACCCTCTGGGATTTCGTGGGTCAGCAGCCGGAGACACTGCACGCGATCATGTGGCTGATGTCGGACCGGGCACTGCCGCGCAGCTATCGCATGATGCAGGGCTTCGGCGTACATACCTTCCGGCTCGTCAACAGCGAGGGCCGAGGCACTTTCGTGAAGTTCCACTGGACGCCGAAACTCGGCGTGCATTCGCTGCTGTGGGACGAATGTCAGCAGATCGCCGGGCGTGATCCCGACTTCAATCGACGCGATCTGTGGGACTGCATCGCGGCGGGCCAGTATCCGGAGTGGGAACTCGGCGTGCAGCTGGTCTCGGACGAAAGCGAATTCGGCTTCGACTTCGACCTGCTCGATCCGACGAAAATCATTCCGGAAGAACAGGTTCCGGTGCAACCGGTCGGCCGCATGGTGCTGGACCGCAACCCGGACAACTTCTTCGCCGAGACCGAGCAGGTGGCCTTCCACACCGCCAATCTGGTGCCTGGTATCGATTTCAGCGATGATCCGCTGCTGCAGTTGCGCAACTTCTCCTACCTGGATACCCAGCTGATCCGTTTGGGCGGGCCGAATTTCGCCCAGCTGCCGATCAACCGGCCGGTCGCCGACGTGCGCAATCACCAGCAGGACGGCTACGGTCAGCACGCCATTCCACAGGGCGAGGCGGCCTATACCAAGAACACCATCGGTGGCGGTTGTCCGGCATTGGCGGATACCGAGATGTTCCAGCACTATGCCGAGCCGCTATCCGGTTCTGCTATTCGTCAGCGCGCCAGCAGTTTTCAGGAGTACTACCGGCAGCCGCGGATGTTCTGGCGCAGTATGTCGCCGCCGGAGGCCGACCACATCGTCGCCGCCTTCGCCTTCGAACTGGGCAAGGTGGAGCGGGCGATCATCCGGACCAGGGTGCTCGAACATCTGGCGCGAATCGAGCCCGAACTGGCCGAGCGGGTCGCGAGTGAACTGGGTATGCCGGTGCCGCAACCGGACTCGGGTGATCGCGAGGCGGTGGTATCTCCCGCGCTGTCGCAACTCAATACGGTCACCGATACCATCGCGACCCGGAAGATCGCGATCCTGGCCGCCGATGGGGTGGACACACTCGGTGTGCGCCGCATCAAATCGTGGTTGACCGACCGTGGTGCGGTCCCCGAAGTGCTCGCGCCGCACGCCGGTACGTTGGGCGGCGACGGCAGCGACGGCGAAACCCTCCCGGTGGACCGGTCGCTGGCCACCGTCGCCTCGGTTCTCTACGATGCGGTGCTGGTCGCGGGTGGCGCGCAGTCCGCCGACACGCTGGTGGGCAATGGCGCGGCGGTGCACTTCGTCCTGGAGGCGTTCAAACACGCCAAACCGATCGGCGGCTTCGGCGACGGTGTCACGCTGCTGCGGGTCGCCGGTGTCGCATCCGCCACCGATCATGACGCGCAAACAGGTGTCTTCACCACGACCGCCGTCGGCGCGGGCGTGGCCGAGGAGTTCATCGAGACGTTCGCGAATGCGCTTGCCCAGCACCGGGTCTGGCGCCGGTCGACCGTCGCCGTGCCCGCCTAGCCGTCCCGGTTCAGCTCAGGGCGGGCTGGATCTGCTTCTCCCATGCGGTGCAGAAGCCATCCAGATCGGGCCCGATCTGCTGGACGTACAGTTCGTCGACACCGGCATCGAGATACTGCCGGAGTCGGCGGATATGACGTTCCGGATCGGGCCCGGTGGCGATGTGCTCACGGGTGGATTCGCGATCGATCAGGCTCATCGCGTCCTCGAAATCGCGCGGACGCGGCAGAGTTTGGGAAAGTTGGCCGGGCAGCAGCTCATTGGCCCAGGGGCGATGTGCGGCATCCAGACCCGACTCCTCGTCGCGGGACCAGCTGACCTTGGCGCCCGCCTGTACCGGTTTCGCGCCGCCGCCCGTGCTGCGAAAGGTGTCGATCGCATCGGCATCGGGCACTACGGTGCAGAAACCGTCGCCGATGCGCGCCGCCAATTGCGTTGCCTGCGGGCCGAATCCGGAAATGTAGATCGGTACCGGAGCATCGGGCAGTGTGTAGATTCTGGCGTCCTGCACGGTGTAGTACTCGCCGCGGTGGTTGACATTGCCGCCGCGGTGCAGCCGACGAATCAGCTGGACCGCCTCCTCCAGCATTTCGAGCCGGACCGCGGGCGACGGCCACGGATCGCCGAGAATGTGCTCGTTGAGCGCCTCACCGCTGCCGACGCCGAGTATGAAATCGCCGCCGAGTTGGACGGCGGCGGTCGCCGCGGCCTGCGCGATGATCAGCGGGTGGATGCGGACGGTAGGACAGGTGACCGCTGTGGTGATCGGCAGATCGGTGGCCTCCGAGAGCGCACCGATGGTGCCCCAGACGAAGGGGCTGTGGCCCTCGGCGTCATTCCACGGATGGAAATGGTCGGAGATCCACAGCCGCTCGAACCCGGCCTGTTCGGCGCGTTTGGCCTGCTCGACGAGTTCTTTCGGCCCGAACTGTTCGCTGGCTAGGAAATATCCGAAGGTGACCATGTCGGGCGCTTACCCAGGTTCGCGCGCGATATTCGACGCGTGCGAACGGGCCCCGGATAGCTCACCGAGGCCCGTTCGACAGGTTGAGCTAGCCGCCGCTGTGGCTGTGCTGGCCACCCTTCTGCTTGGCCGCCGTGGGCTGCGCCTGTGCGCCCTTACGACCTGCCTCGTGCGGGTCGGCCGCATTGCGTTGGCCGAAGCTGCCGGTACTGGCCTTGCCGCCCTTGCTGGCCTGCTCGTGGGTGTCCTTGCGATTGCCGAACTGCCCGGGATTCTTCGGATCTGCCATGACGGCACTCCTTCTCGGTAGTTGGAACTATCTGCGGCCCCGGTTCGGACCACATGTGCGACCTACCCGGGATCGGGTCGGCTAATCGAGCCGATATCACCCGGTGGTCAGACTGTTTCGCGGCTTGAAAAATGGTGTTTACCAGTGGCATTCGCGGGTAAGTGGACGGCGGGGAGATGGCCGAATCCGACATCGCGGAGGCGACGATGAGCAGCGTTATCGATCCAACTTCGGTATGGCTGACCGGTAGGGTGGCTTGGTTCGATGAACAGCGTGGGTTCGGCTTCATCGATCCAGACGGTGTCCGGCAGTGGCCGGTGTTCGTCGAATACAGCTGTATCGATGTTCCGGGTTATCGCGCGCTGGCGGAAGGCCAGCCGGTGCGCTATCTGTGCGATCCCGAGGCGCACGGCCGCGCGGCCGCGGTGGTGCGCCCGTACCCTCCGCAGATCAGCCCGAAGTGATCACGGAAACTGAACTGCCGCAAGCAGATCCAGCTATCCGACGACCGACTTCATCCAGTCGATGACGGCGGCATGATATTGCGCGGTGTTCCGTGCGAGATTCACCGAATGTCCGCTGCCGGGCAGCACGAAGGTACGCAACCGCGCGGCTGGACTGAAAAACGCGGCCTCCGCGGCCTGCAGGGTCGTGCTGTCGGCGCAGATCGCATAGGCGGGTCCACACGACAACCGGTCCAAACTGCCATTGACGACCATGACCGGGGCGGTGATCGAGCTGGACATCCCTGGCAGGGTAGAGGTGAGGCCGTCAGGATATTCGGTGAGCGAGAAGGTTTCCTTCGTCGCCTCATCGATCGCGAGCACCTGCGGGTCGTAATTATCCGGCCCGAAGAAATCACTGGCCCGGGTGCCCGGCCGGGTCACGAGATAGCCCGAATCGTATCCGCGGCTGGCGAATACGGGATCCTGTACCGCCTGGTAGTAGGTGCCGATCACGCCGAGGACGTCCGGCACGCTCAGGGTGTGCGAGTATCCGGTGAGCAGCACGCCGTCGACGTCGTGGTAGGTGGTGGCCTCCATGACCGAGGTGCCGGAGCTCAGCGAATGACCACCGGTGACAACCTTGCCGAACGGCTGTGCGCCCGCGAGTCCATGGCGCAGGGCTTGCACGATGTCGTGCAGGGCTTCCGCGGTGGCCGACGCGGTCAGTGACATGCTCGGCGGACGGGTGCTCGCGCCGTTACCGAGCCGGTCGGCCACCAGCGTCGCGTAACCCGCCGCGTTCATCGCGCGCCGGAAGTTGTAAGTCTCTGGGGCGTAAGGGAAATCCCAGTAGGTGTGGTTGTAATTGGATCCCGCCATCAACACCATGACGGCGTCGGTCGGCCGGTCCGGCAGGCACAGGGTCGCGCCCAGCGTCCCCTGCGGCACCGGGAAAGAGATCTCCTGACAACGGTCGGGCGAGGCGGCCGGATCAGCACTGGCCCCGCCCGGCACCACACCGAGCATTGTCGCCGCCGCGGTAGCGGCCACCAGCATTCGGGCGTAGAGCTTGTTCGTCACCGCGTTCCCTCCGAATGGGAAATATCGTGCGCCGCGCCATCTTCTGGCGAATCACCATACCGCACACGAACATCCGTAGCTATGGGGTTGCGTGACGAAGATGCGATCTACGATGCACGGCATGGGTTCGCGTGGTGTGCACTTTGTCGGCAGCTTTCCTGGTACGAGTACCGACGATGCGATGCGCGCGATGCTCGATGCCGCGGGACCGCGCCTGCGCACGCTCCCGACCGGGGAAACGCGTCGCTACGAGTTCTACATCCAGCCGATCATCGAGGATCTGGTGGCGCAGGGCGCATTGGAAGTGAAGAAGCCGGGTACGTGGCGCTCGAGCCGGGAGCGGACCATCCATCGCGTTCCGGGCGGTCGTGAGCTGACGGGCGACATGATGGAGCTCGGTTATCTCGCTGAGGCACAGGAGGCGCTGCCGATATTCCATGGTTTGCGCACGGCGCGCGAGCTGCCGGAACTCACTCTCCAGATCGGGATGCCGACCGATTTCACCCTCGCATTCATCGCCATGGGCATTCCAGGTGTCCGGTCGCACCGCAAGGCATTCCATGACGCGACCGTGCGCGATATCGCGGCCATCCACGAACTGGTCGGTACCGACGACGTGGTCGTGCAATTGGAGGCGACAGCGGAAATGGTGCTCATGGTGAAGGCGCAGCCACTGCACCGACGGCTGGACGCGGCATTGCGCCTCGGCGAGGGGATTGCGGCGCTGGCCGAATCCGCGCCTGCGGGAACCAGATTCGGCGTGCACCTGTGCGTCGGAAGCCTGCGCAACAAGTCCCGGGCCAGTATGCGTGATCTACGACCCTTCGTGGAGCTGGCCAATTCCGTTGCCCGGCAGTGGCCTTCGGATCGCCCGCTCATCTATGTGCACGGTCCGCTTGCGGCCGGAGATATCCCGCCGTCGGCGGATCACGCGTTCTACGCACCCCTCGCGGACCTGTCGCTCGGCGCGGGCACCAGTTTCTACGCGGGATTCGTTCACGACACTCCCACGGTGCCAGAGCAGGTCGAGACCTTGCGGTTGATCGAGAACGCGCTGAGTAGACCGGTGGACGGCGTCGCGAGTGCATGTGGACTCGGTCGCCGTCCGCGTCCGATCGCCGACGCGCTCGCGGCACGCGCCGATACGCTCGCCGCGAGCTAGGGCTTGCGACCGACTCCGCCCAACAGCACCAACTTGGTGCGCGGCAGGTCGTCGTCGAGCCAATCCTGTACCGGCACCAGACCGGGTTCGACTATCTCGAAGCCGTCCAGGTAGGCGGCCACCATATCCGGGGTCCGGAACTGGACCTGCGCCGAG
This sequence comes from Nocardia pseudovaccinii NBRC 100343, assembly GCF_001613225.1. Taxonomy (GTDB): domain Bacteria; phylum Actinomycetota; class Actinomycetes; order Mycobacteriales; family Mycobacteriaceae; genus Nocardia; species Nocardia pseudovaccinii. The sequence goes on from NZ_BDBY01000276.1 coordinate 10,124, forward strand.
CTGCCGTCGGTATCGCCGGTCGACTGCGCGACGAACTCCGTGTACGTGTCGACCGATCCGTGGGTGAAGGCCAGGATGCTTCCCGGCGCCATCACATCGCGCAATCGCGCGATGATCTCGGCCGGATGTTCGTCGTCCATCACGAAGTGCAGCACGCCGACGATCAGAATCGCTACCGGCTGGTCGAAGTCGATCTGTCCCTCGGTCCGCGCCTTCTTGATGATCTCGTCCGTGCGGCGAATATCGCCGAGTATCGATGTGACACCGGATGTGCCGGACAGGAGCGCGTTGGTGTGCACGTGCACGACCGGGTCGTAGTCGATCATCACGACGCGTGCCGCCGGGTCGACCTTCTGTGCTATCTCGTGCACGTTGGGCGAGATGGGGATTCCGGCACCGATATCGATGAATTGCCGAATCCCGGCCTTGGCCGCCTCTTCCACGGCGTTGAGCAGGAATTTACGACTGAACCAGGCCGTCGTCTTGGTGTCCGGCGCGACCGCGAGCATTCGCTCGGCGACTCGCTGGTCCACCTCGTAGTTGTCTTTACCGCCAAGTAAGTAGTTGTACACCCGAGCAGCGTTCGGCTTGGATGGATCGACGCGTACCGGCGCCCGATCGGCCTCAGCCACCGCACCTCCCTTGATGCCCCTCGGCACATCGTAACAACGCCTGGTCGTTTGTCCGCATGGGATCGGGCTGCGATGCTCGATTGCGGTGAATCCTTTGTGCGGGTTTACACCTCTCATACTTGTGTCGGCAACACGGTCGGCACGAAATCGGGAGGTTTGTCGTGATCATAGCCGCGATTGTTGTTGGGGCGCTGCTCATTTGCGCGTGCAGCATTACCGTGCTGCGGCGGCGGAGCCGGTCGGAATGACCGAGGTGTGCTGGCCCGACGAACATCTCGTCGCCGCGGCGCGGGCGGGCGATATCGAGTCGATCACCGCCCTGGTGTCCGGATCGCATCCGCATGTGCGGCGCTTCGCGTACTCGCTGTGCGCGACGCCGGAGGATGCCGAGGATGCGGCGCAGGAGGCGCTGATCATTCTGTACCGCAAGATCGGGACATTGCGAGCATCGGGTGCGTTGGCCTCGTGGATGTTTCGCATTGTGCGCAATGAATGCCTGCGGCAATTGCGGTTACGTGTGCGTCGGGCCGAACCGATGCCCGACTCGGCCATCGCATCGGCGGAAGAGGAGGCGCTCAATCGCTGGAAGGCCGAGCGGGTGGCCGCGGCGATCGCCGCACTGCCCGGCGATCAGCGGCAGGTGCTGATCATGCGAGATGTGCAGGGGTACAGCGGTCGAATGGTCGCGGATCTGCTCGGGCTGAGCACCGCGGCCATGAAATCACGGCTGCATCGGGCGCGTGCGGCGGTGCAGGGGAGTTTGGAGGTCGGCAATGTCGGATGAGTTCGCCAGTGCGTCGCTATCGCGCCATTTGGCCCGTGGCGCAATCGGATTCGGCGCTGTGGTCGGGTCGTTCGCACTGATGCCCGCGGTCGGGCCCGTCGGTCTGCTGCTCCTGCCGGTCGGTCTCGTCGCGCTGCGTGGCTGCCCGACCTGCTGGGCGATCGGCTTGCTCCAGACGCTGTCCCGGGGCCGACTGCAGCGCTCGTGCACCGGCGGCTCCTGCCAACTGGTCACTACGAAATCCGGTGCGACATAACCGCTTCCACCACCCGGCTACAGCCGCACCCAAGTTGGGTGCGGCTGTTCTACGTCCGGTTCTTGGCGGGGCGGTTGGAAGCGGTGCGGCGTTCGGCCTGTTGGGTTTTGATGCGCTCGTTTTCCTTCAGCACCGCGGCGTAGTTCTCGCGTTCGCGGATCAGCCATTCGGGCGGGTCGGCGAGCAGGGCGGCGATTTCCTCGGCGTTCATCGCGTCCGAGACTTCGGCGCGGGCCAGGCCGGTATTGGAAACTCCGAGTTTGCGGGCGACGATATCGCGGGGGAAGGGGCCGGTCTTGCGCAGTTCGGTCAGCCAGGCCGGGGGGTTGGCGCGCAAGTCGTCGAGTTCGGCGCGGGAGATCGGGGAGTTGCGGAATTCCTCGGGCGTCGCCGGAAGGTAGATGCCGAGCTTGTTGGCCGCGGTCAGCGGCTTCATGGTCTGCGGTTTCTTATCCGGGCTCACCGGTACAGCCTAATGGGCACAGCCGGACGCAGTCCGCCCGCAGTCTGTTGCGCATGGACGAGCGAATGCGAGGCCACCGCGTATCCGGCCCGGCCGTGCCCTCAGACCACCCGTCTCGCGAGTCGACTGCCCCGATGGCAATACCCTCATACGAATGAACCCCGAGTCCATCGACGTGACCCGCCTGCGCTGGTTCGTCGCGGTTGCCGAGGAACTGCATTTCGCCCGTGCGGCGAAATCGCTGCACATTTCGCGGCAGAAGTTGAGTCACACGGTGATCGACTTGGAGCAAGAACTCGGAATGAAACTCTTTGTGCCCGGAGCACAGCCGACGCAGCTGACCGACGCCGGACAGCAATTGCTGCGCGATGCCAGGGATATCATCGCGCGCGCCGAAGAAGAGCCCGAGCCCGTGGCCGCGGAGGATGTCGCATTGCGGGTCGGCTTCGTCCCTGGCGTGACGGTCTCCAAATGGACGCGGATCTGGGGTGAGCGGTTTCCGGACACTCCGCTGGAGATGCTCCCGATCCCGATGGCCGAACAACTCGCCGCGCTGCGTGACGGGCGCGTCGACGCCTGTTTCGTCCGTCTGCCCATCGATCGTGAAGGTCTGAGCACGATTCCGCTCTACCGCGAGCTTCCCGTCGTCGTGGTGCCCAAAGACCACACACTGTCGCTTTTCGATCAGGTGGGCATGGGCGATCTGGAGGGTGAACGGATCCAGGACTCGAGCGATATCGATGCGATCGCGGGCACCATCGAATTGGTCGCGGCCGGTGTCGGCGTCGCCATCGTCCCGCATTCCATCGCCCGGCTGTACGCCCGCCGCGACCTCGTCTACCGGACGATGATGGGCGTCGCGGCTACGGAAATCGCTTTGGCCTGGCCGACCGCGCACACCACCGAACTGATCGAAGAGTTCGTCGGCATCGTGCGCGGCCGTTCGGAACGCAGCTCACGGGCCCAGGCTCAGCGCAAGAAGACCGAGCCGAAGAAGACCACCGCCAAGCGCTCGACGAGGAATGTCGCCAAGAACGCCGGAGCCAAGAAAAAGCCCGCCAAGCGACGAGGGCGTTAGGCGGGCGAATCCCCGGGCGAGTCGATACCTTCCGGTGTGGACTAGCGAGGCTTGCGGCGCAGGATCGAGTCGCGGATCATGATGCCCGCGATCACGGCGGCGAAACCGACCAGGAACACGTCCTCGATGTGGCCCTTGTGGTTGCCGATCGTCATGGCCAGCAGGATCACGCAGACGATCCAGCCCGCGACACGGAAGGTGCGGCGCGATTCCCCGCTCCAGCCCCATTCGGCGGACGGAACCTCGGCGGTATCCACGTGGGTGACGATTGCGCGGTCACTGGTGGGTTCGAGTTCCGTGGCGGCCACGATCGCTCCTTAGCTCGGTGTAGGCGTTGCTGCCGATATCGTGGCATACGACCGCTCGTCGTAGCCAGCAGGGCTGTCTTCGATCGGCGAGCGGCGCCCTACGTGGTTACGCAGGCTACCGCCTCCGGGCGCGTCGCTAGCCCCGCTGCCACAATGGGGCCGTGTCCGACATCGTGAGAGTCCTTCTGCTCGGCAGCACCGGTTCCATCGGTACCCAGGCGCTCGAGGTGATTGCCGCCAATCCCGACAAGTTCGAGGTGGTCGGCCTGGCCGCGCGCGGCGGCAATGCCGAGCTGCTCGCGGCCCAGATGGCCGCCACCGGGACCCGCAATGTCGCGGTCGCCGATCCGGCCGCGGGTACTCGACTCGACCTGGCTCTGAGTGGCCCCGGCGCGGTCACCGAACTGGTGCGCCGCACCGAGGCCGATGTGGTACTCAACGCACTCGTCGGTTCGCTCGGCCTGGAGCCGACCCTGGCCACCCTGCAATCGGGCACCCGGCTGGCGCTGGCGAACAAGGAATCCCTCGTCGCGGGCGGCTCGCTGGTGACCCGCGCCGCCGCGCCCGGGCAGATCGTGCCGGTCGACTCCGAACATTCCGCGCTCGCCCAGTGCCTGCGCGGCGGCCGGGCCGAGGAGGTGGATCGGCTGGTGCTGACCGCGTCGGGAGGTCCGTTCCGCGGCTGGACCACCGAAATGCTGGAATCGGTGAATCCGTCCGAGGCGAAGGCGCATCCGACCTGGTCTATGGGCCTGATGAATACGCTGAATTCGGCCTCGCTGGTGAACAAGGGCCTCGAACTGATCGAGACACATCTGCTGTTCGGGGTGCCCTACGACCGCATCGATGTCACGGTGCATCCGCAGTCGATCGTGCACTCCATGGTCACCTTCAAAGACGGCTCCACGCTGGCCCAAGCCAGCCCGCCCGATATGAAGCTGCCGATCGCACTGGCACTCGGTTGGCCCGATCGCGTATCGGGCGCGGCCGCCGCCTGCGACTTCAGCACCGCTTCGACCTGGGAATTCGAGCCGGTCGACAATGCGGTATTCCCCGCGGTCGAGCTGGCCAGGCAGGCGGGTACCGCGGGCGGCGGCGTCACCGCGGTCTACAACGCGGCGAATGAGATTGCCGTGCAAGCCTTTCTGGACGGGATCATCCGTTTCCCGGATATCGTGCGCACCGTCGCCCGCGCGGTCGAGGCGGCCGATCGGTGGCGCGCCGAACCGGAGACATTGCAAGACGTACTCGCCGCCGATACCTGGGCCCGCGACTACGCGCGCACCCTCGTCAATCGCTGATAGGACCGTATCGGGCGCGCCGTAGGACGGCGGCCTGGCAGACTTACCGGAGAGGTTGGTCGGCGTCCGGTTACTGTGGTCGGGGTGCCCGCGGCGCGAACGGACGTGCCTGTGCGGGTAATCGCGGCCGCTGCGGGCGGCCGCACTTCATTTGAGGCGAGCTGCGCAACGCAGGAGGGCTGTACAGCAAATGGTGTTCGCGTTGGGGTTCGTACTGTTCGCCCTCGGCATCACGATTTCGATCGCGCTGCACGAATGCGGGCATATGTGGGCCGCCCAGTCCACCGGCATGAAGGTGCGGCGCTATTTCATCGGTTTCGGTCCCAAGATTTTCTCGTTCCGGCGCGGTGAAACCGAATACGGTCTCAAGGCGCTCCCGCTCGGCGGCTTTTGCGATATCGCGGGCATGACCGCACTGGACGAACTCGCGCCCGAGGATCTCGACCGGGCCATGTACCGCCAGGCCACCTGGAAGCGCCTGGTCGTGATGTTCGGCGGGATCGCGATGAACTTCGTACTCGGCTTCCTCCTGCTGGTCGTACTCGCCATCGGTTGGGGACTGCCGCGCTTCGACCAGCCGCCCGCGACCACCATCGGCGCGATGAGATGCGTCGCCCAGCAGAATCCGGACAAATCGCTGGCCGACTGCCAGGGCACCGGACCCGCGCAGCAGGCCGGTATGCAGCGCGGTGACGTGGTCAAGGCCGTCAACGGCGTGAAGGTGACGACCTGGCAGCAGTTCACCGCCGAAACCCAGAAGCAGACCGGCCCGTTCACCTACACCATCGAGCGCGACGGTCAGACCAGGACCATCGAGGTCACCCCGGAACGCGTCACGCGCTATCCCGATGACGGCGGGCCGGGCCGCGAGGTCAGCGCGGTCGGCGTCGGTTCGGAGTACTACGCACCCCTGAAGTACAACGCGCTGGCCGCGATTCCGGCCGCGGGTGCGTACACCGGGCAGATGTTCGTGCGTACGGTGGAATCGCTGGCCCAGATGCCGCAGAAGGTTTCCGCGCTGTGGACCGCGGTGACCGGTGGCGAGCGCGATCCGGAAACCCCGGTCAGTGTCTACGGCGCGAGCAAGATCGGCGGCGAGACCGCCGAGCGCGGCCTGTGGGGCGTGTTCATCCTGGTCCTGGCCAGCCTGAATTTCTTCCTCGGCGCGTTCAACCTGCTGCCGCTGCTGCCGCTGGACGGCGGCCATATCGCGGTGGTGCTCTACGAGAAGGTCCGCAATACCGTCCGCGGCTGGAAGGGGCTGGCGCCGGGCGCTCCGGTCGACTATTTGAAACTGCTTCCGGTGACCTACATCGCAGTGGTGATCGGCGGTGCGTATATGGTGCTCACGCTGGTCGCCGACATCGTGAATCCGATCCAGTTGTTCCGCTGACGCGCTAACCTGTCGCGGTTGTTCCGCGATAACCACCGCGTACGCCGGATTGCTGGCATTTCGGGACATCTGTGTGTCATGGCTCATGTCATGGCTGTCACAGGGTGGGCAGCCGCGACACGCGGCTATCCTCGGTAGGCGAACGGCCCGAAACAGTACGCACGAAAGTAGGCAGCCGAAAGTGACCAGCACAATCGGATTGGGGATGCCGACCGCACCCGCGGCCGTTCTCGCGCCTCGCCGCAAGACCCGCCAATTGATGGTGGGCAATGTGGGCGTCGGCAGCGATTACCCGATTTCCGTGCAGTCGATGACCACCACCAAAACCCACGACGTCAACGCCACCCTGCAGCAGATCGCCGAACTGACGGCCTCGGGCTGCGATATCGTGCGCGTGGCCTGCCCGCGTCAGGAGGACGCCGACGCACTGGCGACCATTGCGCGCAAGAGCCAGATCCCGGTGATAGCGGATATTCATTTCCAGCCGCGGTATATCTTCGCCGCCATCGATGCGGGTTGTGCCGCGGTGCGCGTAAACCCGGGCAATATCAAGGAATTCGACGGCCGGGTCGGCGAGGTGGCCAAGGCCGCGGGCGCCGCGGGCATCCCGATTCGCATCGGTGTGAACGCCGGTTCGCTGGATAAGCGGATGTTGGAGAAGTACGGCAAGGCGACCCCGGAGGCGCTGGTCGAATCGGCGCTGTGGGAGGCGAGCCTGTTCGAGGAGCACGGCTTCGGCGATATCAAGATCTCGGTCAAGCACAACGATCCGGTGATCATGGTCGAGGCCTACCGCCAGCTGGCCGCGCAGTCGGACTACCC
>NZ_BDBY01000277.1 GCF_001613225.1 Nocardia pseudovaccinii NBRC 100343
AAGCGCCAGTGGTCTGCCGCAGCGTGAGGGCACCGGCGGTCTACCGCAACGGGATTCCGCATCGAATGGTCTGCCGCAGCGTGAGTCCGGCGTGACCGGTATCCCGCCGCGGGACACCGGTTCGGGCTTGCCGCAGCGGGATTCCGCTTCCGGTGGTTTGCCGCAGCGTGATGCTTTGGGTGGTTTGCCGCCGCGGGAAAGCTCTGGTGGTTTGCCGCAGCGTGAGGGCGCCGGTGGCCTGCCGAAGCGTGATCCGTTGCGTGATCCGCTGAGCAGTCTGCCGCAGCGGGAAACCACTGGCGGTCTACCGCAGCGTGATTCGGCCTCGAATGGCCTGCCGCAACGGGACACCGGTTCGGGCTTGCCGCAGCGGGATTCCGCTTCCGGCGGTCTGCCGCAGCGGGAGTCCGGTGCCACCGGTCTGCCGCAGCGTCAGTCGCCCGCGAACGGTTTGCCGCAGCGTGAGGCCCCGAACGGTCTGCCCCAGCGTCAGTCGGGCGCGACGCCGAGCGGTCTGCCCCAGCGCGACGGTCTGCTACCTTCCCGCGACAGCCTGCCGCAGCGGGAGTCGGCCGCTACCGGTCTGCCGCAGCGCGATCCGGGAGCGACCGTGCTGCCGCGCAAGGAAGTTCCGCCGGGCGTCGGTCTGCCGCGACGAGACCGCGGTGCGGCCCAGCCCGCGGCTGGCGGTGAGACACCCGCTATGTCCGAGGGCGGGGCGACGACCGCACCGCGCGATCCGGGTCGGCACAGCTTCAAGCCCGATCCGGAGAAGGCGGCGTCGTTCTTCCAGACCAGGTTGCAGCCCGCCGTCGACTCTGATTCGGTAATGGGCGGGACACCGATCTTCGCCGAAATGATGTCGGCGTGGCTATCGGATCCCAACCAGGACCGGTCCCAAGTCGCTGCCTCCTTCGAGTCACCCGGCGACGAGGGCTGGCAGGCGGCCCGCCGCGCCAGCGAGGCCCAAGCCGAAACAAAGACGGCCGCCGGGTTGCCTCAACGCAATCCGGGCGGGAGGCTGGTCCCCGGCGGTGTCACCGGCAACGCCGATCGCGCGCCGCGTCGCGATCCAGAAACGATCAGGTCCAGCTTGAGTCGTCACCAGCAGGGCGTCCGGGATGGCCGCGCAATGAAGGCAATGAACCTAACCGGAGATAAAGGAGACCGATGAACCCCGATCTAGGTGGTACGAATCGTCAGCTGGATTGGCTGGTTTCGAACTTCGCCAACGAGGTTCCTGGCGTAGCTCATGCCGTCCTGGTCTCGGCTGACGGCCTACTCATGGCGGCGAGCGCGCAGCTGCCGGTGGACCGTGCCGAACAGCTCTCGGCCGTGACCGCCGGACTGGCCAGCCTCTCGGTAGGCGTCTCGAATCTATTCGAGGGCGGCACCGTGCTGCAGTCGGTGGTCGAGATGGAGCACGGCTACCTGCTACTCATGGCAGTCGGCGACGGCTCGTATCTTGCGGTGCTGACGAATACTTCCTGCGATATCGGCCAGGTGGGCTACGAAATGGCTCTGTTGGTCGAGCGTGTCGGCCAGACGGTGCAGGCCACGCCACGCGTCACGATGGGTTCCTGATGGTGGGATGGACATAGACGATCACCGCATGGGGAGCGCCGAGCCGAGTCTCGTTCGCCCGTACTCCTTGACTGCGGGCCGAACCAGGCCCGCGGTCGAGTTGGCGTTGGAGGCACTTGTCGCATCGCATCCGGTCGCCCTGGAGCGGCAGTTCGAACTGACCAACATCGAGACGTCCATCGTGGAGTTGTGCAGAGAATCGCCGTCCGTTGCTGAAGTGGCAGCGCGTTTGGGTATACCCATCGGGGTGGCCCGCGTGCTCGTGGCCGACCTCATCGAGGCCGGGCATGTGCGAGTTTCGGCGACTTTGAAAGACGATTCCAGCGACGATGAACGTCGCGAGCTGATCGAAAGGGTTCTCAGTGGACTCCGGCGTATTTGATTCGACGGCACAGGTCGATACCCGCACCAGCAAACCGACTTCGGCAAAGATCGTGGTCGCTGGCGGCTTCGGTGTCGGTAAGACCACGTTGGTGGGTGCCGTCTCGGAGATCGTTCCGCTGCGCACCGAGGCATTGGTGACCAATGCCAGTACCGGAATCGACAATCTGACCGGTATTCCGATGAAGTCGACCACCACGGTGGCGATGGACTTCGGCCGGATCAGCCTCGCCGACGATTTGGTTCTGTACCTGTTCGGTACGCCCGGCCAGTACCGCTTCTGGTTCATGTGGGACGACCTGATCCGCGGCGCCATCGGCGCCGTGGTGCTGGTCGACACCCGCAGGCTCGAGGACAGCTTCGCGGCCGTCGACTACTTCGAAGCGCGCAATCTACCGTTCCTGGTTGCGCTCAACGAATTCGACGACGCACCGCGGTATCCGATCGAGGACATCCGTCAGGCCCTCGCGGTGCCTGCGGATGTGCCGATCCTGTCCATCGACGCCCGTCGGCGCGAACCCGCCAAGCAGGCTCTGGTCTCGCTCACCGAGTACGCCCTACGCAAGGTCATGCAGGGCTACTGAGCGTTCGCGCCTGTCGCGTCGGCCCCGAATCGAGTGGCTGAGCCTACCCACCCCGCCGGCTCCGCCGGCTGCCATCCCCTAGGCTCGCTCGATGAGGATTTCGGCGCGGGAGTTGCTCGGGCAACTGCTCGACTCGGACTCGTTTATCAGCTGGGATCGGCCACCGGTGACGGTGGCCGCATCTCCGCGATACCGCGAGGATCTGCACAAGGCCGAGCTGGCGGCTGGCACAGATGAGGCGGTGCTGACCGGCGAAGGTCTGCTGCGTGGTCGACGCGTGGCCGTAATCGCCTGCGAGTTCGGATTTCTGGCGGGTTCGATCGGGGTGGCCGCGGCCGAGCGCATCGTCTCGGCGGTCGAGCGCGCCACCGAATTTGGTCTGCCCCTGATCGCTTCGCCGACCTCCGGCGGTACCAGAATGCAGGAGGGCACAGTCGCTTTCGTGCAGATGGTGAAGATCGCGGGTGCGGTCGCGGCGCACAAGGTGGCCGGGCATCCGTATCTGGTCTATCTGCGCAATCCCACGATGGGCGGCGTCTTCGCGTCCTGGGGTTCGCTGGGGCATATCACCTTCGCCGAACCCGGCGCACTCATCGGCTTTCTCGGTCCGCGCGTCTATAAAGCGTTGTACGGCAGGGCTTTCCCGGAGGGTGTGCAGGTCGCGGAGAATCTGTACCGCAACGGCGTGATCGATGGCGTGCTGCCGGTTTCGGTGTTCCGCCGGATCGCGCATCGTGCGTTGAGCGTGCTCAGCGGTGTGCCGGATCCTGTTGCGGCGGAACCTGGCTGGGCCGCACCGGTGCGTAACTCCGCGAATGCGGATGTTCCGGCTTGGGAATCGGTTCAGATCTCGCGCCGCCCAGGTCGGCCCGGTATCCGTGACCTGTTACGCCATGTGACGCAACGGGTTCCGCTCAGTGGCACCGGCCAGGGCGAATCCGATCGCACCATGGTGCATGCGCTGGCCCGCTTTCGTGGCCAGCCGTGCATTGTGTTCGGCCACGACCGCGCGGGTCAGCAGGGTGAACACACCATGGGCCCCGCCGCATTGCGCGAGGCCCGGCGCAGTATGGCGCTGGCCGAGGAATTGCGGCTGCCGCTGGTGTTGGTGATCGACACGGTCGGTGCGGCCCTGTCGAAGGAGGCCGAGGAGCGTGGGCTCGCCCCCGAAATCGCCCGCTGCATAGCCGATCTGGTGACGCTCGACACCCCGACGGTCTCGGTCCTGCTCGGTCAAGGCACCGGCGGCGGCGCATTGGCGCTGCTGCCCGCCGACCGCGTCCTGGCCGCCACCCACGGCTGGCTCGCGCCGCTGCCGCCGGAAGGGGCGAGCGCCATCGTCTACCGCGATACCGGCCACGCCCCCGAACTGGCCGACGCACAGGGCATCCGCGCCACCGACCTGCTCGCCGACGGTGTCGTCGACCGCATCGTCCCGGAATTTCCCGACGCCGCCGACGAACCGGTCGACTTCGCCCGCCGCATGGTCGCCGCCATCGCCGACGAGCTCACATGGCTGCGCGCCCGTCCGCTCGACGAGATCCGCGCCTCCCGTCATACCCGCTATCGCCGCCTCGGTCGGTCCTGACGACCCTCGGTAACCAGCACAAACGCGATCCCGTTGGGAAAACCGGTGGTCAACACACCAGGGGTTCTCGTTGACGACGCGGCGCGGCACTTCTACGGTCGGGATGTGACCTTCAGAAGCGAGACCAGCGCCATTCCCTCGATCGTGCTGAACGACGGGAACGTGATCCCGCAGCTCGGCTTCGGTGTGTTCCAAGTACCGCCGGAGGACGTCCAGCCGGTCGTCACCGCCGCGCTGGAGGCGGGCTATCGCAGCATCGATACCGCCGCGATCTACGGCAACGAGGAGGGCACCGGCCGCGCCATCCGGGAATTCGGGCTGCCGCGCGACGAGGTCTATCTCACCACCAAGCTGTGGAATTCCGACCAGGGTTACGACTCCACGTTGCGCGCCTTCGACGCCAGCATGGCTCGGCTCGGCCTGGACTACCTCGATCTCTATCTCATCCACTGGCCGGTGGCGCAGGCCGATCGCTTCATCGAGACCTTCAAGGCCTTGCAGACACTGAAGGCGCAGGGCCGGGTGCGTTCGATCGGTGTGTCGAACTTCACCGTCGCCGATCTGGAGCGGGTCATCGGCGAGACCGGCGAGATTCCGGCCGTCAACCAGGTCGAACTGCATCCCCGGCTGGCGCAGCGCGAACTACGCGCGTTCCACGATGCGAATGCCATCGCCACCGAGGCGTGGAGTCCGCTCGGGCAGGGCACGCTGCTCGATGATCACACCGTCGTCTCCATCGCCGAAGAGGTCGGCGGCACCCCGGCCCAGGTGCTCATCCGCTGGCACCTCCAGCAGGGCATTGTCGTCATCCCCAAGTCGGTCACCCCGTCCCGCATCGCCGCCAACTTCGACGTCTTCGGTTTCGAACTCACCCGTGACCAGATGAACGCCATCAACGCACTCGACAAGGGCGCCCGCATAGGCCCCGATCCGAGCACATTCACCGCCGGACTCCTCTAGAACTTTCAGCGCAGGCCGAGGTGGGCCGTCAGCTCTTGGGCGGCGGCGCGCCCGGCTCGGTTGGCGCCGATGGTGCTCGCGGATGGGCCGTAGCCGATCAAGTGGATGCGCGGGTCGACGGCTACCCGGGTGGCGAGGCGGCCGGTCATGGTGACACCGCCGCCGGGACCGCGCAGGCGTAGCGGGGCCAGATGGTCCAGGGCACTGCGGAATCCGGTCGCCCACAGGATCACGTCGGCAGGCTGGAACGAATTGTCGGGCCATCGCACCCCATCGGGTTCGATGCTCGCGAACATCGGATGCCGCTGCAGCGCACCGCGCGCCTGTGCGGCGCGGAGTCGATCGTCGAGCCGCAATCCGGTGACCGAAACCACAGAACCCGGCGGCAGACCCTGCCGCACCCGATCCTCCACGATGGCGACGGCCGCGCGGCCGTCCTCCTCGGCGAACGGTGCGTCACGGAATACCGGCTCGCGTCGAGTCACCCAGGTGGTGGTCGTGACCTGCGAGATCTCGTCCAATAACTGAACGGCCGACACTCCGCCGCCGACCACGACGACATGCTTGCCCGCGAACTCGTCGGCGGTGCGGTAGTCGCGGGTGTGCAGCTGGCGTCCGGCGAAGGTCTCCGCACCCGGATAGTGCGGAATGAAGGGATGTTCCCAGGTGCCGGTGCCATTGATCAGGCCGCGCACCCGGATCGTGCCCGCGGTATCGGTCTCGACATTCAGTGTCGTGCCCCGGCCCGCCGCGAGATCCGGCCCTGCGGCACAGGGGCTTCCGTCGGTATTGCGGTCGCAGACCACGGTCACCGAGACCGGCCTGCGCACCCGCAGATCGAATCTCTTCTCGTACAGCTCGTAATAGCGCGGCACCGCGGTGGCCGCGGGAACGGCGTCGGAATCGGGAGGCAAGGTCTCGGCGAAGGACATGCCAGGGAGGTCGTGTACGCGATTGACGGTGGTCAGGGTGAGCGATGGCCACCTGAACTGCCAGGCCCCGCCGGGTCCCGGTGCGTGATCGACGATGAGGAAGTCCCATTCCGGGCGCAAACCTAGGCGCTGCAGGTGGTAACCGGCGGACAGCCCGGCCTGACCAGCACCGATCACCAGGATGGGGAAGTCTGTCGGCACAAACCGAGATCGTATCGGCTTGGTCGGTATGTTCCGCCACCTGTGGCAGAGTTGATGTAACCACTCGAACCGGTCAGTTGGGGAGGATGCATGCTCGACGTTAGCCGCGATGGCGATGTCGTCACTATCGAACTACAGCGCGAGGAGCGGCGTAACGCGCTGAACTTCGAACTCGTCACTCGGCTCCGCGAGGCAGTTTTGACTGCGGCCGAGGATGCCAGGGTGATTGTCCTCACCGGTCGGGGATCCCTCTTCAGCGCGGGCGCTGACCTGTCCGGGGTCTACGCGGAGGAATTCCTGACGGCCCTGCCCGACATGCTGCACACGATCGAATCCGTGCCGGTCCCGGTGATCGCGGCGATCAATGGCGGTGCGCTCGGCGCGGGCGTGCAGATCGCGTTGGCCTCGGATCTGCGGGTGATGGAACCCGACGCCTATATCGCCATTCCGGCCGCCAAGCTCGGTATCACCGTCGACCGCTGGACCGTGCGGCGGCTGGCGTCGCTGATCGGCGGTGGCCCGGCCCGGACCATGCTGCTCGGCGCGGAATCGGTATCGGCCGCCGATGCCTACTCCTTCGGCTTCGCCAACCGGCTCGGCACGCTGGCCGACGCACAGGCCTGGGCCAAATCGATCGCCCAGCTGGCCCCGCTGTCGCTGCGGCATATGAAGTTGGAACTCAACGACGACGGCACGCGGGATCCGGAGAGCACGCAACAGCGTGCGGCGCTGGAGGCGGCGTGGACCAGTCAGGACGCCCAGGAGGGGCGACTGGCCAGGGCAGAGAAGCGCGCGGCGAAATTCGTGGGGCGATAAATGAATCCGAAGAAGATAGTGGGCATTGCCGCCGGTGCGCTCGGTGTCTCCTGGGTGGTGCGCGCGGTCTGGGACATTCCGTCGGCGATCGGCGCCTCCATCAATGCCATCGCGCCCTACGCCACCGGCGCGGTGAGCTATCGCAATCGGCAGTTCCACAACACCGAGCCGAGTACCCAGTTCGTCTCGGGAGCCGCTCCGTCCCTGCTGATTTCGGCGCTGACTCGGCGTAATGCCGGTCGCCCGCGCAATGCGGTTCCGCTGGCCACCCCCGACGTGCCGACCGAGGCAGGCGATCTCGCGGTCACCTGGTACGGGCACGCATCGGCGCTCATCGAGGTCGACGGGTACCGGATTCTCACCGATCCGGTTTGGAGCGAACGGGTTTCGCCGTCCGCACTGGTCGGTCCGGCCCGGCTGCATCCGGTGCCGACGCCGCTGTCGGAACTGCCGCAGGTGGACGCGGTGCTGATCTCGCACGATCACTACGACCATCTGGACAAGGCGACGATCCGTCAGCTGGTGGTGGGACAGGCCGCACCCTTCCTGGTGCCGATCGGCATCGGCGCGCACCTGCGGCACTGGGGCGTGCCCGAGCATCGGATCGTCGAATTGGATTGGGGCGGTTCGGTTTCCCTCGCCTCGCTGGGCCGTGAGCGCGACGGCACGGATCTGGTGCTCACCTGCACCGAGGCGCGGCACTTCTCCGGGCGCGGCCTGGTGCGCAACACCACACTATGGGCGTCCTGGTCCATCGTCGGCCCGACGCGGCGGGTCTACTTCGGCGGTGATACCGGATACACCAAGGCTTTCGCGGAGGCGGGGACCGCGCTCGGACCGTTCGATCTGACACTCCTGCCGATCGGCGCCTACGACGAGGCCTGGCCGGACGTCCACATGAACCCGGAGGAGGCGGTTCGCGCACATGCCGACCTCGGCGTCGGCGATCCGGGACACGGACTGCTGGTGCCGATCCACTGGGCGACCTTCAACCTGGCCTTCCACGGGTGGTCGGAGCCGGTGCGCCGAATGGTCGCGGCGGCACGGGCGGCCGGTACTGCGGTGGCGGTGCCGATGCCGGGCCAGCGCATCGACCCCAATGACCTGCCGAGCCGGGATTCCTGGTGGGAGGATATTGGGTGAATACCTAGGTCGTCGACAGGAAGGAATGCAGGCATGAGTCTCGTGGACACCCTGAAAGGCCTGGTCGGCAAGGGCAGGGACGCGGCAGCCGAGAACGCCGACAAAATTTACGATGCGGTCGACAAGGCCGGTGGGTTCATCGACGAGAAGACCGGCCACAAATACTCCGACAAGATCGGCAAGGTGCAGGAGGCCGCCAAGAAGGCGGTCCCGACGGACCACTCCGCATCGGAGCCGCCCGCATCGAAGCCCACGGCCGCGCCGGAGTCACCCACGGCCGCGGCTGAGGAGCCGCCTGTGCCACCTGCCCCCAAGGCCACCGAGCCCGATGAGCCGGGACAGCCGCAGGCATGATCTGTGGCGGGGGCCGACATCTGTCGGTCCCCGCCCCTAAACTTCATTTATGGTGACCCGCCGGGAATTCGGTGGCAGCCCGGGCCAGCCGGGCATCGAGGTTGAGCTGAGCAACCTCGACAAGGTGCTGTATCCGGCGACCGGAACCACCAAGGGCGAGGTCATCGCCTACTACTCGGCCATCGCGCCCGCAATGCTCCCGCATATCGCCGGGCGACCGGTCACCCGGAAGCGCTGGCCGAACGGCGTCGACGAATCGTCCTTCTTCGAAAAGAATCTCGCCGAGCACGCACCGTCGTGGCTGGAGCGCCACACCATCGAACATTCCGGCCGCAAGGTCGTCTATCCGGTCATCGATTCCGAGGCCGGACTGGCCTGGATCGGACAGCAGGCGGCGCTGGAAGTCCATGTGCCGCAATGGCGTTTCGACGGTGACAAGGTCGGCTACGCCACCCGGTTGGTCTTCGATCTGGATCCGGGGCCGGGTGCGGGACTGGCCGAATGCGCGCGGGTCGCGCTGGCGGTGCGTGAGATGGTCGAGGGGATCGGGTTGCACGCCTTCCCGGTTACCAGTGGTAGCAAGGGAATTCACATCTATGTGCCGCTGGACCGGGAGTTGAGTCCGGGCGGTGCGTCCACCGTGGCCAAGCAGGTGGCGACGAATCTCGAAAAGCTGCACCCGGATCTGGTCACCGCGACGATGGCGAAATCGGCGCGCGGTGGAAAGGTCTTCCTGGACTGGAGTCAGAACAATCCGTCCAAGACCACCATCGCACCGTATTCGCTGCGCGGCCGCACCGAGCCGAATGCGGCCGCACCGCGCACCTGGTCCGAGCTGGAGAGCCGGAAGAAGCTGCGACACTTGCGCTTCGACGAGGTCCTCGCGCGCTGGCGCGACGACGGCGATCTGCTCGCCGAATTGGATCGGCCCGATTCGAACAGCGATGCGCTGACGAAATATCGATCGATGCGCGATGCCTCGGCGACCCCGGAACCGGTGCCGTCCGAAACGCCTACGCCCGGGGCGAATGATCGGTTCGTCGTCCAGGAACACCACGCGCGGCGGCTGCATTGGGACGTGCGGCTCGAACGCGAGGGCGTACTGGTGTCATGGGCCGTGCCGAAGGGGCCGCCGACCTCGTCGGATCAGAACCGGCTCGCCGTACACACCGAGGATCATCCGTTGGAGTACTTGAACTTCCACGGCGCGATCCCGAAGGGGCAGTACGGCGCGGGGGAGATGACCATCTGGGATTCCGGCACCTACGACACCGAGAAATGGCGCGAGGACGAGGTCATCGTGACTTTCCACGGCAAGCGACTCCGCGGTCGCTACGCGATGATCCGAACCAATGGCACCCAGTGGCTGATGCATCTCATGCGCGATCAGGTTCCGGCCGAGGAAGTGGCGGACCGGGTGTCCAGTGGTCCGGTCGGCCCGGAGGCCGCGTTCATCGTGCCGAGACCCGCTGGGCCCGCGCCCTTTCCACGTGGGCTGCAGCCGATGCTCGCCACCCACGGTGAGGTCGCCGATCTCGATGACGTCGAGTGGTGCTTCGAAACCAAATGGGACGGCTTCCGGCTGATCGCCGAAATAGATTCCGGGACAATGACTCTGCGCAGCCGGGCGGGCAATGTGGTGACCAAACGCTATCCGGGTATGGCGCTGCTGGCCGAGGAATTGGCCGGACATAATGTGGTGCTAGACGGTGAGGCCGTGGTGTTCGACGATCACGGCGTAGCGAATGTCGGTCTGCTGCAGGCCGATGCGGCGCGCGCGGTCTTCGTCGCCTTCGATGTGCTGTACCTGGACGGGACTTCCCTTATTCGCAAACGGTATTCGGATCGACGTCGGGTACTGGAAGCTATCGCCGCCAACGCACCGTCACTGCGGGTCCCCGCGCGCCTGGACGGCTCCGGTGCCGACGCGCTGCGCTACAGCCAGGAACAGGGCCTGGAGGGTGTGGTCGCCAAGCGCAAGGATTCGGTGTATCTGCCAGGTAAGCGCGGGCATTCGTGGGTCAAGCAGCGCAACTGGCGCACCCAGCGTGTCCTGATCGGCGGCTGGCGGCGCAGCGACGCCCGCAACTTCAAATCGCTGCTGGTCGGCATTCCGCACGAGGGCAGGCTGTATTACGTGGGGCGGGTCGGCACCGGGTTCAGCGAGCCGGTCATGCGGGATCTGGCCGAAAGGCTCGGCAAGTTGGAGCGCAAGACCACTCCGTTCGACAATGATCTCACCACCGAGGAACGCGAGGCCGCGGTGTGGGTAACCCCGAAGCTCAGCGGAACCGTGCGCTTCATGAACTGGACCGAGACCGGCCGCCTCTGGCATCCGGCCTGGCTCGGCGAGATGTGACGGCGGTCGCTGATGGTTTGCCGGGTCATCGGAGAGTTCGCTCGGTATCGTTTGTTTGCGGTTGTTTCGGCTCGAAAAAGAGGAGTGCGCGGTGGATTTCAAGAACCTGGCGAACAAGGCGCTGGACCTGGCCCAGCAGAATGCGGACAAGGTGGATACGGCCATCGATAAGGTGGGCGATCTCGTCGACAAGCAGACCGACGGCAAATTCGCGAGCCAGGTCGACGCCGCGCAGGATGCCGCCAAGAAGGCCGTCCGCAAGGACAGCTGAGTCGTCGACCCTTTCGAGCGACCTGCAAGCAGTCGCTACGGCGTGGCGGACCGGGCGTACCCGATCCGCCATTCCCGCGGTCAGTTCTGTTCGCGGGCGAGCAGCGGAATGATGGTCGCGCTGTCGGTGACCATCGCGTGCCCTTGGAATTCGAAATCGTCATAGGCGCGCGCCATTGCCTCCTTATCGCGGCCGCCGACGGCATCGCTGATGATCACCGGCACGAAGCCGAGGTCGGTCGAATGGGTGACCGTCGGCGCGATGCCGATCTCCAGCGCGACACCCGCGATCGCGTATGCGCCGATGCCGAGATCGCGCAGCACCGCGGCCAATGGTGTGCCCTCGAATGCCGACATCGAGGTCTTGTCGAAGATCACCTCGTCCGCCGTCGGCCGCAGCTCCGGAACCAGTTCGAAGGCCGGGGTGTCACGCTGCAGGATGAACTTCACGTCGTCGACATTGTCGACCTGCTGCCAGCTCATGGCCATTCGCAGCGCGAAGGTGCCACTCAGGCGGCGCGGCAGGAAGAAATGCCGCAGGAAGATGATCGGATAACCGCCGCGCCGTGCCGCTTCGACCACCCGCGCCACCCGCTCGATGATCTCCGGACCGTCCGGCAGTTGGGACAGCACACCGACCTGCATGTCGTAGACGATCACCGCCATGCGGTGCGGCGCACACACATCGGCGAGTCCTTCGGGAATGTCCAGTCCGTTGCCGTGCCGCATGGTCAGCTCACTCCTGTTCGATACCGATCACATCCGGGGTACGGCCCGACGGTGATTCGGTTGCGCGATAGCCACTTTCGAAGCGCGCCGCAGCGTGCTCCGCCCCAACTCTAACCATGTCGGAAATCGGACACGCACGGCGTCGCTGATGCCCTCGAATGACCGTTGCTGGGCCTCTGATCAGGCAGTACGGTGGTGGCATTCGAGGCCGGGTGAAGTCGGCGCCGACGCGTTCCCGGCGCACTGTGCGTCGCGCCGCGTCGGAACACTGGAGGCCCCGATGAAAATTTTGTTTGCACCATTCGTCGGCGGTAACCGGAGATCCGGTGCGATATCGATCCTTATCGTTCCCGCGGTCGTGGCGTTCGCATTCGTGCCCGTTGCCAGGGCATTTCCGACGCCGGATCAGGACCCGTTCTACGCGGCACCGGCCGAGCTGGCTTCGCAGCCCGACGGTGCCGTGCTGCGGACCCGATCGATCGCCTTGTACGGTCTACCGCTGCCGGTTTCGGCCTGGCAGGTGCAGTACCGGACCAACGATACGAACGGCTCGCCGATCCCGGGGATGGCCACCGTGCTGGTGCCGAGCTGGCCGTGGTTCGGCCCCGGCCAGCGCCCCTTGCTGTCGTACCAGATCGCCGAGGACAGTCTCGACACCCGGTGTGCGCCGTCGTACGCCCTGCGGGGCGGCTGGGATCTCGGCGGCGCGAATACCTATATCGACACACCGTTCATCGCCGAGGCGCTGCGCCGCGGCTGGGCGGTGGTGACGAGCGATTACGAGGGGCCGGACTCCCGATTCCTGGACGGCGTCAACTCCGGCCGCGCGGTGCTCGACGGCATCAGGGCGGCCCGCGCGCTCGCACCGGACGGCGTCGGTCCGGCGAGCCCGATCGGCGCGTGGGGCTATTCGGGCGGTGCCTTCGCGACGCTGTGGGCGGCGCAGATACAACCGGAGTACGCGCCCGATATCCAGTTCGCGGGGATCACTTCGGGCGGGGTGCCCGCCGATTGGACAGCCATGGCCGATAGTGTCGATGGCACCGTGCAGGCGGGGCTGGGAATGCTCGTATTGCTCGCGATCGCGAAGAACGAGCCGAATTCCGGTGTGCCGGAATTGCTCAACGAACGCGGTCGCAGCGCCCTCGCCGAGGATGCATCCGCCTGTGCACCGGATCTGGTCGTCAAGTACATCAACGCGCATGTGGACGATTTCGCGGCGGTGCCGGATGTGTTGTTCCAACCGGCTTTTCGGGCCGCGACCGACCGGCAGGAACTGGGCGGCAGTGCACCGGGCATGCCGATGTACCTGTACCACAGCACAACCGATGATGTGATCCCGGTCGCGGGCTTCACCGATCTGGTCGGGCGATACTGCGCGGAGGGTGCCGACCTCACCTCCGTGCAATCGGCGCTGCCTGGACACAATGTGACCGCCATCGGCGAGGCGGCCGGTGCGATGGGCTTCCTCGCCGATCGCTTCGCGGGTGTTCCGGTCGCACCGGGCTGTCCCGGCCGATGAACGAAAGATGCGGCGCGCTACGAGAATTCGCCGCGCGCCGCGTTCGGAGTGCTGGTTGCCGGTCCTACTTGACCGGCGCGTCCTGCCATTTGGTGGTGCCTGCCGGAGCGGACAAGGTGCTGAGCAGATCGATGCCCGCGATGATCAATGCCGGTCCGCCGACCACGAGCGTGCCGATGATGCCGCCGATACCCGCGCCCGCGATGACGCTGGCGATGACGGTCGGTCCGCCGATGATGCCGGTGAGCCCGACCAGCGCGCCGATCACCGTGCCGAGAAAGCCGCCGATGGCGGTGGCAATGCCGAACTGGGACAGGAAGTTATCCTGCGCGCGCAGATTCTCCCGCGGCGATGCGATCGGCGCGGCCGCCTGCCGCGCCTGCGTGTAGTCCTTGACCGCGGTCAACTCCAGCACCCGGCCCGCGTCGCGGATCTCATGCGGCATGGCGAACTCGAGACCGTCCTGCCGGAACGTCAGCGGCAGCGTGACCACCGTATTGCCCGCGATGTCCTTGATGTCCACGGTGTTCGCGGACAACTGGAAGGACCCGTCGGTCAGCGTGGTGACGATCTTGTCGCCCACCAGTTTTGCCTCGTACCCGATGTCGGGTACGGGCGCGGCATCCGGCTGTGCATAGGAGGTGCCCGCGCCGACCGCGACAGCGGCGACGATCGGCACGGCTGCCGCGGTGATCTTGCGGAGAATCATTCCGGTGGTCCAATCTTCATCAGTTTTTGCAAGCCGTAGCAACGCTCCGCACGCGAAAAATCCTCCCCCCGACGCTGTGCAGAGCCACGATGTGATCTAGAGAACGCACTCCGAGGACACCTTACCGCGTACAAAAGGTTTAGAGGAATGCTTTTCGGGGTATTCAATATTGCTCACATAACGAATCTTGTTATAGCTCTTCGCTATCCGATCAGGACCCCGGCTGCTGCAGGACATTGATCGCGCGGGCGATCACCAAGATCACCAGCACCAGTGAGATCGCCGACTGCAGCATCATCGTCGCCTTCGCCCACCGCGACATCGGCATCACGTCGGTCGGGCTGAACGCCGTCGCATTGGTGAACGCCAGATAGAGATAGTCCAGGAACTGTGGCTCCCATTCGGGTTCGGTCAGGTCCGGACTCTGCATCTGTACGAACAGGAAGTCCGGCAACGGCTTTCGCGCATGTGCGCGGGCCGCGGGTCCGCCGCGATCGAACTCCCAGTACCAGAGTCCGAACACCACCACATTCGTCAACCAGACCGCACCGCCCGAGACGAGCAGTTGCACCGGATCGCTGAGAGTTCCATTGATCAGTTGGAAGACCAGTCGACCCGCCGAAACCGCGGTGGCCAGACTCAGCAAACCGGTCAGCAGGAGGCCGCAGTTGCGCAGCCAGCGCTCTTCCCGGTTGAGCCGGAACGGATTCGCCACCACCAGCACACCGAGCAACAGGACCTCGAGTACGGGCAGCACCAGCCAGGCGGATTGCTCCCGGAGTTCCTTCGGGGCGACCTGCAACACCACGATCACCAGCACGGCGAGCGTCGCGGCCCACCGCGATTCACCCTCCGTCTTGCGTTGCCAGGCGGGTACATCGTCGTCTTGGTCCGGCACAGGGGCCAGTATCGCCGATCAGGTGAGCAGATCGAGGACGACCGCGCCGAGGCAAACCGCGATGACAACCGTCAGCGCGATCGCGTCATTGCGCCCGGGGGTGCTCGGGTGGGCGGTGAGTTGGCCGGTGCCGCCGCGTGCGGTGATGGCCTCGCCCAGTTCGGTTGCCCGGCGGCTGGATACCGCCATGGCGGCGGTGAGGATATCGACGAGCGGATTATCGGCGGCGCGAGTGAGCAGGCCATCCTTCGGGCGCAGTCGGCGCGCCGCCCGCAGCACCCGGATCTCATCCATCAGCAGCGGCAATCCGCGCAATGTCAGCGCGATGACCACGGCCCACTCGTCCACTGGCACGCGGAATCTGCGCAGTGGCGAGCCGAGTTTGGCCAGCGCGGGGGCGATATCGCCCATCGGGGTGGTCCAGGCGATCAGGAACGAGGAGGCCAGCAGGATCAGGCCGAAGACGGTGACATTGGTGTAGCGCAGCACGGCATCGCGGCCCACCGGCACATTGAGCAGGGCGCCGATGCCGATCGCCGCCCAGAACCACCACGGCAGGCGCGGCAGTGTGCTCAGCGGCAGTCGGGCCACCAACCCGATCGCGATCACGAATACGACCATCAAGCCGAGTACCGGCCAGGACGGCAGGAACATCAGCACCACGCTGATCAGGAACGCCGCGATGATCTTGGTTCCGGCCCAGAGGCTGTGCACCGGACTGGAAACCGGCACTTCGCGGAACAGCACCGTACTCATTACCGACCTCCGTTCCCGAGTCGCCAGGCTGGATCGCCTGGGCGCGTTCCCGGCATGGTCGTGCGGGAATCCAGCTGGTGCGCGGGCACATTCGCGGTATCGCGGATCGGATCGGCCTCCAGAATGCGTCCGGCCTCGAGATGTACGGCCCGGTCGCAGACCGCGGCCATATCGTGCACGTCATGCGAGATGACGATCAGGGTGAGCCCGGAATCGCGCAGGCGGGCAAGCAGTTCCACGATTTCGGCGCGACCGTGCGGGTCCAATCCGGCCAGCGGCTCGTCGAGCACGACGACCGGTGCGTGGCTGGCCACAATGGCCGCGAGCACCACGCGCTTGGCTTGACCGCCGCTGAGTTCTTCGATGGACCGCGCGGCCAGTGCGCGATCCAGACCGACCGCATCCAGTGCGCGGCCGACCGCACCGGATCCGGTGGCCCGTCCGCCCCAGTCCGCGATTTCGTCGCCGACCGTCTGTTTCTGCAACTGCAGCCGGGAGTGCTGGAACGCCAATTCCACTCGGCCGATCTGCTTCGCGATCGGCTTACCGCCCAATTCGCAACGGCCGGAACTGGGTTCGATCAATCCCGCCATGATCCAGGCCAGTGTTGATTTGCCGGAGCCATTGCCCCCCACCACGAGTAGCGCCTCGCCGCGCCGCACAGTCAGGTCGACGCCGTGCAAAGCCGGTGCGGCCCACGGTGTTCCGCGGTTATAGGTGTGACGGACCTCGCTCAGCTGCAGGATGGTTTCGCCCATCGGGCGGCGGCGGATCTCGCCGCCCGGTTGCGGCCATGCGGGCAGTCGCTCGACGGTCCGGCCACCTGCCAGGTGCACGACCCGGTCGGCGGCGGCCGCATCGGCCTCGTGATGGGTCACCAGCACCACCGCCATCGGATGGCGTTTGGGCAGCTCGGCCAGGAGTGCGACGAGATCGCGGCGACCGTCCGGATCGATCATCGAGGTGGCCTCGTCGGCAATGAGCAGCGCGGGGCGGCGGGCCAATGCCGCGGCCACCGCCAGTCGCTGCTGCTGACCGCCCGAAAGCGTCGCGGTCTCGCGATCGCCCATACCGTCCAGGCCGACCTCGCGCAGCAGCCCATCGATATCGACCGCGGCGGCGAGTTCGGTGGACAGACCCCACACCACATCGTCGGCGACGAGCACACCGAGCGTTTGACTCTCCGGACGCTGCAGCACCAGCGCGGTGCCACCCAGATGGCCGAGGCCTGCGGCGCCCGGACGGTCCACGCCGCCGGTGGTCGGCGGATGTCCGGCCAGCAGCCGGGTCAGTGTCGATTTGCCCGATCCGTTGTGGCCGACAATGGCCACGAATTCGCCGATATCGACCGTGAGATCGATGCCGGACAGCGCATCGACCGGCGCGCCCGGATAGCGGAAGCCGACCGCGCGCAGTCGCACCGGGAGCGGCGCGATCGGCCGGTCGTCAGGTGGTGCGTCGAGCCGGTCTCGACTGGGCAGCCAGGACAGCCGGTCGAGTACCGAGCCGAGTACGAACCAGGAAAACACCGCCGTCGCGATGAAGCCCGCCAGCACACCACCGCCGACCAGGACCCACCACCAGCGGATCGCCGCGTCCGCGGCGTCGGCGATTCCGCGTCCGAGGGGTTCCAGCTGGGGCTGCCGCGCCGCCGTCCGCTCCAGGCCCTCAGCCGTGCTGCGGATGGTGTTGAACAGTAGATTCCGTGACCGAGACAGCACGACCAGCGTTCCGACGGCGAACGCCGCGAAGCCGAGACCGGCGATTACCGACAATCCGAGCACCGCGGGCAAACCGCCGCGTCGACGTTTGACGATGCCGATGATGCCCGCGACGGTGGCCGAGCTGAGAATGCCGAATGCCGGTACGATGCCCGCCGCGACGAAGCAGACCAGCACGGCCGAACCCGTCGCGGTGATCAGGGCGCGCAGCCGATAGCGGTGCGCGATCATGGCCAGCGGCACCGCGGCCACCAGCTGCAGCGCCGCGGCGAACGGAATCAGCGCACCGACGGTCACCAGGCCGACGGTGGCACCGCCGAGTACCGCCCCCGCCGCCAATTCGATCGGGCGCAGCGGGCCGCGCTCGGTGGGACGGGCTGGCAGATCGCTCACGGGTCAAGTCTGCCAGGATCGGTGTGGACAGTTCGTGTGGTCTTTCTGTGGAGACCTTGAGCTTTCAGGCCACCCGGGTCAGCTCGTAATCGGCGGCCTTCAACTTGCGGACGCGACGGCGGTAGGCGAGCTGTGGACCCGGCCAGTTGTTCGTGATCCGGCCCGAAGCGGTGCGATACCAGCTGGAGCAGAAGTTCCACGGTGTGCGCGCGAGGCGCTGCTGAACCGCGGTATTGAATTGCGCCTCCGCTTCGGGACGTACCTCGAGCACGTGGCCGGGACGTTCGGCGAGCAGTTGGACGGCCTGGCGGATATAGCGGGCCTGCGATTCGATCATGTAGATGATCGAGCCGACGCCGAGATTGGTATTCGGACCGTAGACCAGGAACATATTCGGGAAGTCGGGCACGGTAATGCCGCAGTAGGCGTGCGCGCCGCCTTGCCAGGCATCGGAGAGCTTGCGGCCCGCGCGGCCGTAGATATTCATGGGCCAGAGGAATTCGGTGCCCTTGAACCCGGTGCCGTAGACGATTACCTCCGCCTCGTGCACCTTGCCGTCGGCGGTGCGCACGCCGTTCGGCACGATTTCGGTGATGGCGGTGGTCTCGACCCGGACGTTCGGTTCGAGCAGAGCCGGGTAGTAGTCGTTGGAGAACAGGCCGCGCTTACAGCCGATCGGATAGTCGGGGGTGAGTTTGGCGCGGAGTTCCGGATCCGGGACCTGCACTTCCAGATGTTTCGACGCGATCTTCGCGACCAGTCGCACGATCCACGGGAATTCGACCAGGCCGAGCGCGATGAATTCGGCGATGGCCCACCAGCCGAAACGTTCGACGAGCAGGGCGCCGGGCAGCCGCGCGAAGAGTTTGTGCTGGACCGGGGTGTAGTCGGTATCGAATTTGGGCAGCACCCACGCCGCCGTGCGCTGGAACAGGGTGAGGTGTTCGACCCGTGGCTGGATCTCCGGAATGTACTGGATGGCGCTGGCGCCGGTGCCGATGCACGCGACGCGTTTACCGGCCAGCTCGACGCCGTGATCCCACTCGGCGGAGTGGAAGGCCTGACCGGTGAAGGTGTCGATACCGGGAATGTTCGGCAGCGCGGGCCGCGACAGTTGGCCGACCGCGGAGATGAGCACGTCGGCGGTGCGGGCCGAGCCGTCCTTGGTCCGTACGGTCCAGCGGCCGGAGGCGTCGTCGAATTCGGCGTCGGTCACCTCGGCGCCGAAATGGATCGCCTCCAGCAGGCGGTGCCGCTGGGCGACACCGCGCAGGTAGTCGTGGATCGCGGCCTGTCCGGAGTATCGCTGCGGCCAGTCCGGCTTGGGCTCGTAGGAGAACGAGTACAGCGGCGACGGCACATCACAAGCCGCGCCGGGGTAGGTGTTCTCCCGCCAGACCCCGCCGATGTCCGTGCCGCGCTCCAGAATGGCGATATCGTCGAAACCGTTGCGCCGCAATTCGATTGCCATCCCGACGCCGCCGAAACCGGCGCCGATGATGATGACCGAGGGCCGTTCGCCAGCTGTCATTTTGTGGCACTCCTCACAGCACTGTAGATGAGTTCCACTCTAAGACCGCAGGTCGCGTATGGGGTGGGCCTATCGAGATTTTCGGCCATAATGTCCGCTGTGGAGCGGGTACAGGATCCGGGCATCCGCGACTGGAACTTTCCGCGCGGCATCGCCAGCGTGGCACTCATGGTCGGCTATGCCGGTGAGCAGGGCGTGCCCGTCACGCGCATGCTCGCGGGAACCGAGCTGACCGAGGCCGTGCTGCACGATCCGGACGCGCAGATCGACGCGCGCACCGAACTCGCCGTCATTCGCAATCTCGTCCGGGAACTCGCCGATACGCCCGCGCTCGGTGTCGAGATCGGTCGCCGGTATCGGATCACCACCTTCGGCATTTTCGGCTTCGCCTGTGTCAGCAGTCCGACGCTCGGTGAGGCGATCTCGTTCGCGCTGCGCTATCTGGAGCTGAGCTTCACCTTCTGCCTGCCCGTCGCGGAATGGGGGGAGGGCGAATTCATCGCCTGGGTGCACGACGAATCGATTCCGGCCGATGTGCGCCAGTTCCTGGTCGAACGCGATGTGACCGCCATGCATCAGGTCATGAGCGATCTGATCGGTAAACAGTTGCCGCTCACCAGGGCCGAATTCCGTTTTCCCGAACCGGCATACGCCGATCGGATCATGGAGGTCACTCATGTGCGGCCGCGTTTCGGACGGCCGCACAATCTGTTCACGATCGATCCGGCAATGCTGGAGCAGCCACTGCCGCAGGCGAATGAGCACACCTGGGCCATGTGCCTCGCGCAATGCCGGGATCTGGTGGATCGACGCCGCGCCCGCACCGGTATCGCGGCCGAGGTGCGCGAACTCCTGGTGCCCGGCGGTGCCGACGGATTCGCCGCCCCGCGCGGAATCGACTCCGTCGCACGCGATCTCAATATGAGC
>NZ_BDBY01000278.1 GCF_001613225.1 Nocardia pseudovaccinii NBRC 100343
GGCCATCCGGCTCGGCTATGCCGAATCCTCCACCTTCATCTACGCCTTCAAGCGCTGGACCGGCGCGACACCGGCGGCCTACCGCCGCGAACGGGCGGTACGCCGCTAGTTCGGCTGCACGCCGATCCGGCCGCCCATCGCAATGCTTCGGAAATGCGTTGTGATGCGGTTACTTTCATCGATGACGTGCAGGGCGATGGCCGGATCCGGCGCGTAGTCCATCACGTGATGGGGGAGCTCGAGTTCCCACTCCCCGCCCAGCACAGACGCGGTGCTCGGGGAGATCAGTAGCGGGCGGCCCGCGAAGGTAGTCGTGGCGGCGGAATGCGCATGTCCGGTGATCACGCCGACGATGCGTTCGTCATCGGCGACCACCTCGGCCAGTTTCTCGGGCTCCGCCAGCGAGATCTCATCGATGACCGGACTGAACAGATGTGCGGGCGGATGGTGCAGCGCAAGGAGAATGGGCGCGTCGGCGGGCGCGGCGGCGAGTACGCCGCGCAGCCAGTCGTAGGTCTCTTCGGTGAGTCGGCCGCCGGATTCGCCGGGGACGCTCGAATCCAGCAGTACCACGGTTGAATTGCCGATTCGGTGTGCGTTGTTGATCGGCGCGGTCGATGCGGATTCGCCGAGCAGGATCGTGCGGAAGGCGGCGCGGTCGTCGTGATTACCGGGCAGCGCGTAGACGGGGATATCGGCATCGAGTGCGGCACGTGCCTCGGCATATTGCTCGGGCTTACCCGAATCGGTGATATCGCCGGTCACCAGAATGGCATCGGGCCTGCGTCGCAGCTCGGCGAGATAGGCCATGACCCGCTCGACGCGTTCGGCATTGCGGGTGCCGAGATCGAAATGGGTATCGCTGACCTGAGCCACCAGGATCATCGGCGTTCGCTTTCTCTGGGGGATCGCTCCATTGCGTCAGAGGGTGTCGGCATCGTGTGCCGCACGTCTACAGGCTAGATGACCTGCGGGTTACGCGTCGCCATGAGGCTGACCACCGGTAGAAGGCCGCGGGGTCGGAAGTGGTCGCGCGCACACCGGGTCAGCTCGACGGGTCGACGACCGATGCCCACAGCGTCTGCAGTGACCGCAGGAACGACTTGCGATCGGCGGCTGGGAGCTGGGCGAGCAGGCGGTTCTCCTGCTCCTGGATATCGTGTTGTGCCTGGCCGCGGGTGGTCCGACCGGTCGGGGTGAGCGAAATCAGGCGTGCGCGCCGGTCGGCCGGATCGAGGTCGCGCCGGATGAGGCCGCGCTGCTGGAGTTCGTCGAGTGTGCCGATGATGCGCGTCTTGTCCGCACGGATCTTCTTGGCCAGCGCGGCCTGGGTGTAGACGGGTTCGTCGCCGAGTCCGAGCAGGACCACATAGCCCCACATGGTCAGGCCGTGCCGCTCGAGTATGGGCAGTTCCGCCATGGCGAGGGCGCGGCCGAGCGGCGCGATCATCGCAGCGAGGTCGGGGCGCTTCTCCGGCATGGGTAGAAAATACCGCTTAGCTTATGATAAGCATGAGCTTACGATATGCATGCGCTTATCAATTGGATGTATCGAGAGGACAGCGATGACCACCGATTCCGACACCGCCCCCGAGTTGCGGACCCTCAAATCACTGGGCACACAGGTCGATTTGATCGCGCTCAATGCCCAGGCCGTGCGCACCAGCATCGAAGTTGTTTCCCAGCTGACTCCGGCCGATTTGGCCAAGCCGACGCCGTGCGCCGGTTGGACGCTGCACGGGTTGCTGGCGCACATGATCACTCAGCACTACGGCTTCGCGGCCGCCTCCGGCGGCGAGGGCGATCTGTCGCTGTGGCGGCTGCGTCCGCTGGGCGAGGACCCGATCGCGGACTACCGCGCCGCCGCCGAACATGTGCTGGCGTCCTTCGCCGAGGACGGCGTGCTCGACCGGTCCTTCCCGCTGCCGGAGTTCACCAGCGCCTTCGAATTCTCCGGTGCCGAGGCGGTCAGCTTCCACTTGATCGACTACGTCGTGCACTCCTGGGACGTCGCCCGAACCCTCGGCCGCACAGTGCATTTCGACGACGACCTGCTCGCGGTCGCATTATCGGTAGCCGAGATCGTCCCCGGTGGCCCGGCCCGCCTGGCCCCGGGCTCCGCCTTCGGGCCGGTCATCGCGTGGTCCGGTGACTCGGTGCTCGACGAGATCGTCGCCATCCTCGGGCGGTCCCCGAGCTGGCCTGAGTAGTCGCCGTGGCCGCTCGGGCGTGATTACCGGCCGCACGATTTAGCGTGCCGCGCAGGGAATTCCCGCCCATTCCGTGCGTGTCGGCGCCAAGATGTGCGCGGCGGTGGCGTCAATCTCTACTTGGGGCTGAGGGTTACGACCTGGACGGACGGGTAGCGTGCTGCGAGTTTTCGATCGAGTGTCGCCAGTGCGGCGTTGCTGGTTTGTGCAAATGCGGCCAGGTAGTCGTCGATCCACAATTTGTGGCTGTTGTCGTTCCTGGCGGAGAACGCGCGGAACACGGCTTCCAGCTCGGCGGGCTCCTCCGCCCAGAGCACTCGTTCGTCCTCGTTGAGCTGATCTACGATTCGCCACGCCGCGCTTCGCGGCAAGACATCGCTTCCCAGTACGGCAGGGTTGGAGAGCAACCGAAGCAGACCTGTTTGGGTAACTCGGCACAGGAGCAGGCCGTCGGCTTGTTCTCCGAACCATGCTGCCGCGATCTTGTGATGTACGTGCCTGCCCCACACCGCCGCAAGCCAGACACCCACGTCGACCAAGGTCATTGCGCGTACTTCTCGATGTCCTCGGCCTCGAACGCCGCTTCTATATCGGCATTGGTGATAGCGGCCTTCGGCTCTGCATCTGGCCCGCTGATCAGCGGGAAGGTGACGCGTCCGTGCTTTCGGCCGGGTATGCCCGCGCCGATCTCGTGAGTCAACGCCTTGGTAAAGAGATCTTTCAGGCTCATTCCACGCTCGACCGCAGCGATCTTGGCGGCCTGCATCAACTCTGGTGGTAGGTCGATCGTGGTGCGCATAAAAGCATATTAGCATGCGGCTTTGGGTGGGTGAGGGCTATTCGGTTGGGGGAGCGGGGATTCGATGGTGTGCAGCAGGGTGTCGGCGTGTTGGAGGAGAGCGGCGGGGTCGGGCGTGGGATGGAGGGGGTGCCAGAAGTCGGGAGTTGGGGTTGCTTGGAGGGTGAGGGTGGGGGGTGTGCGCCAGGAGGCGGCGAGGGCGAGTTGCCAGGAGTGGAGGTAGGTGCGGTCGTATCGGGCGGATTTGTCGAATAGGGGGTCGCCGACGATGGGATGTCCGATCCAAGCCAGGTGTACGCGGATCTGGTGGCGGCGGCCGGTGATCGGGCGCACTGCGAGCACGGTGTAGGTGTCCGTGCGCAGGACCGTGGTGAACTGGGTTGTCGACGGATAGTTCTTGGTGGCCAAGAGGTCCGCGTCATCGACGAACCAGCGACCGGCCCGCTCGCGAATGGATTCGCGGGGCGCGGCGATTCGCACCCGGTTCTTGCGACCGACACTGAGCGGCAGTTCGATGACGCCGCGATCGGGCAGGCCGGTCGATTCGACGATCGCCAGATACGCCTTCTCGACCGTCTGCTTGTTGAACTGCCTGGTCAGCTGCCCGTGCGCGCCCAACTCCTTGGCCAGCAGCACGAGTCCGGAGGTCACCTTGTCGATCCGGTGCACCGGATACAGCGTTTCCCCCACCGCGGCCGCCGCCTCGACGATATCGCTGTCGTGCCGCTCCCCGGTCACCGAAATCCCGGCGGGTTTGTTCAGCGCCAGCACCGCCGCGTCCTCCTCGATAACGCAGCTCTCCCGCAACTCGGCCCACTCGAACTCCACCGGACGAGCTTAGGTTGTGCGGTGCCGGTACTTGCCGTTGCGGCGCAGCGTGTGGGGATGCAGATGGTGTGCCT
>NZ_BDBY01000279.1 GCF_001613225.1 Nocardia pseudovaccinii NBRC 100343
ATTTGTACTTGCCGTTGCGCCGCAGGGTGTGGGGCCGCAGGCGGTTGAAGCCGCGGACGCGCACGCTGCGCAGATTGCGGATATCGAACTCCGGATTGCCGTCCAGGGCCGCGGCTGCCTCGTCATCGACGAGAACGGTGCCGGGGCGGGCGACGCCGGTGAGCCGGGAGGCGATATTGACCACCGAGCCGTACAGATCGCCGAAGCGTTGCAGCACCGGCCCGTATGCCACGGCGACCCGCAGGTCCGGCGTGCCGCCGACCATCATCGTGCTCTCCTGGATGGCCAGCGCGATGCGGGCCGCATCCGTTGGATCCTCGGCCGCGAACATGACCTCGTCGCCGACATTCTTGATCACCCAGCCGCCGTTTTCGGTGATCGCGGCGGTGGTGGTGGATTCGAATGCCTCTAGCAGCATGGAGAGTTCGTCGGGATGCAGATGCCTGGTGAGCCGGGTGTAGCCGACCATATCGGCGAAGCCGACTGCCAGCTCGCGCACCGCCTCGCCCGCCGTGGTGCCCGGATCGAGGGAACGGGCCAGGGCCGCGGCGAGGTGGCGGCGCCACGCGTAAGTATTGAGCTGTTCGAGGGTGGAGATGGCCGCCTCGGTTGCGGCGCGGGCGATTTCGGCCGGATCGGTGCCGGGCGCTGCCGCGGCCATCCGAGCGCTGATTTCGGCGAGCACCACATCGACCTGCCATTCGGCCAGTCGTGCCATGCCCTGACCGAGGGTGCGTGCGGTCGCGGCCTGCTGACGGGAGTCCGCCGAGGCGAGCACATTGAGCGCGCGGAAATTGCGCACCGCGGCGACATCGGCGTCGGAGTAGTCGACGGCGGCATCGTCGAGACCGGCCGGGAAGCCGAGTGCCATCCACAGCCGCTTGGTCAGGTCGGTGGTCGTCCCGGATTGTTCGGCGACCTGGGTCCGGTTGTAGCGGCGCCGTCCGTCGAGCAGATACGACTCCACGACCGACTCGACCAGCTCGGATATCTCGGTGGGAACCATGATCGGTACCTTACGGGCCGGGCGGGCGGTCCGGGACTGTGATCGGTCACAATCAGCCCAGGTGCAGCCACTGTCCGATCGACGGCACGCCCTGGTCGTCCACGACGAACACCAGATACCACCCCGGCGGCGCGAGTGCCGGATTCGACGGTAGCGTGATCGTCACGGAATCCGCTGCGGTGCTGGTGAATTCGAGATCGATCAGGCGTTGCTCGTTATCGGAGGAGTGGGTGCACGCCCCGGGGCGGACGAGGTTCACCTCGCGCAGGGCCGCAGTGGTAAGCGCGGTAACGGTCGCGCCGTAGGCGACAGTGTCCGTCGCGAGCGTGAGCCGCGGGCGCTCACCTTGGAAAAGATAAGGCGGCCAATAGGTTTCGATGCGCAATTCCTCGGTTTTGCGCGCCGGATTGGAACCGGCGGTGATCACCTTGCCGTCGGGGGTGAGCAGGGCGACGGAGTGGTACAGCCGCGGCACTCGGCAGGGCGCGGTGTGCATCCAGGTGCCCATCGCCGGATCGAAGATCTCGGCGTGCGGCGGCGCGTCGTGCGCCATCTCCTCCATACTCGAACCGCCGGTGGCCAGCACCGTTCGGTCCGGGAGCAGGACCGCGCTCAGATGCATCCTGGCGTGATCCATCGGCGGGGCCGGTTGGTATTCCGGTGTCGCCGAGGTCAGATCGACGACCCTGGTATCGGCCAAAGCCGGTGCGGGACTGTGCATATCGTATCCGCCGCCGCCGAGAATCATGACCCGCTGCTGCTGCGCGGGCGGCAGCAGCACGCTCGCCGACTGATTGCGTGAGCCCGGATCGGTGAGACCGGGCACCTCGACGGTCGTGCCGGTCGCCGGATCCCAGATCGACGGCCGCATGCCGTTGTTCGCACCGTACTGGCCGCCGGTGTAGAACAATCTGCCGTCGGCGAGCAGCACGAGATGCCCGTACATCGGGATCGGACCGGGAGATGGCAGCTGGGACCAGGTTTCGGTGTCCGCGTCGAATAGTTCCGGAACTACGGATAGGAAGTTATCGGCACCCAGACCCGACACCGCGACGATATTGCCGCTCGGCAGCGGCGCCAGCGACGGATACCAGCGGCCGAAAGCCATGTCCGGCTTGGTATTCCAGGTCAGCGTCGCCGGATCGAAGAGCAGTGCGTCCTTCAGTCCGTAGAACGGGTCGTAGCGTTCGGTGCCGCCCGCCGCGAGCAGCCTGCCGTCCGGCAGGAACGCGTGCCCGACGCAGAACATATCGATCGGGGTTCCGGGTGCGCTCAGACCGGGGCGCGGGTAATGCCAGACGCGCGTGCGGAATTCGTGGGCGTCGTGGCGGTCCGGATCGTTACCGGAGCCAGCGAAAAACAGCACGTCGCCGGTGTGCAGTAGGGCGGCGTGTACCGGGTTGATCTCGGTGCCGAAATCGAGAATGCGCCACAAGCCCATATGCGGTGCGTGCGTCAGATCGGTCTCCAGTTCGAGCACGCGCACATAACCGGCATTGACGCCATCCGGTGCGTCGATGGTGAAGACCGCCAGTTCCGGAGGTGTGCCGTCGTGCGGCAGCAAAGCCAGTGCCGCGCCTTGGTTTTCGGCGAAACCCCACTGGGTCTCGGTCCACCCGCTCCAGCCGTCGACCGCGTGCCCGGAACCTTCCAGGCCCCAGCCGATGGTGTACACACCGGCATTCACACCCTCGGGGTTGTCCACCGCGAAGACGATCAGTTCCGGCCTGCCGTCGCCGTCCAGATCCGCGGCCGTGATGCCCGCGCCCTGGTTTTCCCAGCCGTACCAGTCGGGCACCGCCACCCATGGCGTCCATTCGCGGACCGCGCCGTCCGCGGTCAGTCCCTTGGCCAACCGGAACTGTCCGCTGTTCTGGCCCGGCGGATTGTCGACCGCCAAAACGACCAGGCTGAGCTGACCATCGACGGACGTGAGGCAGATATCGGCACCCTGGTTCTCCCAGCCGTACCAATCCGGCACTGTGATCCATGGCGTCCAGCCGCCGGTCACCGTGCCGTCCTCGGCCAGATCGCGCCCGATCCGGTAGCACCCCTGGTTCTGGCCGGGTGGATTGTCCACGACGAACACCACAAGATCGGGTCGGCCGTTGCCGCTCAGATCGCCGATCGCGATGCCCGCACCCTGGTTCTCCCAGCCGTACCAATCCGGCACCGGCAGCCACGGTCCCCAACTCTTCGTCGAGCCGTCGGGGGCCAGCCCCATGCCCACCCGATATGAAGCGGTGTTCTGACCAGCCGGATTGTCCACTATGAGTACGACGACATCCAGGGCGCCGTCACCATCGATATCCGCGATCGCGATCCCGCAATCCTGGTTCTCCCATGCGAACCAGTCGGGGACCGGAACGAATTGTCCTGCCACGCAATACATCGTCGCCCCGAACGCGCCATCTCGCGCGTCGTATGCCGAAGTTGTCCGATGATGTGGGTTACGGCTACCGGTACGGCAGAAGGGATTCCCTGGAGGGTGCCCGTTAGGTTGGGGCACTTGGCATTTCAGGTTCAGTCGAGCCCGATCGTCAGATACTTCACGAAGAACTCGTTGTTCAGCGCATAGCGGGACCGTCGCTGCCGAATCAGGTCGATGGCGTCATCGACCGAATACCCGAGATCCAGCAGCGTCTGCGCGACCACCAAACCCGAACGGTTGTATCCGTACTGGCAGCGCACCATGACACTGCGTTCGGCACGAACCGCCGCTGCGGCGATCCTGGCCAATTCGCGCGCCGCCGCCAGCTGCTCGGCGTGCAGCTCCGCGTCCGGAATCGCGAGGTGATGGTGTTCGACCTCGGGTCCCGGCCCGTGCCCCTCGGCCTGGAACAGGCTGATCACCACATCGAATTCGATCCCGACGATCGCGGGCACCCGCGCGCCTTCGACGTTTCCGTAATGATGCCCACCCATCCACAGCTGTGGCACGATCTCGTTCCACGGCGCTTCCGCATCCGGTGTCTGCACTCTGGGCGGCCGTTCCCACTGCACCATCGTTGCCTCCCCGCGTTTCGGCCCAGTCTCTACGGTACCGCCGTCCTATGCCATGGCAACGGCTCGGGAACTGCCCCGAAGTCTGGCAATTTTCGAGTGAACAATGACCTATAAGTGATGTGAGTCCGGGTATGCGGCCGGTATGGAACTTCTATTGGTATTCGTCGTGATACCGGTGATCGTTGCCATCGTGGTGTTGCGACGCAAACGTGCCGGGCAACCGTCGGACCCGGAAATGATCACCGGCAATGAAGGGCATCGCCATGTCGATGGATCCTGATCCGCGGCGCACTCCCGATCTCGAGGCGGGCGGCGGTGTCCGACCCGGATCGACCCCGCCCGAGACGCCGCAGACCTCTGGGCTGTCCGCGCCCGAACCGCGCACCAGCCGACACTTTCCGCCGACCGGAGTCGGCTTCATCGCCATGGCCGCGGTGCTGGCAATCCTGTTCATCGTGGTGGCGGTGTTGCTGGTGGTAACTCTGCTCTGACCGCATGGCCGGTTCGAAGCGGAGTAGCTTCCGCTGACCGGATATAGAACGCGTTCTAGACAGTTATAGCATTTTGTCTTACTCTCGGACCATGAAGACAGAGTTGTCTCACCGACCGCATTTCGAATTGAGATCCGCGGAGACTTGGCGCGACCCGTGGCCGATGTATGCCGGACTGCGCGCGCACGACCCCGTGCATCACGTTGTGCCCCAGGATGATCCGGCGAGTGATTACTATGTCCTGTCCCGCTATTCGGATGTCTATGCGGCGGCGCGGGACGTCGCGACCTTCTCGTCGGCGGGCGGCCTGACCGTCGACTACCACGACCTCGGCGAGATCGGGCTACCCGAACCGCGGCCGTTCGTCTTCACCGATCCGCCGGATCACACCACCTTCCGCAGACAGGTCATGAAAGGCTTTACGCCGCGGCAGGTGCGCTCGGTCGAACCGCAGGTTCGTGCGTTCGTCGTCGAGCGGTTGGAGCGGCTGCGGGCGGCGGGGGAGGGCGATATCGTCGTCGAACTCTTCAAGCCGCTGCCGAGCATGGTGGTCGCGCACTATCTCGGTGTGCCGGAACCGGATCGGCCGAAATTCGACGAGTGGACCGATCTCATCATGACTGCCTCCGCGGGCGGTAGTCCGCTCGATGCCCAAGAGGCCATCGGCGAATTGATGCAGTACTTCACCCATTTGATCGAACGCCGTCGTGCCGAACCCACAGACGATACGATCTCGCATCTGGTGGCTTCCGGCCTCGGCGCTGATGGCGACTATGCGGGCATCATCTCGATTCTCGGCTTCGCCTTCACCATGATCACCGGCGGAAACGACACCACCACAGGCAATCTCGGCGGTGCCGTGCAATTGCTGACCGAGCGTCCGGATCAGCGGCGGCTGCTTATCGAGAATCCGTCGCGCATCCCGGATGCGGTCGAGGAGTTCTTGCGGCTCACCTCGCCGGTACAGGGATTGGCGCGAACCATGGTGCGCGACGCCGAGATTCACGGCACTACCATCCCGGCCGGACGTCGCGTGCTGCTGCTGTATGCCTCGGCGAACCGGGACGAGTGCGAATTCGGTGCCAATGCGAGCGAGCTCGATGTGCGACGGCGGCCCAAGCAGATCCTGACCTTCAGCCACGGCAACCATCATTGTCTCGGCGCGGCCGCCGCGCGCATGGTCGCGTGCGTCGCGCTGGAGGAACTGCTTGTGCGCTGCCCGGATTTCGTCGTGGATATCGACCGTGTGCGTTATGCCCCCGGTAGTTATGTGCGCTGGCCGGATCGTGTGCCGTTCCGGGTGACGGCATGACCGGAGATTGGTTGCGCCCCAAGCGCGCCGATATCGCGGCCGAGCAGATTCTCGACGCGGCCGCTCTGCTGTTCGTCGAGCGCGGGGTCACGAATACCGGGATGGGCGATGTCGCGAAGGCCGCGGGTTGCTCGCGCGCCACCCTGTATCGCTATTTCCCGAACCGCCAAGCGCTGCGAATCGCGTTCGTGCACCGCGAAGCTCGTCGGGTGGGCGCCGCGGTTGCCGAGCGAACTCGCGAGATCACCGATCCGGGTGAGCGCATCGTCGCGGTCATGCTCGCATCGCTGCGCGAGGTCCGTACCGACCCGACTCTCATCGCGTGGTTCACTGCGGGCGATGCGGGCATTGCCAATGAAATCGGTCAATCCTCCGAGGTCATCGAGGCCATAGCGGCCGGGCTGCTGCCGCCGACGGCCGATCCGGACCGCGCCCGGCTGGCCCGCTGGTTGGCTCGGCTCATCATGTCGCTGCTCACCGCGCCCGGTCGTGACGAGGCCGATGAGCGGGTCATGCTGGAGCAGTTCGTCGCACCGGTCGTCATGGGCGCGTTCGCGAACTGACCGAACCTCTCGCACTTGACTTGGAGCGCTCTCCAGGTCGTAGCGTCGATGACGAGATCGTCGACCAAGGAGGAGAGCCCCGCATGATTCCGACCAGGAAACTCGGCCAGTTGACCGTTGGTGCACAGGGTCTGGGCTGCATGGGTATGAGCCAGGCCTACGGCGTACGCGATAACGACGACGAATCCATCGCCACCATCCACCGTGCGCTGGATCTGGGCGTGACGCTGCTCGACACCGCAAATGTCTACGGCCCGGAGACCAACGAGCGCCTGGTCGGCAAGGCCATCGCCGACCGCCGCGATCGGGTGGTGCTGGCGACCAAATTCGGCATCGTGTGGGGCGAGGACGGGAGCATGGGCGCCCGTGGCGACGCCGCATACGTCAAGCAGAGCTGTGACGCTTCGCTGGCCCGGCTCGGTGTCGACCACATCGACCTCTACTACCAGCACCGCGTCGATCCGAATGTCCCCATCGAGGAGACCTGGGGCGCGCTGTCGGAGTTGGTGCAGGCGGGCAAGGTTCGCTACCTCGGCATCTCGGAGGCATCGGCGGCGACCATCCGCGGCGCGCACGCGGTCCATCCGGTGACCGCCCTGCAGAGTGAATGGTCGCTGTGGACAAGGGATATCGAGGCCGAGGTGCTGCCGACCTGTCGTGAACTGGGCATCGGCATCGTGCCCTTCTCGCCGCTCGGCCGCGGTTTTCTGACCGGCGCGATCACCTCCACCGCCGACCTGCCCGCCGACGATTTGCGCCGCAGGCTACCGCGATTCGCCGAGGACAACCTCGACAGCAATCTCGGCATCGTCGCGGCGCTGCGCGAGCTGGCCGCCGAAAAGGGCATTACCGCAGGACAATTGGCGCTCGCCTGGGTGCAGAGCCGCGGCGACGATGTGGTTCCGATTCCGGGCACCAAGCGACGCACCTACCTCGAGGAGAATGTCGCCGCCGCCGAGATCACGCTGACCGCAGACGATCTCGCCCGCATCGATGCCGCCGCCCCCGCCACCGCGTTCGCCGGTGCGCGCTATCCCGAGCACCTGGCCAAGGTCGCCGGTCGCTGAATTATTCGGGAGGCACGCCCATCACCAAACGGACAAGCGTGCGCGGAAAGCCCTGCAGACGTTCCGGTGGACTTGTGTAGTGCCTCACGATATTCCCTGGGGCCCCGCCCAGGGTGGCGAGAATCAGCCGCCACCGGGTGGGATTCCCCAGGGCCATACCGACGAATGCCTCCACGATCGCCGAGGCGGCCACTGGTGCATAGTGGCAGATCTTGTAACTTATGTGGAATCGGTTCGACCGCACGACTTTCGGTGTCGGGAACATACGTTCCTGTTGTATTCGGCGGGGGAAATTGCTACGGTTGCGTTGTATTTGCTGCGACAGTGTGTGATGGCGGGCGCCAACAACGGTAGCTGCACCCGACCTGTATGGATCGAGCATTAGAAGATCTAGTACACGACGGAACGAGGCAAGTCGATGAGGCCGACGCCGACCGCGATCGGATACCTTCGTCAAGACGTGTCGGGTGACGCGATGGACTGGGACATTGCCCAGATCCGCAAGTTGGCAACGCGATACGGATATGACCTCGCCGAGATCGTGCGGCTGGAGGGCGCGGGTTCGCATGTTCTCGCGGCATTGCGCGAGGTCATCCGCAAGACAGAAGCGGAAGCGGTGATCATGCCGAATCTCGCGCATTTGGACGATCGACCGGAAGAGCTCGTGCGGGCGTGTGACGTTATCACCGTCAACCCGAACAATACCTATGCCCGGCGGGCATATCCCGGGGAATGCGTGTGGGCTGATTAGCCTGCGCCGCACACACGGTCTACTATCTTCGCGTTTGCTTGTCGTCAGCTGCTCCATCAGATCAGTTCGATCAAAGGAGAAGGTATTCGTCATGGCAATTTCCCGGAAGATCGCCACAGCTTCGGTCGCAGTCGCCGCACTCGCCGCCGCATTGGTCGGCGCCCAGCAGGCCGCGGCCGATCCGATTGCCGGCGGCTGCTCCGGCGGCCAATTCAG
Organism: Nocardia pseudovaccinii NBRC 100343; assembly: GCF_001613225.1. Classification (GTDB taxonomy): domain Bacteria; phylum Actinomycetota; class Actinomycetes; order Mycobacteriales; family Mycobacteriaceae; genus Nocardia; species Nocardia pseudovaccinii. The sequence goes on from NZ_BDBY01000279.1 coordinate 8,413, forward strand.
TTACAACACAAGCCCGCTCGGGATGTCGGTCGCGCCGACCACGGCCACCTGGAACGGTAATCTCACCGGTTGCACGGGCGCGCCCGCGTCCGAGGCGGCGGTCAGCGGCACCTTCAGTGGAACCGGTAGCTGCAACGGTGCCGACGGTCAGATCGATGGCAAGATCAACTGGTCCAACGGTGCGGTCAGCCGGATCAGCGGGCCATGGCACGTGCCGGGTGGTGTCGCCAGGTCGATGTCCAACACCGTGACCATTACCGAGGGCCCCGGCGCGGGTGGCCATCTGGTGGTCGAACAAGGTCCGATCGGCAATGCCATGGCAATGGCGGGGGCGTGCATCGCGGGCGATCTCCGCAACGCCGACGCGCCGATCCTCGCGGCGCGTTTCAACTGAACCGATGAACAAATGACGGGTACCGGGCTGTGCGCCCGGTACCCGTTTTCCGGTGGGTGCGATCTTCCGATCTTCCCCGGGGCCAGCCCCTGCGACATCCGTCAGAGTTGAGCAGGACAATTCGGAGTATGCCTTTGTGTCGGAATGTGTTTGCTCAACTCGTCGCCATCTCACCCCTCGGCTTACTTGTCGCTGTCGCTCCCGCCTCGGCAGCCCCTCCGGCTCCGGTCACCGCCTCGGCCGAGTTCGCATCGCCCGAGCAGTATTCGAGTGATCCCGGTGGTGTGTCCGCGATCAGCTATGACCCTGCCGCGGTGCCTTTAGGCGGCAGGGTCACAGTCACCGAAGCTCTCAACAAATGGGGAGGCATGAGCGTGACGCTCGACCTCACCGGTGTGCGGCCACGCCAGACGTATCGCGCTTACGTCCATGTGGATTCCTGCGGCGCCGCTGCTTCGCGTGCGGGTGAGCGCCTGCGAAATGGTCCGTCGCCCGACAGCTACGAGGCAAACGAGATCTGGATCGAAGCGACCGCGGACTCCGACGGCAACGCGACCGGCGCCGTGGACAAGTACTGGGGGATCGCCGCGAACCAGCATGCGAATTCGGTGGTGCTCCATCTCGGCGACAGCGCACCAGTAAAAGCATGCGTGACCGTGCCGTTCCAGCGGCTCGCCGAGTGGTGATCGACGGCTACGCTGCGGACTACTCGGCCGGTTCGGTTTGCTCCGGCGGGTCAGCGTGACCGCAGCCAGTCCCGGAAGTGCGTGGTGGAGAGGTGGGCACCTTCGGGTGCGGTGAGCACATCGCCTTTGACCGCGGCGAACAGGCCGGCGGTCTCGTCGGTGACGACGCGGCGGTTGTCGCCGGTCACCTCCAATGTGATGCGGCCCAGCTCGTCGAGCGGGAAGACTTCGGGGCCGCCGATATTTCGTGTGCCGCGCAGCGGAGCACCCGCCGCGACCTCGGCGACAGCGGCCGCGACCTCGGCGGAGCTGATGGGCTGAATCGGAGTGGCGGGCAAGCGTACGACATCACCGTCGGTGGTCCAGTCCAGCGACGCCACCAGGAATTCCATGAATTGCGTCGCGCGCACGATCGAGTACGGGATCGGACCGGCCTCGACGAGGTCCTCCTGCAGGGTCTTGGCCCGGTAGTAGACGAGGTCGGGCACCTGGTCGACGCCGACGATCGACAGCGTCACGATGTGCCGGACACCCGCGGCCTGCGCGGCGGCCAAGAGATGGGGCACCGTGGTGCGGAAGAAGTCGAGGGAGGCCTCGTCGAAGGTCGGCGAGTTGGCCACGTCGACGACGACCTCGGCGCCGCGCAGCGCTTCATCGAGTCCGTCGCCGGTGCGGAGGTCGATCCCGGTCGAGCGCGAGTGTCCGGTCGCATCGTGTCCGGCCGCGGTGAGCTGCTGTACCACCTGGGAGCCGATGAGTCCGGTGCCGATGACTGCGATTTTCATGAGATGTCCTTCCGGTAGAAGTCTGCCTCTGTCAGGAGCCTTTCTCGTGTTCTATCCCGGGGCGGATAGCCCCGTAGAGCACCGTGTCGACAGTCGTCCGCAGCAGATCGGCGGCACTGCAGTCGAGTTCGCGTGGTAACCGCGAGTTCGGCAGCCGCTCGACCGCGCACAGCACTTGTGCCGCCACCATGAGCGTGCGCTCCACTGCCGCGAACTGACGATCCAGCACCGCGGTCATCACACTCCGCCCACGTTCGCACGCTGTCAAGACACGGTTCGGTAGGACGGGTCGGTGGTGTCACGGGTGCCCTGGAGGTAGCCCTGATCGGTGAAGAACGGTGATTGCAGCACCCTGGCGTCGGCCGTGCACATGACCTCGACGGTGGAGCGTCGTAATGCGATGCGCCAGTGGCCGTTTCGGCGTTCGAGCCGGTCGAGGTAGCGGCCGCTGACGAGTTGTGCGGTGCGGCCGTCGATGCCGAGGAGTACGACGACCGAATAACTTTCGCAGTGTGCGATGTCGCCGTCGATGTCGCAGGTATGGGTGGTGATGTTGTGCGTGTGCGTCTGTGAGGTGGCGGCGTGTACGGCGTTGACCCAGCCTGCGTAGTCGGTGCCGGTGTTGGTGGTGTTGCCGTGTTCGTCGATGGCGTCGGGGTGGTAGGCGCTGCTGAGCAGCTCGGCGTCGTGCCGATCGCAGCCGCGGGCGTGGCGGGCGATGCAGTCGAGGATTTCCGTCCGGTCTTCGAGGTAGCGGATGCGCCGCCGCAGGTCCGCGATCTCGGATTCCGCTCCCATGTCAGACGACCGCTTCGATGTGGGCGAGGGTGTGGTGCATTTGTTGTCCATCCGTACAAGAATAGAATATTCCATAAGTGAGAGGTAGATTCTCGCGGCAAAGGTGGTGGTGTGATGGCTGCGCAGCGGGGAGTGGGCTCGCGGAGCTCGCAGACTCGCGCGGAGATCGTGCGGGCGGCGGGCGAGCTCATGCTCGACCACGGCTATGCGGCCGTGACCTATCGCGGTGTCGCGAGCCGGGCCGGTGTGGCGCCGGGGCTGGTGCAGTACTACTTCCCGACGCCGGAGGAGTTGTTCATCGCGGTCCTGACTCGGTGGACAGACCACACCGTGCAGCGTCTGGCCGCGGTCGGCGAATCCGGCCGGCCCCTGCGGGAGATCTGGAAGTACGCGAACGATAAGGCAGGCACCGCGATGCTGCTGGAGTTCATGGCGCTGGCCAACCATCGCAAGGGCATCGGTCCGGTGGTTGGTGCGGGTGGTGAGCGCGTCCGGCAGACTCTGCTCACGATCCTCGAACGGACGGTACCGCGATATCTCCTGTCCGGCATCGAGATTCCACCCGCGGCGCTGCTGTTCCTGATGTCCGCGATCCCGCGGATGGCACATCTCGAGGAGACCTTCGGCACCTACACCGGTCATGCCGAATCGATCGCGCTGGTCGAGAGATTCTTCGACGAAGTCGAACCACTCACCGCACCAGAAAAGGGATCGGAGCAGCCGTGACGCTTATGAAGGCCGTCGCTCAGCGCAGCCTGGGTGGTCCGGAGGTGCTGCGAACCATCGAGGTGCCGCGTCCGTCGCCGCGGCCGGGGGAGGTGGTGTTGCGCCTACGGGCGACCACGGTCAACCCGGTGGACTGGAAACTGCGGTCCGGGCGGGTGACCCATTTGGGGCCGCCGCCGTTCACGCTCGGATTCGACGTGTGCGGCACGGTGACCGAGATCGGCGCGGATGTCACCGGATTCCGGCCCGGCGAAGAGGTTTTCGGCATGATCTTCAGCCGTACCGGCGCCTATAGCGAATACGTCGTTGCCCGCGCCGACTCGCTCGTGCCCCTGCCGTCCGGCCTCGACGTCGCGCAGGCGGCCGCCTTACCGACCGCCGGACTGACTGCTTGGCAGGCACTGGAACTGGCCGAGCTGCAACGTGGTGAGCGAATCCTGATCCACGCCGCCGCGGGCGGAGTCGGGCATCTGGCCGTGCAGTTCGCCGCGATGCGCGGCGCCCGAGTGATCGGCACCGCTCGTGCCGTCAACCATGACTTCGTGGCCTCGCTCGGCGCCGACACGATAATCGATTACACGACAGTCGATTTCACTGCCGCCATTCATGATGTGGACGTTGTGCTCGATCTGGTGGGCGGAGAGTACGGAACGCGCTCGCTGCGGGTGCTCGGACCCGGCGGTCGGTACATCACCGCCCAGGACTCCGACGCCACAGGCGATCCCCGCAGCCGACAGGTGACCGGACGCCCATCGCCCACCGACCTGGCCGCGATCGCACGATTGGTTGTCGACGGCCGGGTTCGCGTCCATGTCGATCGCGTCATGTCGATGGCCGACGTCGTCGCCGCCCATCGACTGGCCGAATCGGGCCGCATCCGAGGCAAACTCGTCCTTACACCCTGGCCTCGAGATTTCTTGTGCCCTCGCCGGGGCGTGTCGAACATGGGAACGGGGACGTGACGGCCGATCTGTCGAAGTCGGCGTGGTGGAGGTAGACACCGTCGGCTACACCTTGCACGACTGGCAATGGGATCTGGAGTCGGGCCGGTGCGGGATGTCCAAGGGCACGAGCCGCGGTCGCGCAACCTCTGAACCTGCGGACCCCGGCCGAAACCATTCGGCCGGGGTCCGCCGTCGACAGCGTCGCGATCAGCGGATCTCTCGGGTGAGCCGGGACGACCACGGACACCAGAAGCAGCCCGGCAGGAAAGCGCCGCAAGCCTCGTCCAGGTGATCGTCGAGGTAGGAGATAGACGAGTCACAGACTTCGATCGCCATGGTGAAGAAGGAGATCGTGTCCGGGTCGAGGTGGAAGCTCCAACCCGGGTTGTAGTCGGCCACCTGTTTCCTGATGCGTCCCATGACATGGATCGACATCTGCTCATCGCCGGACAGGATCCGACGCGCTTCCTCGATGCGCTGCTCATTTTTGAGCCGGATGATGAATTCCTTGCCGGAGTAATCGGTGAATGCGAAGTCCGCCATGACATCTCCCTGCCAAAAGTAGTGGATGGGGGTCGCGCGCGGTTCTGCATCGATGCACTCAGCATCGTATCGGCGTCAGACCACTGCTGTACACGAAATTCTCTGTGCAACAATCGATTTGGACTGGCTGCCGGTTTTCGGCTCAGATAACCTGGTCTAGGCGTCAGTTCCGTCCCTGGTTGGTGGCGTGGTGGCCGTTGCTTCGAGAGGAAAGCCGGGTTCGGATCGATTTCTCGGCGAGAATCAACTCACGGATCGCGATAGCGCCCCGCGCAACGGGCGCGGCGACCCGGCCCTCAGCATCGATCAGCACCGCCGACGGTGTACCGCGGACGCGATATCGCAGCGCCGCCTCGTTGCCCTGCTGCGCCAGCGACGGAATCTCGCCCAGACCCTGTTCGGCACCCCAAACGGCCTGCTCATCGGCGTCGCTGTTCCCGACGACGACCATGGTCATGCTCGTGCGCGCCCGCCACCTCGGCAGCTCACGGGCCAGCGCGGCGCACATCTCACAGCCAGGGTGCACGAACACCAGCAGCACCGCCCGGCCTCCCGAGAGCAGGTCCGCGAGGTTCGTGCGGGCGCCCACGACGTCGAGCAACTCGAACTCCGGCGCGACCGAGCCGACCGGCAAGCCCTCGGCACCCAGCGTCGAGAGCGCCTGCTCGTCCAGCTGGCGGCGCAGCGCGCCGACCTGGCCGACCAGCCACGCCAGGACGCCGCACAGCAGCGCACCGAGCGCGAGTCCGGTCGCGGCATCGGCAGCCAGTCCGGCGGGCACCGAGGGACGGGCCAACGCGCCCCACAGGACCAACGCCGCGAGCACCATCAGCACGCCGTTGCGCACGATGCTGCGCGCACCGATCGGCGTCGTACTCGTCGCGCCGAAGCACGAGCACGAGGGACGCTTACCTCGCCGCAACAAGCCGACCATAACCACTGTGAAGACCGTCAGCAGGAGCAGCGCGCCGACTGCCGCGGCGGCGGCAGTCCACGACAAGACGACGCCGACCGCCAACACCGCCTCGGCGACCGGCAGCCCCCACGCCACGGCGGGCACCCACCGCACCGGCACCTCGAACTCCCCCACCGCCTGCCGCGTCCCGGCGCGATCGGTCAGCTTCCCCCAGGCCGACAACCCGAACACCACGGCGAGCGCCAACCGCGTAACCCACACCCCGTATTCGATCAGCATGGGCCGCACCCTCCCACATCCGCGGTTATTCGAATTCGGAATCGCCGGAAGAGTATTCGAGGTGTTGCGAAGGTCTGGTTTTTTTCGGGCCGGACGGGCCGCGCATCAGGCACCGGTTGCGCGCCGCCGACGATCGTCGAGCCAGCTGCCGTCCGCGGCGCTGTCAGTGTCCGATCTGAACGTCCTCCGGTCCCAACTGCGGATGCACCAGTCGGTTACCTGACGGCGCCAGGGTCCGGGTCCAGGTGGTGATCGCCGAAATCCAATCCGGTCAGGCGACGCCGGAAACGTTGTCGTAGGTTGTGCCCTCGGCAGGATTCGAACCTGCGACACCCGCTTTAGGAGAGCGGTGCTCTATCCCCTGAGCTACGAGGGCTGAACTGGTGGTGCTGGGGGCACCGTTGGGACGACGGGGAGTCTACCGGGTCGGGGGCGGGTGGGTTGAATCGATTTAGTCGGAGCACGACGAGGGTGTCATCGGGTCTGGATCGGTTGGGGGGTTGACCAATGCCGCAGGACTGTCTGAGACTGTTGGGATGCTCAGTCTGTTCTGTCGGTGGCGGGCGGGCAATGACACAAGCCGGAGGTGGGCCATGGCCGGAATTCGATCCGGTCGGTCCGGTGGTTCGGGCCGCCGCCGACCCACGGGAAGCGTGCCGAGCGTTCGACTCCGGAGATGTCGACCCCGTGGTCGCCTCTGGTGCGGAGCCGACCTCCGCCGGGCGTCGGCCCCTGGCGTGAGGTCGGCTTCTGCCAAAGGGTGCGCCCACTTGGGGTCGTGTTCGGAGTAGCCGCCGGTATCGACCAGCGCCAGGCCGGGCGGTCAGAACCCGCCGTCGAAACCGCCCCCATCGAACCCGCCGCCGTCGAAACCCCCGCCGTCGAACCCGCCACCCGAGTCGTACCCACCTTGATCGTCGGGGTACCCGCCCTGATCGCCGGGGTCGTAGCCCTGATCTCCACCCGCTGCGTCGAGGGCATCCTGATACCCCTCGCCGTAACCGCTTTCGAACCCCTGCACGTCATACCCGACGCCGGACATTCCGGAGAACAGTGAGGAGAACAGCAGCGCCGAACCCAAACCCCAAGCGCCGCCGATCAATGCGGGCCGCCACCATGGCTCGGAGTACCAGCCCGCGGGTACCGGCCGCCCGGCGACGCGTCCGCCCGGATAGTAATTCGGCGTTTCCGAGGAGGGATTCGGCGAAGCGGCGACCTCGCGGCCCTCGTATTCGACGACGCGCTTCTCGGTGACTCGTCCGGCGGTGTCCTGCCCTTCCAGCGCCGGAATCACGGGGCCCGGATCCATCAACATCGCAGTGCGCGCCGCGCGGATGTAGTACATGCCCTCGACCGCGGTCTGCTTCGCCAGCCGCGCTTGGGCGGGCGTGCGGGCTTGCTCGATCTGGGAGCCAGCGGCGATATGCCGCTCCGAGGCGTCGGCGAGTGCCTGCTTAGCCGCCTCGTTGCTGCCGGTGAGGTTGTAGACCTGACCTGCGAGTCGCTCGATCATCTGCCTGGCGTCGGCGGCCGCATCGTCGAACTCACGTGCCGCGCGCTGTTTGCTCTGTTGCGTCAGATAGATGACGTAGGCCACCGCGAGCAGGATGGCAACGCCGATCAGTACCCACAGCATCGCTCGTGCCCCTTTCGTCATCGATCCAGATCGCCCCGAGTCTACTGGGGGCTTGCTGAGACTCGGCTGAGCTTCGCGGCGGGCGGTGACCCGCCGTGTCTATTGTCCGGTGACTGCCGGGTGATGACCAGACGCCGGATCTGGTTGGTGTCCGCGAAATCTGCATGACCTCGGACTCGCGCATAGGTCGCGCGCGCCGAATTCACGGCGGCGGCCCTATCGGCGAGCGCGAAACCGAGGCCTTGGTGGTCGATGATGTGGCCGCCGAAGGCCTCGCGTTCCCGGGAATAGGCGACGGCTTCGCCGAGGGCGTGCTGAGCGAGGCCCGTCGCGACCGCAATGCCGAGGCGACCTGACTCGAGAGCGCTGAATGTGATCGAAAGTCCTTGTCCCGCAACGCCTATCATGTCTCCAGCGGGCCATGGTGGCTCGACAGCGCCGCGCGGCCGCATCGGATCCGGCATGCGCTTCGGAAAAGGCTTGCATACGCCGATGGTTTCACCCGATACATGCCGTCCTTCTCGGATCGGGTGTGTCCAATTGGACACAGCTTGCCGCCCAAATCGGGTACCGCGCTCGCGCGCGAGGAAATGGCAGGTCCGCAATCAGTGGAAATTGAACTCCGCTGTGCGAAACTTGGCCCGCCACAGCTGACCATCCTCACCCTCGGAGGACTGTCCATGAAGAATTCTGTTGCGCCACTGGAAATACCCGAGCCGCTGGTCATAACGCTCGGAAATCTCAAAGGCGGCGTCGGCAAGACGACATCAGCGTTTTTCTTGG
>NZ_BDBY01000280.1 GCF_001613225.1 Nocardia pseudovaccinii NBRC 100343
CTGATCGCCTTCCCGTCCCGGCATGTCGACGACTGTATTACCGACAATGCCGGGAAATTCGATGTGATCATCGTCGATGCGGGTGGCGAGTCGGCCGAGATATTCAAGGCCGCGATACCGCAGAGCGATGAGCTGATTCTGTTGACCAGCGTCAGCCCATCGGAGGTCAAGCGGGTGCCGAGTACCTATAAGGCCGCCGAGGAGGCCGCGGCGGATAGCGGCCGCGAGATCCGGGTGCGAGTATTGATGACCAAGGTGCCGGTGACGATGAAGAACGGCGTGAATGTCTCGACCGAATACCGCACGCAGCGCGGAAATCTGGAGGATGCGGGCTACGACGTATTCGAATCCTATTTGAGCGCGTGGAAGTGGTACCGGGAGGCGGCCGACGGGGAGGTCGGTGAGGGCGCCGAGAATCCGATCATGGATCTCGGTGAGTATCGGCGGGTCGGCGAGGAGCTGGTGAGTCCGTACCGGGTCGCGGTTGAGGTGCCCGCCTGATGCCTCCGCAGCGCAGAAAGGGTTCCATCGGTAAGGGGTCGATCGGCGGCGCGAATCCGCTGGCGGATAGTGCCGAGCACACGCCGCCGGTATCCCCGCTGCGGGATGCCGAGTGGCGAACGGGTCCGCTGAGCGCGGCGTCGCTGGAGGTGATCGCGCCGGCAGTCGAGGCGAATGTATTGACGATGCCGCTGCCCGCGCCGAACGAAACCGCATTGGACGGGCCGCTCGACGATCGCGAACAGGCGCAGTTGACCGCCTGCGAATCCTCGATCGACGGCCTGCGGGTCGCCTTCTGGTCGGCCGGGCGCGCGCTGCAAATCGTGCGCGACGGTCGGCTCTACCGGGATCGGCACGCGAGCTTCGACGATTATGTGGAGCAGCGCTGGGATATGCAGCGGTCATACGCGCACAAGTTGATTCGGGCCTGGCCGCTCGCCGCCAAATTGCATCCGGTCGCCCCCGCGATCAATGAGGGACAGGTTCGCGAACTGCTGCCGGTGGCCGCCCAGCACGGCGAAGACGCGGCGGTCACCGTGTACACCACGATCGCCGGTGTCGACGATGTAAAGGTCACCGCGGGCAAACTCCGCGAGGCCGTCGCGCTGCTGCCCGAGCGGTTCGACAAGGCCGAGGTGGTCGAATTGCTGCAGGCCTGGCTGCGCGGGGAGTTGCGGGATCAATCGAGTGAGCGGGCCGTCGATCTGTTCGCCGCGGTGGAATCGCGGTTCGCCGCGCTGACGCGCCGAGTTGTCAAGGGCTCGAACAATGATCCGGCGGCGGCGCGCGAATTCGCCGCGAAACTGCGAACTCTCGCCGAGCAGATCGAAGAACAGATCATCGCCTGAGCCATTTCGATGCCGGAATGTCCCGCTGCGGAAGCGATTCTGCTGCGGGGCCTTTCCGTTTAGTTACACTTTTGTTATCGTCAATGCGCGTGTCGTGTCGCATAATTGGCGCGGGTTGCGCGAAACATGGCGCACGGATCCGCTGGACTAAAGATCACCGTGATGGTTTTCGAATTCATTCGAGGTCTTGGTGAAGTCCTGAACGCCAATGCAGTTCGGCGTCGACGGCCAGCCAGGAACTTCGATACGAGCATCGGAGGACCGGATCATGGCATCAACTACGGAGGGTCGATATTCTCGTTTCCTGCGGCGCGCGCTCCCATGGGCCGTCGGCGCGGGAGTCATCGCAGGCGCGGCCATCGTCGCGACACTGCTCGCAGGAGGTCAGGCGTCAGCGCAACCGCTGACCATTCCGGGTATCGGGACACTCGAAGTCCCGGATCAGATTTCGATTCCCGGCATCGAAGTTCCGGCGGATGGGCCGACATTGCCCACTCCGATTCCCGCGGTAGCGGATTCCGTCGTACCTTCGGAAAACGCACCGGCTGAAGTTCCGGGGAAGGAACTTTCGGCCGTTCCCGGTGCGGAACTCGAGGTGCCCCTCGGGGTTCCGAGTAATGAACTTTCGATTCCACCGACGATTCCGGGTGTGAAGTTCACCGCGCCCCTCGCGTTTTTGAATATCGAGCGTTCGGCACTTCCATTGATTTCCACTATTGAGGTTGCGCCTTCGTGTGCGGCGCCGGTCGCGATGCAGGGCAAGGAACTTTCGGCGCCGCTGACTGCTCCGGGTCTCGCGCTCGCGGTGCCCTTGCGGGCTTTGGGTGTCGAGCGTTCGACGCTTCCGCTTATTCCTGCGGTCGAGAATTACATCGCTCCCTCGGGTGCGGCGCCGGTCGCGATGCAGGGCAAGGAACTTTCGGCGCCGCTGACTGCTCCGGGTCTCGCACTCGCGGTGCCCTTGCGGGCTCTGGGTATCGAGCGTGCGGAACTCCCGCTGATTCCCGCGGTCGAGTATCCGGTCGCTGTCCCGGAGATCGCGCCGGTCGAGGTCCGCGGGAAGGAGCTTTCGATTCCGCTGGGGGTTCCGGGTGCGCAAATCTCGATACCCGCCGGGGTGCTCGGGTTGGAGCGGTCTGCTCCGCTCGCGATCCCCGGCGCGGAGCGGTCCGCGCCGCAGACGGGGCGCTCACTGCCCGTGGTGATTCCGTGGGGCGAACGTTCGGCTCCGGAGGCCGGGCGATCAGCGCCCGGCGCAGCCCCCGGTGCCGAGCCGCCTGCGCTCGCGACGATTCCGGGGACCGGGATTACGGTGCCCGCGGATATGTTCCGCAGTGAAATCGCTTACCTCAGCAGTGTTCTCGGCATCAAGCCGCCCGCATCGCCGCCCGTGGTGGCGCCGCAACGCACGCACGGTGAGATCGCGGTCGACGCGGCACGCGCCAAGGTCGGCACCGGATACAGCATGGGCGCGACGGGGCCGGATGTCTTCGACTGCTCCGGGCTGGTGCAGTGGTCGTATAAGCAGGCCGGGGTGAAGGTGCCGCGGACCAGCTACGAGCAGCTGTCCGCGGGCACCCCGGTCGCCCAGGACGAGCTCGAACCCGGTGACGTGGTTTCCTTCTACAACGGCAGCCATTCGGCCCTCTATGCCGGTGACGGCAAGGTCATCCACGCTTCGACCTATGGAACGGGCGTGATCATGTCGCCGATGTCCTCGATGCCCTACGCGGGCGCCCGTCGGTACTGACCGCGACGAGTCACACCGACTGAACCGATGAGCTGGAGCGGACCGGTCTGCCGACGGCCGTGCAGGGATGTCGCCGTCGGGCCGGTCCGAAGAGACCGTTCCATCTGACGCACCATAGTTCTATTATCTGCGTATGAATGCAGATAACGAGCCACTGCGGCTGCCGATTGCGGAGGACCAGGTCGGGCTGGTCGTCGAGGTCTTCCGCATGCTGGCCGACTCGACCCGCGTACAGATCCTGTGGGCGCTGGTCGACCGGGAGCTCTCGGTCAATGATCTGGCCGGTCACATCGGCAAACCCGGCCCCTCGGTATCGCAACACCTGGCCAAGCTGCGCATGGCTCGTCTGGTCCGGACCCGCCGCGCTGGAACCACCATCTTCTACAACCTGGAGAACGAACACGTCCGCCAGTTGGTCGTGGATGCGGTGTACAACGCCGAACATTCGGGCCCCGGCGTACCTCCGCATCACCGCGGCGAAGGTTCCGTACGCGAACTGCCTGCTCGCGATCAGGCGGTGGCGGAATGAGTCACGAGCGCAACCCTGAACGATGGCAGAACATTTCGCGTGGTCACCACCACGGGCATTCGCATGGTGCGGACCACGATCATGAGCGCGGACATTCGCGCCGTCCGGACCACGATCATGGGCACGACCACGACCACGGTGTGCACCACGACCACGACCATCCGGGTGGACTGCGCGGTGCGCTGCGCGAGATCTTCATACCGCACAGCCACGACGCCGCCGACAGCATCGACGGTGCGCTGGAGTCCAGCGCCGTCGGCATCCGCGCGGTGAAGATCAGCCTGGCGGTGCTCGGGCTGACCGCGGTGCTCCAGGTATTGATCGTGCTGGTTTCCGGTTCGGTCGCGTTGGCGGCGGACACCATTCACAACTTCTCCGATGCGCTGACCGCGGTGCCGCTGTGGATCGCCTTCGCGCTCGGTCGGCGGGCGGCGACGCGGCGCTATACCTATGGGTTCGGGCGGGCCGAGGATCTGGCCGGGTTGTTCGTGGTCGGGATGATCACGTTGTCCGCGATCATCGCCGGGTACGAGGCGGTGCGCCGACTGATCGAACCGGTGCAGATCCAGCATCTGAGTTGGGTTGCGGCAGCGGGACTCATCGGATTTGTCGGCAACGAGACGGTCGCGCTGTACCGGATCAGGGTCGGGCGGCGGATCGGCTCGGCGGCACTGGTGGCCGACGGATTGCATGCGCGAACGGACGGATTCACCTCATTGGCGGTGCTGATCGGTGCGGGTGGTGTCGCGCTCGGGTTCCCGCTCGCCGATCCCATTGTCGGACTGCTGATTACGATCGCGATTCTCGCCGTGCTGCGCACGGCCGCGCGAGATGTGTTCCGTCGCTTGATGGATGGCGTCGAGCCCGCCCTGGTGAGCACCGCCGAGCAGGCGTTGGTCGCCGAACCCGGTGTGCTCGGCGTGCGCAGCCTTCGAATGCGCTGGATCGGCCACCGCCTGCATGCCGATGTCGAGCTGGATGTCGCCCCGAGCATCACCCTGGCCGACGCCCACCGCCTGGCCCACGGCGCCGAGCACACCCTCACCCATGCCGTGCCCAAACTCGACAGCGCCCTCGTCCACGCCTACCCCGCTCACTCCGCGGTCTGACGGGTCGTCGAGCGTAGTCGGATGGCGGTTCTCGGGCACCTGGGGGCCGCCATTCGACTCATCTCGCAATCGCGACCCAGCTGGCCAAACTGATGGCGCCTGCCTGCTGATGGGATTGGCTATGGGGACTTCTGTGCGCCCTACTCTTGGGTAGCATCCCCGGTGTGATGTGGCTCATGGTCGGCAGGCTGCCGTAGCCACCATAGAAAAAGGAGTACCGATGTTGAGCACCATGCAGGACGAGCCGTTGTCGCTGGCGACGTTGCTGCGCTACGCATCGACGTTCATGGGCGATTCGACTGTCTCGACCTGGACCGGCACCGGCGTACGCACCATGACCTACCGTGAGCTCGGCACCGAATCGGCTCGCTTGGCAAATGCCTTGCGCGCCTTGGGAATTGGTGACGGCGATCGGGTCGGCACCTTCATGTGGAACAACAACGAGCATATGGTCGCCTATATCGCGGTACCCGCGATGGGGGCGGTGCTGCACGCGCTCAATATCCGGCTCTTCCCGGAGCAACTCGTCTTCGTGGCCAATCACGCCGAGGACCAGGTGGTGATCGTCGACGGCACGCTGGTGCCGATGTTCGCCCAGTACCTGCCCAATCTGAAGACCGTCCGCCACGTCATCGTGGCCAATGGCGATGCCGCCGCGCTGCAGGCCCCCGAGGGCGTCCAAGTGCACTCCTACGCCGAACTGCTCGCCGCGCAGCCGGATACCTTCGACTTCCCGGTGATCGACGAACGATCCGCCGCCGCAATGTGTTACACCTCCGGCACCACCGGTGACCCCAAGGGCGTGGTGTATTCGCACCGCTCCAACTGGTTGCACGCCATGCAGGTGTGCCAGCCGACCAGCATGGGATTCTCCAACCGCGACTATGTGCTCGCCATCGTCCCGCTGTTCCATGCCAATGCCTGGGGCCTGCCGTACGCGGCGCTGATGTCGGGCGCGAATGTCCTGATGCCCGACCGCTTCCTGCAGCCGGGTCCGCTGCTGGAAATGATGGCCGCCGAGCAGCCGACCTTCGCCGCCGCCGTCCCGACCATCTGGGGTGGCGTACTCGCCGGACTGGCCGCGAAGCCGCAGGACATCTCGCATCTGCGTTCGGTGGTCGTGGGCGGTTCGGCGGTGCCGCCGTCGATGATGCGCGCCTTCCAGGAAAAGCACGGCGTCCGCATCCTGCACGCCTGGGGTATGACCGAGACCTCCCCGCTCGGCAGCGTCGCGCATCCGCCCGCCGGGGTAGCGGGTGAGGACGAATGGGAGTACCGCTTCACCCAGGGCCGTTTCCCGGCGAGTGTGCAGGCCCGCCTGGTCGGCGATAACGGCACCGTGGTCCCCAATGACGGAGAGTCGCTGGGCGAGTTGGAAGTTCGCGGTCCCTGGATCACCGGGTCGTACTATGCCCCGGACGGCGCGGTGATCGATCCCGACAAGTTCGACAATGGCTGGCTGCGTACCGGCGATGTCGGCAAGATCAGCCCGGACGGCTACCTCACCCTGGTCGACCGCTCCAAGGACGTCATCAAGTCCGGCGGCGAATGGATCTCCTCGGTCGATCTGGAGAACGCGGTCATGGGCCACCCGGCCGTCGCCGAGGCCGCGGTCATCGGTGTGCCGGACGAGAAGTGGGACGAGCGCCCGCTGGTCGCGATCGTGCTCGCCGAGGGTACCGAGGCCAAACCGGAGGAACTGCGCGACTTCCTCGCCGACAAATTCGCCAAATGGCAGCTGCCGGAACGGTGGACCTTCATCGCGGAGGTCCCCAAGACCAGCGTCGGCAAATTCGACAAGAAGCGCCTGCGCGCTCAGTACGCCGACGGCGATCTGACCGTCACTACATTGTCTTGAACTGCTCCGCAGCGGACGTGGAATGCGCCTGTACTGCAGGGCAATCCCCGTCTGCTGCGGCAAAGGAGCCGAAGCTACTGCCGGTCGATACGCCGAACTGGCTGGCCGGTGACCCGTGCGATGGTCTCGAAGTCGTTGTCGGCGTGGAGCACAGTGAGGCTGTGATGCTGTGCTGTCACGGCAACCAGCAGGTCAATCGGGCTCGCGCACTGGTGCCAACCCTTGTCTGCGAGTCGGCGTTGGAGGTCGGCGCAGTCGTCCCACGATGAATCCCGCATGACGTAATAGGGGAGGGTCTCGCGCAGTAGGCCCTCTGCCGCGAAATAGGCGACCTTGCCGCCAACAGCGCGCAGATATTCCTGTCGCACCGGTTCGCAAATCCCGATGACGCCTGCGGCGACCATCTGATCCCACTGGGGTCCGGTTTGTCTACGGTAAATGCGCACCAGAGCACTGGTGTCCGCAAGGAAGAGATCTGTCACGCGACGGACTCGTCGCGATGCGCTCCCGGTTCGAGGATTGAGAAGTCGATCTCACCGGCGTCGACCATTTGGCGCATGCGCTCCAAAGCGGCAGCGCGGCGTCGACGGTCGATGATCTCATGCAGGGCCGCGTTGACGGTGTCTCGCTTCGTGCTGGTGCCCAAATACCTTGCTGCTTCGGTAAGGGCATCATCGTCGACGTCGATCACTGTTCGTGCCATCTGGAACCCCCTGATCTGATGATATCTATTTCAAGAATATGATATCACCGCCCGGGATCCGGCCACCATAGCCGGGTGATCAGACGCAGGTCGGCGCGACCGAAATCTCGATCGCGCCGACCTGCGAACTGATCAGCAGTTGCGGAGTTCGGGGCTCTGGTTCAGCAGTTGGGCACGAGTCCCGATGAAGGTGGAGTAGGTCTCGCCGCCGACGGCGGCGATCGGGAAGGCGGCTACGCGGTGGCAGTTCTGGAAGGCGAGCTTCACGTTGAAATGGCGTTCCAGGCCGCCGCGGATGGCGTCGGAGGCCATGGCGCGCAGCAGTTGTCCACGGGCCACCTCATCGGGCGGCGCGACGACATTGTCGGCGAATTCGGCTGTGCCGGAATGCAGCTCACCGGCCACCCGGCTGACGACCTCCCAGGCATACGGGAGCGAGACTCGCACGACCTCGACGAAGTCGGCGTCGTCGACCTCGCCGCGTTCGGCGCGTTCGAGTAGGGCGGTGGGAACATCGAGGGACATAGCGCTCTCCTGACCTGGATGGCTGTTGCGATGCCCCTCGATTCTAAACGGAAACTGTTGTCAACAAGACTGGATTCGACCCGAAAGTGCTGTGGTCAGCGCGGTTTTCGCATCGGCGGCCAGGGTGCGGACCAGTTCACCAGCCGGTAGCTCGGGTGCCAGCGTGTGGGTCTGGCCAGCCCACATGTTCACATCGTCCGGATTGCCCGCCGCTCGTGCCGCGGCCCGCAATGGCGCTGTGGCGTAATGGATTTCCGGATAGGCGGCCGGAGCTGTCGCGGAGTGTTCGTCCATGAACCGATTACGCAGGCCGCGCGCCCGGCGGCCGGTGAAGGCGCGGGTCAGCATGGTCGGGGTGTCGGCGCCCAGCGCGGCGCGGTGTACCGGATTGGTGCCCGCTTCCGGCGAGCGCAGGAAGACGGTCCCGAGTTGCACGGCCGCCGCGCCAGCCGCGAGTGCTGCCGCGATGCCCGCCCCCGTGGTGATGCCGCCGGTGGCCACGATCGGCCGGTCGACGGTCGCGTTGAGGATCTGCAGCAGTGCGAGCAACGTGAGCGGATCGGTGGCGTCATCCGCGACGCGATCGATGAAGGTGCCGCGATGCCCGCCCGCCTCCGCGCCCTGGGCGATCAAAACATCGGCACCCGCCTCGACCGCGATGCGGCCCTCGGCGGCCGAGGTGACCGTCACCCAGACTTCCGAACCGGCCTCGTGCAACCGGGCGACCTCGGTGGCGCTCGGGCAGCCGAAGGTAAAGGTGACCACCGCGACCGGCGCATCGGTGAGCAACTCGAGCTTGGCGTCCCATTCATCTGTGTCGTACTTCGGGACGCCGACCTCATGGGTGCGCCTCAACTCGGCGAGGTAGTCGGCGAAATCCTCGGGCGCGGCGGCGGGGCCCGGGGTGAAGAGGTTGACGCCGAACGGCGCGGTGGTCAGTTCGCGGGTGGCCGCGAGTCGTGCCGCGGTATCGGTCGCGGTCAGGTATCCGGCTGCCAGCAGGCCGAGGCCGCCCGCCGCGGAGACCGCCGCGGTCAACTCCGGTGTGGACGGCCCGCCCGCCATCGGCGCAAGCACGATCGGAACGCTCAACTCGTCGAGGATCACGGGTTCAGTCTGGCGCATAGGTCACGGCTTCGTGATGCCGACCCGCACGTCTGACCAGGCCTTAAACAGCGACTTCAGCCGATAAGGTTGCGGAATGGTCACGACGGGGTAGAGTTCCCGTCACAACGGATGCCGAAACGTTACAAAACTTCGGAAGCCATTGAGTCACTGTAGGTCGAGCGCAAGGACCAGCTTTGTCGCAGCATCGGGTAGGCCCCAGTTCCATCACCGTCATGAGCCTCATCGGCGACGGCATTGCGGGTCGGCCGACGCGGCATCGCGCCGAGCCGTCGACCACCGACCGGGTGAAGATCGCGGCCGGTGTCGCCGTCGCGACCGGCGCCCTCATCGGCACCGCGGCCCAGGTCGCGCCTGCCATTGCCGCCCCGCTCCTGCCGGGTGCGCACGACGGGGACGAGGAAGCCGCCGCGCCCATCACGTTCAAGGGCACGGCGGAATTACCTGTCGAAGAGGCCAAGGCCGCGGCCCCGGTCGCCGAAGCCGCGCAGGCTGTCACGGCCACTCCGGTGGCCGCGCCGATCGCGGACGCGGTGGCCAATCCGTTCGGCATCAGCAATCTGCCGCCGGAGATCGCGGGCCCGCTGGCCCAGGTCGAACAGATCCTCAAGGGCGCGCAGCAGCAGTTCGCCCCGGCCCCCGCGGTGCGTCCGGTCGCCGGTGAGATCAGCTCCGGATTCGGTTCCCGCTGGGGCGAATTCCACTACGGCCTCGACTTCGCCGATCAGCTCGGCGCGCCGATCCACTCGGTGAGCAGCGGCACCGTCATCGAGGCGGGCCCGGCCTCCGGCTTCGGCCTGTGGGTGCGGGTCCAGCAGGACGACGGCACCATTGCGGTCTACGGCCACGTCAACGAGATGTTCGTGCACGCCGGGCAGCATGTGAACGCGGGCGATGTCATCGCCACCGTCGGCAACCGCGGCAATTCGACCGGACCGCATCTGCACCTGGAGATCTGGGATCAGGGCGGCAACAAGGTCGACCCGATGCCGTACTTGGCAGCCAAGGGTGTCCCGCTGCAGTGGGGCCCGTCGGCGCACTGATTTTCTTGCCCGGCTTGATATTCCGACGGGGTCCCCGTGGGGACCGTACGGTCGTTAGGCTCAGGCGATGACTGCGCTGGGCGATATCTTCGAGCCTGGATCACCGCATGGACGGACGTACGCCGTGCTGGTGCATCATCCGCGATCCAGCCTGGGTGAGGTCGCCGAATATCTGGGCGTCTCGAAGGAGACCGCCGCCGCATCGCTGGAGGTATTGACCGACCTGCAGGCCGCCGTCAGTCAGCTCTCCGCCGACGGTGAGGCCATCTGGGATGCGCACGCCCCCGAATCGCTGTCCGAGGCCGAGGCGCGGCGCAGGCAGCACGAGATCAACCAGATGCACGCCGCGGCCGCACGACTGAGCGAGACGTTCCGATCGGTGCGCCGCTCACCGCGCACCAGTGGCGCGATCGTGCCGGTCTTCGAACGCCTGGAGATGCTCGCGGATTTCGAGGAGGTCCAGACCTCGGCCCGCAACACGGTCAAGGTGATCGAACGCGGTCCCTATCTCAGCGATCCGGAACGCGAGCGACAGCTGTTCCTGCTCAAGCGCTCTCGGATCGGTGACGGCATCCGCTACCAGACGCTATATCAGGACACTATTTACCAGGATGCGGAAAGGTTGCGGCACGCGCTGTCCACCAATGCCAGTGGGGCGCAGGCGCGCACTCTGCCTGAGCCGCCGTTCAAGCTGATCATCAGTGATGACGAGCGCGCGAGCCTGGTCCTGCACGCGGACGAGCGTCGCCCGGACCCGATGGGTCTGCGCATTACCGGATCGCCCGGATTGCGGTTGCTGGTCAAGACTTTCGATGTGCTGTGGTCGCTCGCGGCGCCGATTTCGGTGAACCCGGCCGCCGACGAACTCGACGAGCGGGATAAGGCGATTCTGACCCTGATGGGCCTGGGTGCGACCGATGACACCATCGCTCGCCGACTCGGCATGTCCCGCCGAACCGTGGTCCGGCGCACGGCGCGGCTGCTGGAGCGGCTCGGTGCGAGCACCCGGTTCCAGGCGGGCGTACAGGCGACGAGGCGAGGATGGCTATAGCTCGAGCAAGTGAACGCTCGAGTGGACAACATGGGACGAATGCTGAACGATCAGTGTCCCGGGATGTTTGAGGGCTTGTGTCACAACGGATTCGGAGGTAGCGCCACGCACTCCTTATTCGCGGATAGTTAGCTCTCGCCAAGACGACTACCCGATTGCGTTGCGCAGGAGCGAAT
The DNA here is from genome assembly GCF_001613225.1 of Nocardia pseudovaccinii NBRC 100343. GTDB lineage: Bacteria > Actinomycetota > Actinomycetes > Mycobacteriales > Mycobacteriaceae > Nocardia > Nocardia pseudovaccinii. The sequence goes on from NZ_BDBY01000280.1 coordinate 11,219, forward strand.
GCGGCGGCGGAATTCCGTGTGCGGTTGTTCGACCCTGCCATGTGCTCGATGTGAAAGGCGAATGGTTGGGAATGGATAGGGCGAGTCGATCTGTTCGGACCAACCGTCGGCGCCGAGCAAGCACCCCACTCTTCGGTCAACTGCTCACCGCCGCCGTCGAATCTGCCGCCGATGCTGTCGCGGTGCGCTTCGATCCGACCGGTGATCCGGCCGACCAGCGCGAGTTGACCTATCGCGAATTCGACGAGGCGTCCTCGCTTCTGGCCTGGGAACTCATTGCACGCGGCATCGGCCCCGGTGACATTGTCGCTACCGCGCTGGCTCGATCGGTCGAGTCCGTCCTCGCGGTGTGGGCGATCGCGAAGACGGGTGCGGCCTATGTCCCGGTGGATCCGGCCTATCCCGCGGAGCGGATCGCGCACATGGTGTCGGACTCCGGCGCTGCGCTCGGCCTGACCACCGCCGCGCATCGCGCGGTGCTCGGCACATCGGTCGATTGGATCGAACTCGATGACCCAGTGGTGGCCGCGCGGATCGCCGGGCAGCCGGAGCGGCCGGTCTCCTATGCCGATCGGGTGCGGCGGCTCGATGAGCGGCATCCGGCCTATGTCATCTACACCTCCGGTTCCACCGGGCGGCCGAAAGGCGTCGTGGTCACGCACGCCGGTTTGGCCGGGCTGGCCGCGATCGGTCAACGGTATGCGCTGACGGGCGATTCGCGGGTGACGCACCTGAGTTCGCCGAGCTTCGACTTCTCGCTGATGGAGCTGCTTTTCACGTTCTCGGCGGGGGCGACGCTGGTGATCGCGCCGCCGACGGTATTCGGCGGTGCCGAGCTCGCGGATCTGCTGCGCCGGGAACGGGTTACCCATCTGCTGATCACCCCGGGTGCGCTGGAATCGGTCGATCCGGCCGGGCTGAACGAACTGCGGGCCGTGGTGGCCGGTGGCGACAGACTCGGTGCCGAACTAGTCGAGCGCTGGGCGCGGGACGGGCGGGCCGTTTTCAATGCCTATGGCCCGACCGAGGTCACGGTCATGGTCACGACCGGGCAGATGGAACCCGGCACATCGGTCACCCTCGGCGGCACCGTCGCCGGAGTCGGGGCCTTTGTGCTCGATTCGCGCTTGCGGCCGGTGCCCTCGGGTGTTGTCGGCGAGTTGTATCTGGGCGGACCCGCGCTGGCGCAGGGCTATCTCGGACGGCCCGGACTGACCGCGGAAAGATTCGTGGCCAGCCCGTTCGGTGCGGAAGCCGGTGCGCCGGGTGCGCGGCTGTACCGGACCGGAGATCTGGTGCGGCGCAACGAAACCGGCGTACTGGAGTATCTGGGCCGCTCTGATTTCCAGGTGAAGATTCGCGGTCTGCGCATCGAACTCGGCGAGATCGATAGCGCGCTCACCGCGCATCCGGATGTGGATTTCGCGACCACGCTCGGCAAGACATTGCCTTCGGGTACGACCGCGCTCGTCTCGTATGTGCTGCCACGCACCGATGCCGTCGTGGATACCGCCGAACTCGTTGCCACACTGGAGCGTTCGCTACCCAAGTACATGGTGCCCACGGCCATTGTGGTGCTCGACGAACTGCCGCTGACGCCGGTGGGCAAGCTGGATCGCGCCGCGCTGCCCGATCCGGTTTTCGAAGCGCGGGCGTTCCGTGCGCCGTCCACGCGGGAAGAGCAGGTCGTCGTCGAGGTGTACGCGGCGCTGTTGCTCGCCGACGGTGTGGACGTCGGTGTCGACGACGACTTCTTCGAACTCGGCGGCAACTCGCTGCTGGCCGCACAGGCCGCCGCGCGCATCGGTACCGCGCTGGGCACGCGGGTGCCGGTGCAGCTGATATTCGAGGCCCCCGGAGTCGCCGAACTCGCTCAACGGGTGACAGTACTCGCGGCGGCCGGACATGCTTTGACCGCACAATCGCGCACGGATCGGATTCCGCTTTCCTACGCGCAGCAGCGCATGTGGTTCCTGAACCGCTTCGATCCGGCCAGCGGCGTCAACAACATTCCGCTGGCGGTGCGGTTGTCCGGAGTGCTCGACGTCGAGGCGCTGCGTGCGGCGGCGCGCGATCTGGTGGCGCGGCACGAGGTGCTGCGGACGGTGTATCCGGAGATCGATGGCGAGGGCATCCAGGTCGTATTGCCGATCGATGATGCCCGTGCGGTGCCGGAGCTCGAGATCGTATCCGCGAATGCGGCCGAGTTGCCCGAGCTGGTCATCGCCGCGGCCGTCGCCGGTTTCGATGTCGCCGTCGCGCCGCCGATCCGACTACGTCTGGTGCGGCTCGGCGAATCCGAGCAGGTGCTGGTGTGCGTGGTGCACCACATCGCCGCCGACGGTTTCTCCATGGGGCCGCTGGCGCGGGATCTGATGTCCGCCTATTCGATTCGGTCGGTCGGTGCCGGTACGCAGCTGCAGCCGCTCGACGTGCAGTACGCCGATTATGCGATCTGGCAGCGGACGGTGCTCGGTGCGGAAGACGACGCGGATTCACTGCTGGCTCAGCAGATCGCCTTCTGGCGTACCGAATTGGCCGGGCTGCCCGAGCAATTGGCGCTGCCCACCGATCGGCCGCGTCCGGCGGTGCTGTCCAGCCGCGGCGGCGTCTTCGCCTTCGAGATCGATGCCGAGGTGCATACCGCGCTCGAACGGATTGCCCGCGATCATCATTCGACGCTGTTCATGGTGGTGCACGCGGCACTCGCGGTGCTGCTGTCCCGGCTGGCCGGGACCACCGACATCGCCGTCGGAACGCCTGTTGCCGGTCGTGGGGATGCCGCACTCGACAATGTGATCGGAATGTTCGTCAATACGCTAGTGCTGCGTGGCGAGGTCGACCCCGAACTATCGTTCGACGATTTGCTGCGCAACTTCCGGCGGGCCGATGTCGCGGCCTTCGGACATGCGGATGTGCCGTTCGAGCGACTGGTCGAGCTGCTCGATCCGGTGCGTTCGATGGCGCGGCATCCGCTGTTCCAGGTGATGCTGACCTTCCAGAACATGGACCGGCCCGAACTGGAGCTGCCCGGCCTCACCGTTTCCGGCATCGATCTGGGAGTCGTGCAGGCGAAGTTCGATCTCGAGCTGACCGTCGTGCCGCGCGAGGACCATGGTGCGGCGAACGGTCTCGCGGCATCGTTCACCTATGCCACCGACCTTTTCGACGAGGCGACGGTGGCCGGTTTCGCGCAGCGCCTGAATCGGGTGCTGGGCGCGGTGGCCGCGGATCCGCACCTGGTGGTCGGGGAGCTCGAGCTGCTCGCGCCCGACGAGCGGCAGCGGATGCTGCGGGACTGGAACGACACCGCGCATCCGGTCGCGCCGGAACTACTGCTCGACGGATATCGCCGTGCCGTGGCGGCGCATCCGGATGCGGTCGCGGTGGCCTACGAGGGGGCCGAGCTGGCCCACCCGTCGCCCGACCACCACCCCTCATCGAGTCGCTCCGCGACGCTGACCTATCGCGAATTCGACGAGC
>NZ_BDBY01000281.1 GCF_001613225.1 Nocardia pseudovaccinii NBRC 100343
ATGCGATCGTGACAGCCGGTGGTGCGTATGTGCCGTTGGATCCGGATCATCCGGGGGAGCGGATCGCGCATATCCTCGATACCGCCGCACCCGTCTGTGTGCTGACCACGACGGCCGATGCCGTTTCAACGGGCGATACGCCGGTGGTGTACCTGGATACCGTTGAGCTGTCGGCATTCTCGGGGGATCCGGTGCTGCCGACGGAACTGTTGCGGCCGGTTTCGCTGGACAGTCCCGCCTACGTCATCTTCACCTCGGGCTCCACCGGCCGCCCGAAAGGTGTTGCGGTCACCCATGCGGCCATCAACAACCAGATCGAGTGGATGCTCGCGCACTACCCGCTGGGTTCCGATGATGTGTATCTGCAGAAGACCGCCACCACATTCGACGTATCCCTGTGGGGGTACTTCATGCCGTTGCGCGCGGGTGCGAAGCTGGTGGTCGCCACGCCCGACGGTCATCGCGATCCGGCCTATCTCGCGGAAATGATTGCCACGCAACGGGTTACTGTCACCGACTTCGTGCCGTCGATGTTGACGGTGTTCGCCGCGCATCTGACGCCCGGGTCCTGCCCGACCCTGCGCGATATCTTCGTGATCGGCGAGGCATTGCCGCCGGAGACGGTGACCGCGCTGCGTGCGGTATCGGATGCGGCGGTGCACAACCTGTACGGACCGACCGAGGCGGCGGTGTCGATCACCGCATGGCGCGCGGACGCGATCGAACAGACCACCGTGCCGATCGGCCTGCCGCAGTGGAATTCGCAGGTCTACGTGCTGGATTCGCGATTGCGGCCGGTGCCTGCCGGGGTGGTCGGCGAGCTGTATCTGGCTGGGACCCAACTGGCGCGCGGCTACGTCACCCGGCCGGATCTCACGGCGGATCGTTTCGTCGCCGACCCGTTCACCGCCGGGGCGCGGATGTACCGCACCGGTGATCTCGTCGTCTGGCGCGCGGACCCGCGCCGGTTGGAGTACTTGGGCCGCAGCGACTTCCAGGTGAAGTTCCGTGGTCAGCGCATCGAACTCGGCGAGATCGAGACCGCGCTACTCGCGCAACCTTCGGTCAGCCAAGCCGCGGCATTGGTTGCGCAAGATCAGCTGGTCGGATACGTGGTGCCGCGGCCGGGGCAGCAGGTCGAGTCGCAGGAATTGCGGACCGCGGTGGCCGAAGCGCTTCCGGCGTATATGGTTCCGGCCGCCATTGTGGCGCTGGATGCCTTCCCACTGAATACCAGCGGCAAACTGGATCGCAAGGCACTGCCCGCGCCGACCTTCACCGCACGCGAATTCCGCGCTCCGATCACCGCGACGCAGGAGATCGTCGCTGCCGTCTTCGCCGAGGTGCTCGGCATCGAGCGGGTCGGCCTCGATGACGACTACTTCGCACTCGGCGGTAACTCGCTGCTGGCTACCAGGGTCATTGCGCGAATCAACGATGCGCTTGATACGAATGTCGCCGTGCGCGATCTTTTCGAGACTTCGACCGTCGCCGCACTCGCCGCCGGAATCATCCCCGGTGCGGGCCGTGCCGCCACCGCGCGCGTACCGCTGACCAAGGCCGAGCGCCCGGAGCAGGTGCCGCTTTCCCTTGCCCAGCAACGAATGTGGGTGCTCAATCGGATCGATCCGGAATCTCCGGCATACAGCCTGCCGTTCGCGATCCGGCTGTCCGGCGAGCTGGATGTCGCGGCGTTGCGCCAGGCCGTCGAGGACGTGCTGGTGCGGCACGAGGCGCTGCGCACCCGGTTCCCCACGGCGGGTACCGGTGGGCAGGCGTATCAGGAGATTCTGCCTGCCGCCGAGGTGCTGCCCGATGGGCTCGAGGTCGAGACCACCACCGATGTGTTCGGCCGGGTCGTCGAGCTGGCGTCGGCCGGATTCGATGTGACCGAAGCGGTTCCGGTGCGGGCTCGACTATTGGCCGACGGGGACGGGTTTGTGCTCGTTGTCGTGGTGCACCACATTTCGGCCGACGGCGCTTCGCTCGCCCCGTTGGCTCGGGATCTGGTGACCGCGTATCTCGCTCGCGTGGGCGGTGCGGCTCCCGGCTGGTCGCCGCTTCAGGTGCAGTACGCGGATTTCGCACTCTGGCAGCGCGAGGTCATCGGCACCGATGACGACGAGAACTCGGTGGCCGCAGGGCAATTGGCGTACTGGCGTGAGCAGCTCGCCGGGCTGTCGAGCGCGCCGGTGTTGCCGCTGGATCGTCGACGTCCGGTGGCGGCGTCGGGGCGTGGCGCATCGGTCGGCTGGACCGTGCCCGCCGAGGTGCACGAGGGTCTCGTCCGGATCGCGCGCGAGCATCGATCCTCAGTGTTCATGGTGGTGCACGCGGCGCTGGCCGTCCTGCTCGCCCGGCTGTCCGGTGGTTCGGATATCGCCATCGGCACGCCGATCGCCGGGCGCGGTCAGCGGGCGTTGGACGAGCTGGTCGGCATGTTCGTCAATACGCTGACGCTGCGCACATCGGTCGAGCGCGGCATGGCATTCGACGATTTGGTCGAGCAGACGCGTGCGACGGATCTGGCCGCGTTCGCGCATGCTGATCTGCCGTTCGAGCGGGTAGTCGAGGTGATCGCCCCCGGACGTCCGTTGTTCCAGGTGATGCTCGTCTTCCAAAATCTCGAGCAGCCGAGTCTGGAGCTGCCGGGACTCGCCGTCGCGGCATTGGACGCGGGCGAGGCCGTCGCGAAGTTCGATCTGCAGGTGGTCGTCGAACCGCGCCTGCGGGCGGATGGGACGCCGGATGAGCTGGTGACGGTATTCACCTATGCCGCAGACCTTTTCGAGGAATCGACAGTGCGTGGGCTGGGGCGCATGCTGGAGCGCATTCTGACCGCTGTGGTCGCCGATCCGGGCGTGCGCATCGGCGGCATCGATATTGTCGACGAGCAGGATCCGGTTCGCACCGCGAGCGACGCCACGATCACCACCGACGGCACCGAGCTGACCCACCTGCTGACCGCCGCGGTGGAGGACGATCCGGACGCGCCCGCACTGGTGTGGGGCGAGGAGGAAATGCCCTACCGGAAGCTCGATGCCAAGTCGTCTCAGCTGGCCAGGGTGCTGATCGGGCGTGGTTGCGGTCCGGGGACGGGTGTGGCGATCCGGTTGGAGCGCGGTCCCGACTGGGCCGTGGCCGCGTGGGCGGTGCTCAAGGCGGGTGCGGCGCTGGTACTGCTGCCCGCGGACGAGTCTTCGATACCGGATGAGGTCTCCGTGCGGGTCGGGTTGACCACCGATGCGAGTCCGATCGGTGACGGCATCGAATGGCTGCGCCTCGACGATGCGGCGACCAGCGCCGAAATTTCTGCGCAATCACTGCGACCGGTGAACCACGCGAATCGGACCGGGGTGCTCAGCGGGTCCGATCCGGCCCTCGTCATCGCCGCGACCGGGGTGCGGATGAGCTACGACGAGCTGGCCACCGCGGCCGATCGCCTGCGTGTCCGCACCGACCTGACCTTCGAATCGCGCACCTTCCAGCACGGCCGGTCCGATTCGGCGGCGACGCTGCTCGAGGTGGTGAGCGCCGGTGCGACCGGGGCCGGTCTGATCGTGGTGCCGGGTGCCGAAGACCTGGGTGCGTCACTCGCCGAGGAGTGGGTGACGCATCTGATCGCCGATCGGGCCGCGCTGGCCGCCATCGATACCGCCCAGCTGGCGGATCTGCGGGCGGTGGTGCTCGAGCAGGGCACATCCGCCGAGGTCGTGGTGCCCGAATCGGCCGAGATCGTGCCGTTGGATGAGCTGCTGCCGGTGGTGTCGAGCTGAGTAGATGACGGTGCATGGGGGGAGGTTGAGATGTAACGACAAACGCTAGGAAGTAGTCCCGGAAATGCTCGGCTTGTTCGAAGGTGTGTTGGCATTCGCGCGCGGTGCGCGACAGGGGTTCCGCGGATGACGCGGCCTAATCGCGAGCGGCCCAACCGGACTCGACGCGCGCGGATCAAGACCCTGCCGCAATTGCTCACCACCGCCGTCGAGGCCAATCCGGCCGGAGTCGCGGTTGTCTTCGCCGATGCCACAGCGACGCTGGCGCAGTTGAGTTATGCCGAACTCGATGATCGGTCGAACCGCTTGGCCCGCTTGCTGATCGAGCGCGGTATCGGTCCGGAGGATTTGGTCGCGGTCGGTATCCCGCGTTCGGCGGAATCGATTGTCGCGGTGTGGGCGATCGCCAAGGCCGGTGCCGGATTCGTGCCCGTCGACCCGAACTACCCTGCCGATCGCATCGCGCACATGCTGTCGGATTCCGGTGCGGCACTCGGCCTCACCGTCGCGGCGGTGGATCTGCCCGGCGGCCCGGAGTGGCTCGCCATCGATACCTCGGACATCGCGGCATATTCGGCGGAACCGATCACCTACACGGATCGGATCCGGCAATTGCGTGCCGAGCATCCGGCCTATGTCATCTACACCTCCGGATCGACCGGAACGCCCAAGGGTGTGGTCGTCACCCAGGCCGGGCTGTCGAATTTCTGTGATGAGCAGCGCGAACGCTATACGCTCACCGCCGATTCGCGCACACTGCATTTCGCCTCGCCCTCCTTCGACGCATCGGTATTGGAGTTGCTGCTCGCGCTGAGCCGGGGCGCGACCATGGTCGTCGCCGCACCGACGGTGTACGGCGGCGCGGAACTGGCCGCGCTGCTGCGCCGGGAGCGGGTGACGCACGCCTTCATCACTCCGGCCGCGCTCGCCTCGCTGCCCGCCGACGGGCTGGACGAATTGCGCGTGGTGGTCGCGGGCGGTGAGGCCTGTCCACCGGAGTTGGTGCAACGCTGGGTAGTGCCGATCGCGGATGGCCGCACGCGGGAATTCTTCAATGGATACGGTCCGACCGAGACCACGATCATGACGAATATCAGCGCACCGCTGGTGCCGGGCGAACCGGTGACCATCGGTGGGCCGATCCGCGGGATCACCGAATATGTGCTGGACGAGGAGCTCGCGTCGGTGCCGGGCCGGGTCGTCGGCGAACTCTATATTTCCGGTGCGCAGGTGGCCCGCGGCTATCACGAAAGACCCGGCCTGACCGCCGCTCGGTTCGTGGCCGATCCGTTCGGTGAGCCGGGTTCGCGGCTCTACCGCACCGGTGATCTGGTGCGCTGGACGGCCGAGCGAGAGCTGGAGTATCTGGGGCGCAACGATTTCCAAGTGAAGATCCGCGGTTTCCGCATCGAACTCGGTGAGATCGATGCGGTGCTCGCCGCGCACGACGGCGTCGATTTCGTGGTCACCATCGGTCACGAACAGGACAGCGGCGCGACGATTCTGGTGTCATATGTGCGTGCCGTCGACGGTGTTGCCATCGATACGACGGAACTGACCGAGTTGGCCGCACGCAAACTGCCCGCCCATATGGTGCCGAGCGCCATTATGGAGCTCGATGAGATCCCGCTGACTCCGGTCGGCAAGCTGGATCGGCGGGCGCTGCCCGCACCGCAATTGCGCACCAAGACCTTCCGAGCGCCGTCGGGTGCGATCGAGCCGGTAGTCGCCGAACTCTTCGCCGATGTTCTCGCGCTCGACGTGCCGGTCGGCGCCGATGACGACTTCTTCGAACTCGGTGGCAACTCGCTGATCGGCACCCAGTTGATGGCGCGCCTCGGTGCCGCGCTGGATGCCAGGATTCCGGTGCGTCTGCTTTTCGAGACGCCGACCGTGGCCGGGCTGGCCGCCGCGGTGGCGGAACACGCGGGGGCGGGCGACCGCAAGGCATTGGTTGCCGGGCCGCGTCCGGAGGCGATTCCGCTGTCGCTGGCGCAGCAGCGGATGTGGTTCCTGAATCGGTTCGATACCGCATCGGCGGCCTACAACATCCCGATCGCGGTGCGATTGAGCGGTGCGCTGGATGTGGCCGCGCTGCGGGCGGCGGTCGCGGATCTGGTTGCGCGTCACGAGGTCCTTCGGACGGTATACCCCAACACCGATTCCGGGCCGGTGCAGCTGATTTTGCCCGCGGACCAATCGATTCCCGAGCTGACGGTCCGGTCGGTTGCGGCCGAACAGCTCGAATCCGCCGTGCGCGAATTGCTTTCGACGACATTCGATGTGACCGCCGAGGTGCCGCTGCGGGTCGGCTTGTTCGAGGTCGAGGACGCGCCTGTCGAATTCGTATTGGCGCTGGTGGTGCACCATATCGCCGGTGACGGCACCTCGATGGGACCGCTGACGCGCGACCTGATGACCGCCTACGCCGCACGGTCGGCCGGTTCCGCGCCCGGCTGGACGCCGCTGCCGGTGCAATACGCGGATTACAGCATCTGGCAGCGCGAACTGCTGGGCAGCGAGGACGACACGGAGTCGTCGGCGGCCGGACAGATTGCCTACTGGCGGGACGCACTCGCGGAGCTGCCCGATCAGCTGGATCTGCCGACGGATCGGCCGCGGCCTCCGGTGCAGTCCTTCGCCGGTGGCAAGGTTCCGGTGCTTATCGATGCCGAAACCCACCGTGCGCTGGTCGAATTGGCGCGCTCCGAGGGCGCGACGCTGTTCATGGTCGTGCACGCCGCATTGGCGGTACTGCTGGCCCGGTTGTCGGGTACCGATGACATTGCCGTCGGTACGCCGATGGCCGGTCGTGGTGAAGCGGCGCTGGACGAGCTGATCGGCATGTTCGTCAATACCCTGGTGTTCCGGACCCGGGTCGATGAATCCGCACCCTTCACCGAACTGCTCGCGCGGCAGCGCGAGACGGATCTGGGGGCATTCGCCAATGCCGATGTGCCGTTCGAACGACTGGTCGAGGTGCTGAATCCGGTTCGCTCGACCGCGCGGCATCCGCTGTTCCAGGTGGGGTTGTCGTTCCAGAATCTTGCCGCGACGAGTCTGGAGCTGCCCGGACTGACCGTCGCGGCGGTGGACTTCGATGCCGCGGTGTCGCAGTTCGATCTGCACTGGATCATCGGCGATCACTACGACGAGTCGGGTCGGCCCGCGGGTATCAGCGGTGCCGTCACCTATGCACACGATCTGTTCGACGAGCGGACGGTTCAGAGCTTCGTGGCTCGGTTCGCGCGCTTGCTCGGCGAGATCGCCGCCGCACCGCGCACCGTAGTCGGTGAGCTGGAACTGCTCGACGCTGCCGAACGGACCGAGCTGGTCTACGGTCGCAATGCGACCGACCATGCGGTGGATGCGTCGGCGACGCTGGTGTCGCTCCTGGATGCGACTGTGGCCGCCACACCGGGTGGGGTGGCGCTGATGGGTGCGGACGGCGAACCGGTGACCTATGCCGAGCTGGACGGGCGAGTGAACCGTCTTGCGCGGCATCTGATTTCGCGAGGTGTGGGCCCGGAGTCGCGGGTGGTGCTCGCCTTCCGCCGCTCGGTGGATCTGGTTGTCGCGATGTACGCCGTGGCCAAGGCCGGTGCCGCGTATGTGCCGGTGGATCCGGATCAGGCCGCCGCGCGGACCGACTACATACTGGGTGCCGCGGCACCGGTCTGCGTATTGACCAATGCGGCGGCGGGTTTCGATACCGACCTGGCACCGGTCGTGCGACTGGACCGGCTCGACCTCGGTTGGCTCGCCGAGACACCGATCACCGATGGTGAGCGGGCAAGGCCGCTGCGCGCGGCGAATACCGCGTACGTGATCTTCACATCGGGTTCGACGGGGCGGCCGAAGGGGGTCGCGGTGTCGCATGCCGCGATCGTCAACCAATTGCTGTGGAAGACCAGCGAATTCATGCTCGGTCCCGGCGATGCGGTGCTGTTGAAGACGGCCGCCACCTTCGATCTGTCGGTGTGGGAGTTCTGGTCGGCGGCGGTATTCGGCGGGCGATTGGTGCTGGCCCACCCGGACGGGCATCGCGATCCGGATTATCTGAACGATCTGATGGCGCGGGAGTCGGTGACCACACTGCATGTGGTGCCGTCGATGCTGGACGCGCTGTTGACCGGTCGGCTGCCGTTCACCTTGCGGCGGGTGCTGGTCATCGGTGAGGCATTGCCCGCGGGGCTGGCACAGCGATTCCGGGACACCTATCCGCAGAAGGAACTGATCAACCTGTACGGTCCGACCGAGGCGGCGGTGTCGGTCACCAGCCATCGGGTGACCGATGCGGATTCGGTGTCGGTGTCGATCGGTGCGCCGGAGTGGAACAGCCGCGTCTACGTGCTGGATTCGCGGTTGTGTCCGGTGCCTGTTGGTGTTTCGGGTGAGTTGTATCTGGCCGGTGCGCAATTGGCGCGTGGCTACTTCGGGCGGGTCGATCTGACCGCGGAGCGGTTCGTGGCGAATCCGTTCGAGTCGGGTGCGCGGATGTATCGCACCGGTGACCTGGTGGCCTGGAATGCTGATGGTGAGTTGGAGTATCGCGGCCGCACCGACTTCCAGGTGAAGATCCGCGGTTTCCGGATCGAGTTGGGTGAGATCGAGGCGGCATTGGTCGCGTTGGCGGAGGTCGCGCAGGCGGCGGTGATCGCGGATGCCGATCAGCGGACCGGTGATCGGCTCGTCGCGTATCTGGTGGGCGTCGATATCGATGTGGCACAGGTGAAGTCGGCGCTGGCCCAAGTACTGCCGTCCTATATGGTGCCTGCCGCCTATGTGGTCCTGGCCGCGCTGCCGCGCACCGTCAACGGCAAACTGGATCGAAAGGCATTGCCCGCGCCCGAGTTCGAAACCCAGGTCTTCCGTGCGCCGTCGACGCCGATCGAGGAGATCGTCGCCGGGGTGTTCGCGGATGTGCTCGGGGTGGCTCGGGTTGGTATCGATGACGACTTCTTCGCGCTCGGCGGCAATTCGCTGATCGCAACCCAGGTGGCGGCGCGCCTGGGCGCTGCGCTGGATACACAGGTACCGGTGCGGGTGTTGTTCGAGGCGACCACCGTCGCGGCACTGGCGGTCCGGGTGGAGCATGGGGTCGGCTCCGGTCGGCGCCTCGCATTGGCGGCGGGTACGCGACCGGATCGGGTGCCGTTGTCGCTGGCGCAGCAGCGAATGTGGTTCCTGAACCAGTTCGATACCGCTTCCGCCGCGTACAACGTGCCGGTCGCGGTGCGGCTGTCCGGTGCGCTGGATATCGATGCGCTGCGCTTGGCGGTCGCAGATGTGATTGCCAGGCACGAGGTGCTGCGCACCGTGTATCCGACTCGCGACGGTATCGCGTATCAGGTGATTCTGCCTGTGGGACAGTCGGTTCCGGATCTGACGGTCCTCGACATCACTGTTGATGAGCTGCGGGATCGAATCGTCGAGCTGGTCGGTGCCGGGTTCGATGTGACCGCCGAAGTGCCGGTGCGTGCCGAATTGCTGCGTTGCGACGGCGACTACGTGCTGGTGCTCGTGGCCCATCACATCAGCGCCGATGGCTGGTCCATGGGGCCGCTGACCCGTGACCTGATGCTGGCCTATGTCGCGCGCACCGGTGGTTCGGCGCCCACGTGGACGCCATTGCCGGTGCAATACGCGGACTTCGCGATATGGCAGCGGGCGGTACTCGGCTCGGAATCGGATCCGGATTCGCTTGCCGGACAGCAGGTGTCGTATTGGCGGCAGGCACTGGCCGAGCTGCCGGATGAGCTGAACCTGCCGTCGGATCGGATTCGGCCCGCCGTCCCGTCGTTCGTCGGCGGGCGGTGCGATATCCCGATCGATGCGCAGTTGCACGCGGCGCTGCTGCGATTGGCCCGCGAGCACAATGCGACCCTGTTCATGGTGGTCCACGCCGCGCTGGCGGTACTGCTGGCGCGGCTGTCGGGCACCGGCGATATCGCCATCGGAACGCCGGTCGCCGGACGTGGCGAGGCCGAACTCGACGATGTCATCGGCATGTTCGTCAATACGCTCGTGCTGCGCACCGAGGTATCGGGCGGCAGCACCTTCGCCGAACTGCTGGCCCACGCCAAGGATGTGGACCTACAGGCCTTCGCGCATGCGGACATCCCGTTCGAGCGGTTGGTGGATCTGCTCGAACCGGAACGGTCGACGGCACGGCATCCGCTGTTCCAGGTTGCGCTCTCGTTCGAGAACCTGCCGGACAACTCGTTCGAGCTGCCCGGGTTGCAGGTCGCTCCGGTGGATTTCGATCTCATCATCGAGAAATTCGATCTGTCGCTGGCGATTCGCGAGTCGGGTTCGGGCATGTTCGCCGCGTTCACCTATGCGCGCGATCTTTTCGACGACGCGACGGTGCACGTCTTCGCGGATCGATTCGTGCGGCTGCTCACCGCGATTGTCGCGGATACGGAAACAGCGGTGGGTGATCTGCCGCTGCTGGCCGACTCCGAGGTCGAATTCCTGACGCGGGTGCAGCCGGATCATGTGATGGCGGGTGGGCTGCTGCCCGATCTGCTGTTGCGCGGGCTGCGCCACGGTGCGGACCGTGTCGCGGTCCGGTATGCGGGCCGGTCGATCAGCTACCGCGAACTCGACCGGTACTCGTCGCGGTTGGCCAGGGTGCTGATCGAGCGCGGTGTCGGTCCGGAAAGCCTTGTCGCGCTGGCCTTGCCGCGCTCCTACGTGATGGTCGCCGCGGTGCTGGCCGTCGCCAAGGCCGGTGGCGCACATGTGCCGATCGATCCGAACCATCCGCTGGAACGGGTGCGGTACCTGCTGACCGACTCGGCCGCGGTGGTCGGACTGACCGCCACCGAGTACCTCGGCGGCCTCCCCGATGACGTGCCGTGGCTCGCACTCGACGATTCCACGACGGAAGCGTTGTGCGCCAACCGATCCGCCGCGCCGATCACCGATGCCGATCGGATCGTTCCGCTGCGTCTGCACCACCCGGCCTATGTCATCTACACCTCGGGCTCGACCGGTATGCCCAAGGGCGTCACGGTGACCCACTCCGGGCTCGGCGGCCTGCTCGCGCATGCGATCGAGCTGTACCGGTTGGAGCCGACGCGTCGCTTCCTGCATATCTGTGCGCCGAGCTTCGATCCGTCGGTACTGGAATGGCTGTGCGCCTTCTCGGTCGGCGCGACACTGGTGATCGTGCCCTCCACCGTGCCGGGCGGGCCCGAACTCGCTGAGCTGCTGCGCGCGGAACGGGTGACGCACGCGATCATCACCCCGGCGGTCCTCGGCACGGTGGACCCGACCGGCCTCGACGACCTCGAGATGCTCTCCGTTGGCGGCGATGTCACCACGCCGGAACTGCTGGCCAAGTGGCAGCCCGGTCGCAGGTACTACAACGGCTACGGCCCGACCGAGACGACCATTATTTCGTCGTATGCGGAATTGACCGCGGAACAGCACATTACGATCGGCACGCCCGTGCGCGGCATGTCCGCACTGGTGCTGGACGGGCGGCTGAATCCGGTGCCGCCCGGGGTGACGGGTGAGCTGTATCTGGCGGGCGGCGCCCTGGCCCGCGGTTACCGCAACCGAGCCGGGCTGTCCGCGGAACGTTTCGTCGCCAACCCGTGGGGTGAGCCGGGTGCCCGGATGTACCGCACCGGCGACCTGGTCCGCTGGTATGCGACTCCCGCGGGCGCATGGGAGCTGGATTATGTGGGGCGTAGCGACTTCCAGGTGAAGGTTCGCGGCTTCCGTGTCGAACTGGGTGAGATCGATGCGGTGCTCGGCGGTCACGAGGATGTCGAATTCGCGGTCACTCTCGGCCACGAAACCGCCGCTGGCGCAACAGTACTGGTGTCGTATGTGCGTCGCGTGGCGGAACGTGCTGTCGACGCGGACCGGCTCACGGAATTCGCGGCGCGGGTACTGCCTTCGCATATGGTGCCTTCGGCCATCGTCGTTCTCGACGAGGTGCCGCTGACCACCAATGGCAAGCTCGACCGCAACGCGCTGCCCGAGCCGCAGTTCACCGCCACGGTGTCGCGGGCGCCGTCCGGTCCGCTGGAATCGCGGATCGCCGAACTGTTCGCGCAGGTTCTCGGCGTGCGGCTGGTGGGAGCTGATGACTCGTTCTT
>NZ_BDBY01000282.1 GCF_001613225.1 Nocardia pseudovaccinii NBRC 100343
GGTGCTCGCGGGCTTCCTCGACAACGGTTCGTTCGGTCGATTCGCGCAGACGCTGGTGCTCGCGCTGCCGGAGGGGATCGATCGCACTGGACTGGCCGCCACGCTCACGGCCGTACTCGACCACCACGACATGTTGCGCGCGCGGGTATGGCAGGTCGACGGCCGGTGGTGGCAGCAGGTCGCCGCGCCGGGCACCCTCGACGCGCTGGTGTCCGAGGTGGACGTGCCCGACGAGGCCGAGCTCAACCGAATCGGCAACGCCGCCATGGTTTCCGCGCTGGCCGCACTGGATCCGGCTGCGGGCCGGATGGTCGCGTTCAGTTGGCTGCGCAGGTCGAACGCCCGCGATCTGCTGGTCGTCGCGGCGCACCACTATGTGATCGACGGCGTGTCGTGGCGGATTCTGATCCCGGACCTCATCACCGCATGGGCGCAGCGTTGCGCCGGGATGGCTGTCGCGTTGCCGCCGGTCGGAACATCGTTCCGGCGTTGGGCGCACGGTCTGGTGGAGGTGGCGGGCTCGCCGTCGCGGATGGCCGAACTCGATTACTGGCGCACTGTGCTGGCCACGCCGGATCCCTTGCTCGGCACGCGTACGCTCGATCCCGCCGTCGATACCCATGTGACGGTGCGTCAGTTGACAGTCGAGGTGCCGGTCGATGTCGCCGACGCGGTGCTGACCACGGTGCCCGCGCTGTACCGGGGCGGTGTCAACGACGGTCTGCTCGCCGCTTTGGCCATGGCGGTGCGGACCTGGCGGGCGCGTCGCGGGATCGACGCCACGGTCACCAGGATTCGACTCGAGGGGCACGGCCGTGAAGAAGCAACCGTGCCCGGCGCCGATCTGACGCGCACGATCGGCTGGTTCACCAGCGTGTACCCGGTGGCGCTCGAGCTGAGCGGCGTTGCCGAGGAGACCGCGGCGGTGCTGCGGTCGGTGAAGGAGCAGTTGCTCGCGGTTCCGGATCGGGGCATCGGCTTCGGCCTGCTGCGCCAACTGAATTCGGGCACCGCAGGTGCACTGACCGGTGATATCGGGCAGATCGGCTTCAACTACCTGGGCCGGGTGTCCACCGGCGAATCGGCGGGGCTGACCGACCCGGGATGGTTGCCGTCCGGTGACCTGGGTGACCTCGACGACGGCCAGGATCCGGCGCTGCCCGCGTCGGCGGTGGTCGACATCAATGCGATCGTCGTCGATACCGATGCCGGACCGCGGATGGATGTGGTGTTCAAGTACGCCGGTGAAATCCTCGACGCGGCGGCGGTACAGGAACTCGCCGACGACTGGCTCACCGCGCTCACGGCAGTAGCCAGGCACGTAGCCGACCCGGACGCCGGTGGTCTCACACCATCGGATGTGCCGCTCGTATCGACCACCCAGCACGAACTCGACACCTGGCGGGCGAACTACCCGGGCCTGGTCGACGTTCTGCCGCTGTCGCCGCTGCAAACGGGCCTGCTGTTCCTGATGGAAATGCTGGCGGAGTCGGTGGACCCCTACGTCATTCAGGTGGCGGTCGAACTCTCGGGCGAATTCGAACTCGAGCGTCTGCGCAGCGCCGCACAGGCGGTGCTGGACCGGCACGCGAATCTGCGCAGCGCCTTCACGTTCGGCGCGAACGGCAAACCGGTGCAGCTCATTGCCGACGGTGTCCGGGTGCCGTGGCGGGTGGTCACCGACGTGCCCGACGCCGACCTGCCCGATCTGCTGGTCGCCGACCAACGCACCGGATTCGATTCCGCGCTGGCGCCGCTGCTGCGATTCACGGTGTACCGCACCGTATCCGGGCACACCCACCTCGTGCTGACGGCGCATCACATCCTGCTCGACGGATGGTCGATGCCGCTGTTGATGAAGGATCTGCTGATCCTCTACGCGACCAGGAGCGATAACGCGCTGCTGCCCGGGTTGCGGCCGTATCGCGACTATCTGGCGTGGCTGTCGCGGCAGGACCGCGAAGCCACACTGCACGCGTGGGAAACCGCGCTGACCAAGGCTACGCCCATGCTGCTGGCGCCCGCGCTGGTGCGACCCGCGTTGCCGGACAATGGATTCGGTAGGTCAGCATTCGAACTGTCGGCGACCGAGACGGCCGCGCTGACGGCCTTCGCCGCGGCTACCGAGGTCACCGTCAATACGGTGCTACAGGCGGCGTGGGGTGTGGTCGTCGCCGGTATCACCGACCGCGACGATGTCGTCTTCGGCGTCACTGTTTCCGGACGTCCGCCGCAGCTCGACGGCGTCGACGCGATGGTCGGACTGTTTGTGAACACCATCCCGGTGCGGGTCCGATTCGATTCGGCGACAACGGTTTCGCAGTTGCTCACCGAGCTGCAAGCCGAGCAGGCGGCGCTGCTGGAGCATCACTATCTCGGGCTGGCCGATGTCCAGGCGATCGCGGGCGGCAGCGAGTTGTTCGACACGCTGTTGGCCTACGAGTCGTATCCGATCGACGCCGATGGCCTGCGCCAGGCGGGCAATGCCGTCGACGGGCTGGTGGTCAGTGGTGTGAGTTCGGTCGACTACACCCACTATCCGGTTACCGTCCGGGCCGAACTCGGTGCTGAGTTGCGGGTGGAGGTGCTGTACCGCGCCGATGCCGTCGCGGATTCGGCGGCGCAGGCGCTGACCCAGCGGTTGCGCACTGTGCTCGGCGAACTCGTCACCGCGGATTCGGTTGCAGCCGTGCGTGACGGTGTTGGCCCCGATGTGCTCACCCAGGTTCGATACTGGCGCACCACGCTGGCAGGCCTGCCGGATGAGTTGACGCTGCCGATGGATCGTCCGCGCTCGACCGCGCCCTCATATATCGGTGGGCAGGTCGCGCTGCAAATCGGCGTGCACCTGCACCACGAACTGCGTCGGCTTGCCGAGTCCAGGAATATCTCGGTATTCGTGGTGGCGCATGCGGCTTTCGCGGTGTTGTTGGCGCGGTTGTCCGGGACGAGCGATATCGCGATCGGGACACCGGCATCGGGGACAACCTTCGATGAACCGGGCGTCGCGGCCGGTCCGGCCGCCGGTATCCC
>NZ_BDBY01000283.1 GCF_001613225.1 Nocardia pseudovaccinii NBRC 100343
AGCCTCGGACAACACTGTGGTGCCGCGTACCGATAGCAATCCGAGTGCGACTCTCGTCGCGGTCGATCCGGCCGCTGCCGGTACTCCAGCCTCGGGCACAACCTTCGACAACACTGTGGTGCTGCGCACCGAATACGATCCGAGCGCGACCTTCGATGAACTGCTGGCCGAAGTCGGTTCGGTCGATGCCGCCGCATTCGCGTACGCCGATGTGCCGTTCGCGCAACTCGTCGAGATACTCGACCCGGTTCAGGTGACCGGCCGACATCCGCTGTTCCAAGTCGCGATGGGCAATACCGCCGCGAAGGATCCGCTCACCGTTGACCTGCGGCTATCGCTGAACGAGCGGATCGGCCCGCGCGGTGAAACTCAGGGTGTGCTGACCGAATTCGCTTATGCGACAGACCTGTTCGACGCCGTGACTGCACAGGGCTTCGCCGATCGGTTTGCTCGCATCCTCACCGCGGTCGTCGCCGATGCCACGGTGACCGTCGGCGATATCGAGCTGCTCGGAGCGGACGAGCGCACCAGGGTACTGCGCGAATGGAATTCGCGTGGTGCGTGGGTGCCCGCCGCGACCGTGCCGGAGTTGATCGCCGATCAGGCCCGGCGCAGGCCCGAGGCGGCGGCGGTTCGCTTCGGCGATACCGCATTGAGTTTCGCTGAACTGCGGCGGCGGGCGAACCGGGTGGCCAGGGCGCTCATTGCCGCAGGTGCCGGACCGGAATCGCTGGTGGCCGTCGCGGTTGCGCGTACCGAAGAGTTGCCGGTCGCATTGCTCGGTGTGCTCATCGCGGGTGCGGCGTATCTGCCGATCGATATCACCTATCCGGCGCAGCGGCTGGCGTTTGTGCTGTCGGATGCGGTTCCGGTCTGTGTGCTCACCACCGAGGAGCAGCGTGCGGACGTGCCGGTCGGCGAGTTGCCGGTGATTTTGCTCGAAGAGACAACGGAATTCGACGACCGCGCGGTCAGCGATGCCGATCGCATCGCGCCGTTGCTTCCGGATCATCTCGCCTACGTCATCTACACGTCGGGTTCGACGGGTGTGCCGAAGGGTGTTGGGGTGGCGCATCGCAATGTGGTCGAGCTGTGCGCGAATACCCAGCCGCTGTTCGGGTTCGACGAGACGGATGTGTGGACGCTGTTCCACTCCTTCGCCTTCGACTTCTCGGTGTGGGAGCTGTGGTGCGCGCTGGCCACCGGCGGCTCGGTGGTCGTGGTCGACTACGCGACTTCACGAGCACCGGAACTGTTCCGTGAGTTGCTGATTCGTGAACAGGTCACCGTGCTGAACCAGACGCCGTCGGCCTTCTACCAGCTCATCGAGGCCGATCGGGCGGCAAGCGATGGCGAATTCGCGCTGCGACATGTTGTATTCGGTGGCGAGGCACTGGATCTGCGTCAGTTGCGGCGCTGGTACGAGCGGCATGACGCGGATGCGCCCCGCCTGGTCAATATGTACGGCATCACCGAAACCACGGTGCACGTTTCGTTCCTGGCGCTGGATAAGCAGATCGCGGACAGTCCGGACAGCCTGATCGGGCGCGCGCTGCCCGGCTTGGACGGCTACGTGCTCGACGAGCGCCTGCACCCCGTGCCGGTCGGAACACCGGGGGAGATCTATGTCGCCGGAGCCCAGCTGTCCCGGGGGTACCTCGGCAGGCCGGGTCTGGCCGCGGTGCGTTTCGTCGCGAATCCCTTCGGAGCACCTGGATCTCGCATGTATCGCACCGGCGACCTCGGACGCTGGGGTAAGACCGGGCTTGCCTACGCCGGGCGCAGTGATCAGCAAGTTCAGTTGCGCGGCTTCCGGATCGAACTCGGCGAGATCGAATCCGCGCTGCTGCGCTGTCCGGGCGTGAGCCAGGCGGTAGTGCTGGTCCGCTCGACCGAACGTCTCGGGGATCAGCTCGTCGGGTATGTGGTGCCTGCGGCCGGTGCCCGCATCGATGCGGATGAATTGCGCGTCCAGGTGGCCGAATTCCTCACCGGCTATATGGTTCCCGCGGCCATCGTGGTGCTCGACCTCATGCCGCTGACGCCGAACGGCAAGTTGGACCGGCGTGCGCTACCCGAGCCCGCATTCGAGGCACGGCAGTACCGCGCACCGGGCACACCGATCGAGGAAACCGTCGCCGCCGCCTTCGCGGAGGTGCTCGACCTCGACCGATTCGGTATGGACGACAACTTCTTCGAGCGCGGCGGCAATTCGCTGGTCGCCACGAAGCTGACCGCGCGGCTGAGCTCGCTTCTCGGCGAGAAGATTCCGGTGATGCGGGTATTCACCGCGCCGACACCGTCGGACTTCCTGGCCGAACTGGCGCGTCGGGCGGGTGGGCAGGTCGAGGGTGAGGTGGCCTTCGATGTGGTGCTGCCACTGCGTGGGACGGGTACCGCCGAACCGCTGTTCTGCATTCACCCGGTCTCCGGTATCGCGTGGTCGTTCGCTGGTCTGGCCGCTTACCTCGGTTCCGACCGGCCGATCTACGGCATCCAAGCGCCGACACTCGCCGCACCGGCGGTGCTGCCGGACACGATCGAGGAGTGGGCCGCGATCTATGTCGATGCGATCCGCTCGGTCCAGCCGAAGGGGCCGTATCACCTGATCGGCTGGTCGATGGGCGGTGTCTTCGCCCACGAGATCGCGGTGCAGTTGCAGCGGGCCGGACAACGAGTGGCGACGCTCGCGGTGATGGACAGTTATATGGCCGATCCGCCCGACGAACGCGCACAGGGCGCGGGCTCACCCGTCCCGGTGGCCGAACTGATCGGCGGCCTACTCGGCGAACAGGCGGGTGACCTGGGCTTCGACACCGACGTGGACTGGGGACAACTCGCCGAGCGACTGGTCGAACTGCCGGAGCCGTTCGCCTCCTTCGGCTCCGACCGATTCACCCGGGTGCTCGATACGGCCGTGCATTCGGTCGTGCTGCGCAATGCGTACCATCCCGTTCGATTCCACGGCGACGTCATCTATTTCACCGCGGCGCTCGACGATCCCACCGGTTCGATCGGCGCGGGAATCTGGGCCGATGTGGTCGACGGCGCCGTGCACAACCGCCCGGTGCCGACCACCCACTGGCGCATGACCGCCGCCGAAGGACTCGCGGAAATCGGCAAACTACTGACCTCGATTTGGCACGAAAGCCATAGCGCGGATTGATCTTGGTGCGCACACTCAATGGGTGTGCGCACCGGTCAAGT
>NZ_BDBY01000284.1 GCF_001613225.1 Nocardia pseudovaccinii NBRC 100343
GCGGGGGCCGGTGCCGGGGTGGCCACCTGCGCGGGCGCTGCCGCGGGCGCGGCGCTGCTGTTACCGGAATCACCCGGGACTTCGGGCGTGTAATCGGCGAGGAACTCGTGCCAACTTTCATCGACGGAAGATGGATCCTGTTTGTACTTTTGATACATCTCATCGACTAGCCACTGGTTCTGTCCGAACTGGGAAGTTGAGCTGCTCACAGCAGGTGTTCGCCTCATTTCGTTCTTCGCGCTGCGACGTTTGTGACGTGCCCGGCACGGGGATCAGCGGATGCGCGCCGATGCGCCCTCTCTGAGGATAGGCCCAGCAGCAAATCAGTGGATCGACTGACCACCGGACAACCCCGATCCCAAAGATGACGACCCGTCCTCACCCGAGAATATTCCCCCCGTTTCGCTGGCCGCCGCCCAGAGCTGGGCATAGCGGCCGCCAGCCGCAACCAATGTCTCGTGCGGCCCGATTTCGGCGATTCGCCCGCGTTCCACGACGGCGATCCGATCGGCTCGCGCGGCGGTGCCCAGCCGGTGCGCCACGACGACGGTGGTCCGGCCTCGGGTCAGCGATCGGCTCGCTACCAGCACCGATGCTTCGGTCTCCGGATCGAGGATGGCGGTGGCCTCGTCGAGCAGCAGCAGATCCGGACGGACCAGTTCGGCCCTGGCGAGTGCGATCAGTTGGCGTTGGCCCGCCGAGAGGCCGCGACCGCGCTCGCCGATCGGATGACGCATGCCCTGCGGTAGCGCGGCGATCATGTCGGCCGCACCGACCGCGGTGGCGGCCGCCGCGATCTCCGCTTCGGTCGCGGAAGGTTTCCCGAATGCAATGTTGCTGGCGACGTCGCCGGTGAAGAGGTGAGCTTCCTGGGGGACGATGCCGAGCCGGGCGCGATAGTCGGTGAGGCGGTAGTCGCGGATGTCGATGTCGTCGACGGCGATCGCACCCGGGTTGTCGCTGGGCAGGTCGTAGAGGCGGGCCAGCAATTTGACGATGGTCGATTTCCCCGCGCCCGTCGGTCCGACCAGGGCCAGCGTGGATCCGGCCGGAATCCGCAGGGACACTCCGTCGAGGGCGGGCTTCTCGGTGCTCGGATAGTGGAATCGGATGTCGTCGAGGACGACCTCGCCGCGCAATCCGTGGTCGATCGCGATCGCGTCCGGTGGGTCGGCGGCGATCGAGGACGGGGTGCGCAGCAGGTCGCCGATGCGGCGCAGGCCGACGCGCGCCTGCTGGTAGCCGTCGAAAACCTGGGACAACTGCAGGATCGGGCCGAAGAGCAGCTGCAGGTAGAGCACGAAGGCGATGAGGGTGCCCGCGGTCGTGGTGTTCTCGGCGACTTCACGCGCGCCGAAATACACGACCGCGGCCAGCGCCAGATCCGCCCAGGCGATGACGAAGGCGAAGTACATGGCGATCGCGCGCTGGGCGCGCATCCGGCTGGCGCGGTAGCGATCGGAGTATTCGGCGAAGCGGCGGGCGGCGACCGGCTCGTGCCGGTTGGCTTGGACGGCGCGCAGTCCGGCGACATTTTCCTGGAAATCGGCGTTGACGGTCGAGACGTGTTCGCGCGAGACGGTGTACGCGGTGGAGGACACGCGACGGAACAGCGCCGTCGCCACCAGCAGCGGCGGCAGCGCGATCAGCACCACCGCGGCCAGCGAGGCATCGATGACCAATAGCGCCACCGCGATGCCGACCAGGGTGAGTGCGCCGATCAGCGTGGTCGCGACGCCGGTTTGCAGGAAGGTCGAGAGTGCGTCCACATCGGTGGTCATCCGGGTCATGATGCGACCGGACAGCTCGCGCTCGTAGTAGTCCAATCCCAGCCGTTGTAGATGGGCGTAGCTGCGCACGCGGAGCCCGTAGAGGACGCGTTCGCCGCTGCGGGCGGTGAGGACGGTGGTCGCCGCGCCGACCCCGAGACCGAGCACCACCAACACCGCGCCGAGCACTCCGGCCCGGGCTAGTGCGCCTGAATCATGGCCGCTCACACCGGAATCGATGGCATAGCGGACGATCGGCGGGAAGGCGACGCCGATGAGGGTGTCCAGTGCGAGCAGGGTGATTACGGTCAGAACCAGCCAGCGCACCGGACGCAACAGGCGAGCGAGTCGGAATCCGGGATCGGGTCGGCGCAGCTGTTCGTCGTCCAGGCCGGGTTGTTCGGTGGCCGGTGGCAGACGTTCGATGGTGCGGCGCAGTTCCGGGGTTCCGCTGAGATCGGCGGCCGCGCCGGAGAATCCGCCCGGGCCGCTGGTTGGTGTGGTGGTGCGGGTGAAACTGGTAGTCGTGCGTCCGGGGCCGATAGCGGTGGCCGGTCCGGGATCGGTAGCTGTGGTGCCCCTGGAATCGGTGGCTTGGGCGTGTCCGGCATCGGTGGTGGCGCTTCCGAAATCGCTGGTGCGCCTGGAACCGGCTGCCGCTGGAATGTCAGCGATTGTGGCTTCATCGTTGGCATATGAGACCGGCCCTGGGAGCCGGATCACCCGATCCGCATGGGCCAGTGTGGATTCCCTATGCGCCAGGATCAATGTGGTGCGTCCGCCCGCATCGGGCAGTTTCTCGAAGATGGCCGCCTCGGTCACCGCGTCGACCGCGGAGGTCGCGTCATCGAGCACCAGAATCCGTGGCCGCGCCAGTAGCGCTCTGGCCAACGCGATTCGCTGCCGCTGCCCGCCGGAGAGCGTCAATCCGCGTTCGCCGACCACGGTGTCGTAGCCGTCGGTGAGTTCGGTGATGAACTCGTCGGCCGCGGCAAGCTTTGCCGCATAGCGGATTTCGGCGTCGGTGGCCTCCGGTCGACCGAGCGCGATATTCGCGGCGATGGTGTCGCTGAACAGGAACGGGTCGTCGAACACCACCCCGACCGCGCTGCGTAAATCGGATGCGCGCAGGTCGGCGATGTCCACCTGCTGAGTGGTTTCCGCGGATCCGAACAGGCGGATGGTGCCGGAATCCGGGGCGTAGAAGCGGGGGAGAAGCAGTGACAGCGTTGACTTTCCAGAGCCTGCCGGCCCGATGACGGCAACAGTTTCGCCGGGCCGCACGGTCAGATCGAGGTCGCGCAGGATGGGCTGCGATGTCTCGAATCCGAAAGTCAGCGAATCGATTTCGATACCCAAGGGCCCATCGGGGAGCTCGGCGGCAGCGGGCGGGTCGGCGATTTCGGGCGCGGCGTCGATGACCTGGTAGACGCGCTCGGCGGCGGCCCTGGTCAGCTGGGCCATGATCACCACCGACGACATGGTGCGGGTGGTGACGGTCATGGTGGTGACATATGCGGAGAAGGCGAGAAAGGTGCCGATGCCGATGACGCCGTGCAGGGCGAGCAGCCCACCGACAACGATCACCGCGACCAGTCCGGCTTGCGGAATCGTGGTCACCACGGGGGCGAAGCGCGCATTGATCTTGGCGGCGCGCATGCGCTCGGCGTAGAGAACGCGCCCGTGCTCCTCCAGCACCCGCACCATCCGGGCTTCCTGCCCGAAACCCTTGACCACCCGGACGCCGGTGACGGTCTCTTCGACATGTTGCGCGACCTCGGCGGCTCGCTGCTGCGCCGACCACGTCGCCGCGTACAGGCGGGGCCGCATCCGATACACCAGCACCGCGATTGCCGGAACCACCAGCAATGCGACGGCGGCCAGCGGCGGCGACAGCCACACCATCACCGCGGCGGCCAGCAGGAACTCCAGCAATGCCAACCCGGACAGCGGCGTCATCGCCAAAAGGCCCTGCACCAACTGCAGATCCGTGATCGAACGCGACACCACCTGTCCGGTGCGCAGCGCGTCCTGCCCGACGCCGTCCAGCCGCTGCAGCGAGGCGAGCAGGCTGATACGCAGCGAGTGCTGCACATCGAGGG
Source organism: Nocardia pseudovaccinii NBRC 100343 (assembly GCF_001613225.1). Taxonomy (GTDB): domain Bacteria; phylum Actinomycetota; class Actinomycetes; order Mycobacteriales; family Mycobacteriaceae; genus Nocardia; species Nocardia pseudovaccinii. The sequence continues at coordinate 3,872 of NZ_BDBY01000284.1, forward strand.
AAAGCCGCCCGGCCAACATGCGGCGTCCGAAGGCCGCCGAGAAGCGGCCGAATGCGACCAGGGCGAGCATGGCCGCGATGGTCCCGATGACCGAGGTGTCGCCGACTCCGGCCGCATCGACCGCGCGCTTGGTCAGCAGTGGCGCGGAGATCTCGACCAATGCACCGGCCGCCAGTGCGATCGCGATGCCCGTGACCGTTCCCCGGTGGCCCCAACACTCGGTCCACAGCCTGCGCATCCAACCCATATCGCGCTCGGTCACTCCGCTGCTCACCCCGTCTTGTCGTGCTGGTACCGACGGTAATGACACGTCTCGCCGCTGTGTTGTTCCCTGCCGGTGGGTCCTGCTGTCCTACACCGACTTCTCGGGTCTTGGTCCGGGGATGGTTTGTGGTCTGTGGTTTGCCTTTGCAGTGCTGGGCACGTCGTGTGCCGTACCCCGGCTTACCTCCCGCACTCAGGTACTCAGCCCGCACCTCCCAGCCCAGTCGACCGGCTGTGGTTGCGTTCTCGAGAGTTTGTCGAGCGTAGTCGAATGGTGGTTGGTGGTGGGGTTTCAGGGCGCCATTCGACTGCGCTCGGTGGTGGGGAAATCAGATGTCGCGGGTGCGCAGTAGCCACCAGGCACCGCCTGCGGCGGCGGTGGTCCAGAGAATGAGGACTACCAGGGCGGCGGGGGTGGGGGCCAGGAAGTCGCTGTCTTTGAAGGAACCGACGGCGACGGTGCTGATGGTGGCGGAGCCGGGCAGGACGGTGACCACTCCGGCGAAACCGATCGCCTTGGCGACGACCCAGATCAACGGTTCGATGATCACCAGCCAGCCGAGCATCGCCACGACCGCGGTGGTGGAGGTGCGCAGCAGCAGGCCGAGGCCGGTGCCGATCAGGGACCAGCAGACCGCGGCGAGCAGCCCGCCGCCGAGGACGGCGAGTAAGCGCACTCCGAAGTCGAATTTGCCGCGGCCGAAACCGAGCAGGCAGGCGAAGGCGATGAGTTCGACGACGAAGGTCGCTGCCAGGGCGAAACCCGCGGTGACGAGGAACTTCGCGGCGACGAGCCGGTCCCGGTCGGAGGTGAACAGGGCAGTGGTCGGCATTGTCGCGTAACGGTATTCGGCTCCCGCACCTGCCGCGCCGAAGGCGCCTGCCAGCGCGATCGCGACCGCGAGACCGATATAGAGCCCGATGGTCGCCGCGCCCGTGGCCGGATTGGATTTCGGATCGGCGGGTCCGGCGAGCAGTGCGGTCACCGCGCTCGCGACGAGGGCGACCGCGGGAATCAGCGCGGCCAGGATTCGGCTGGCGCGCAGCGTGCTGACCTTGCGGACCTCGGAGTTGACGGCCGGAACGAGGTCCGGTGGCAGAACGGCGATCATCGTGTAATCCCGTAGGGGGTCGGTTGCTGCGGTGCGATCCCGGCATAGGGGGCGGGCTGGGGTGGGCGGGCCGGTTTGACCAATGAGGCGAGCACTCGGTCGGGATGGATCTGGTCGGCGGCGATATTGTCCACGCGCACACCGGCCGCTGTCGCCGCCGCGCGGATCTGCGCTTCGGTCGCTTCGGCCACGGCGAGGCGGCCGTCGGGGCGGATCACCGCATCGGTGAAGCCCTGTGCGGCCAACATGGTCGCGAGTGCGATCGGGGTCGATGCGGCGACGACCAGTCGATCGGGGTGGCCGCGCCGAATCCGGGCAGGGGTGCCCTGATAGACCACCGAGCCCTCGCTCACGACAATGATGTTGTCCGCCATCGGAATCACGTTCGCGAGGCTCTCGCTGGACAACAGGGCCGAGCCACCACGACGGGTGTGCCTCCGCAGGAGGTCCGCCAGCCAGGTGCGTTCCGCCGCGTCGAGACCGGCCAAGGGCTCGTCGAGAATCAGCAGCCGCGGATCACCGAGCAGCGCGGTCGCCAGGGCCAGCCGGGTCTGCGATCCGTCCGACAGCTCGCCCGCCCGTGTCCTCGCCGACTCACCGAGGCCGACCAGCTGGATCACCTCGTCGACCCGCGCGTCCTCGACTCCCGCGGCCGCCGCGTACACCAGCAGATGATCACGTGCGCTTCGAGCCGGATGCAGCCCGCGTGGCTGCAACATGCCGCCGACGACGACCGCGGATCCGTCGCGCCGCCGCGAGCCCGGCCCGCCGACCGCGGCGGTTCCGGAGGTCGGCTGTTGTAGACCGAGCAGGATCCGCATGATCGTCGACTTACCCGCGCGCGCCGGACCCACCAGGGCGACGGTGGTACCGGACGGCACGGTGAAGCTCACATTGTCGACCGCGGTGACCAGGTCGTAGCGCTTGGTCAGGCCGCGGACGGAGAAGGCGAGCGGTCGGCCCGCGTTCATCGTGGCGTGGTCGGGGGTTGCGGCTTGGCCGGATCCAGGGCGGGCAGCGGATCGGCGTCGATGACGAGCTGCCGATCGGCGGGCCAGGTCACCGGCGCGGGTCCGAATGCCTTGCGCGCGTTGCCGATCGTGGTCTTACCGAGCGCCCGATTGCCGAAGCTGCCGATCACCGCTCCGATACCGGCGGGCACCACCTTGCCCGCCATCAATGCGGCGCGCTTGGTGATGAAGCGGATGATGAATCGCTTGAGCAGCGAATCGTTCATGCTCGACAGACCGGGAATCCTATTGGCGAACAACGTGCCCCAGTTCTTCGCCGAATGACCGACCGTCTTCTCGACGATCTCCATCCCGCTCTCACCGAGCACGACCGCGAGCACCAGCGCCCGCCGCGTCTCCTGGTCCTCCGGGGAGATGCCGTGCACGGCCGCGACGGCCAGCGTGAACACCGCGGACGCCTCCATGAAGAAGGTCGTCTCGGCACTGACCGCCGCGAGTGCCGCGATGGTGCCGACCCCCGGCACCGCAGCCGTCGCGCCGACCGCACCGCCACTGCCGGTGACCGCGAGCAGGTACTGGTGCTCCAGCCGCTCGATGATCTGCGCGGGGTTCTCCGACGGATGCGAACGCCGCAGCCGGTCCACGTACTTGGCGACCGCGGGAGCCTGCAGGCGGGACCCGGTATCGAGTAGCTGGACCACCGTCTTCTCGAACGTGCCTTTGAACACGGCGATATCCTCCTCTTCCGCCCGTACGCCAACGACCTTATTGCACCGGCCGCTATCAACTCGTCATGACAACGATGTACCCGGTCGGCCGGGTTCCCGATGGGGGATGGCAGCCGGCGGAGCCGGCGGGGTGGGTGTGCCCGGTGTCGGTTCGATCACGCCGGTTCGCGCAGGGCGGGGACCCTTTCCGTGAGCGGTGGCGGTGGCGGCGGGGTGCCGTCGCCGAATGGCTTGCCGCCCAGCGCTTCTCGGCCGTGCGGGGTCAGCCAGTTGGTCAGCTCCGGACCCTTGGGCACGATCTGGGTCGGGTTCACATCGGTGTGCACCACGTAGTAGTGCGCCTTGATCTGCCCGAAGTCGATGGTGTCGCCGAATCCGGGCGTCTGGTAGAGATCGCGCACATAGGCCCAGAGCACCGGCATTTCGCTCAGTTTGGAGCGGTTGGTCTTGAAATGGCCGTGATAGACCGGATCGAAGCGGACCAGTGTGGTGAACAGCCGGATATCGGCCTCGGTGATGGTGTTGCCCACCAGGTAACGCTGGGTGGCGAGCCGCTCGGACAGCCAGTCCAACCGAGCGAAGAGCCGATCGTAGGCCGCCTCGTACGCTTCCTGCGTACCAGCGAATCCGCACC
>NZ_BDBY01000285.1 GCF_001613225.1 Nocardia pseudovaccinii NBRC 100343
TTGACATCACGGAAGACGGCCAGGTTCACCTCGTCGATCTCGGCCCGTAGCTCACGCGGGTACAGCTGCGGCGCGCCGGGGCGATGGAGTTCGGTCCATTCGGTGGAGAAGTCGAGGGTGATCTGCGCGTAGTCATTGGTCACCACCTGCCCGGTGGGGACGTCCACGATCGCGGGCACCGTGATGCCGCGCGGATACTCCGGGAACCGCGCGAGGTACGCGTCGCGCAACCGGGGGATGCCGAGCACCGGATCCACCCCACCGGGATCCAGATCGAAGGTCCAGCTGAGCTTGTCGTGCGTCGGCCCGCACAGCCCGAGCGATATGACGTCTTCCAACCCCAGCAACCTGCGCGCGATCAGCGTGCGGTTGGCCCATGGACAGGCCCGCGCCGCGATCAGCCGATAGCGGCCCGACTCGACCGGATACCCGTCGCGTCCGTCGGCAGTAATGCGTGTGGTGATGTAGTTCGTGTCCCGGTTGAACTCACCGGGCTCGACGTAGGAGCCGTTTTCCGATACCGACTTGGTCACTCGCCTAGTCTGGCAGATCGACGCCTTACTCTTGCCGGATGAGTGATACGAAGGCCACCAGGCTGACCCGGGAAACCACCGACGCCGGCGCCGAGGTCGCGACCCTCACCCTGGCCAATCCGCCGCTGAACCTATTCGACCAGTCGATGCTCGACGCGCTCGTCGAGGATCTCGCCGAGCTGTCGGCCAACCCGCCGCGCGCGGTGCTGCTGCGGGCCGAGGGCAAGCTGGTCTCCGGTGGTGTCGACGTGCACGTCTTCGACGGGCTCCTCTCACCCACCCCGCCGACTCCGTCGGCTGCCATCCCCTCAGCAGTCGACCAGGGCGCCGAGCTGTGGCGCACCCTGTTCGCGCAGATCATCCATCCGCTGGAGGCGCTGCCGTGTCCGGTGGTTTTCGCCGCGCACGGCCTGACCCTGACCGCCGCCTTCGAAATGGCCCTGGCGTGCGACATCATCCTGGCCGCGCCGAAGGCGAAATTCGGGCTGGTGGAGACGGTCGTCGGCCTAACGCCGTCGATGGGCGGGCCACAGCGACTGGCCGAGCGCGCCGGTTCGGGCCGCGCCCGCGAATTCGTGATGACCGGTGACCTCTACGACGCCGCGACCATGGCCGAATGGGGCGTGGTCAACGCCATCCACGACGATGTCGATGCCGCCGCGAAGGACCTGACGAATCGCCTGGCCCAGGGCCCGACCCGGGCCCATGCCGCGACCAAGCAGATCATCGAGGCGTGGCGATCCGGCGGTGTGGCGCACGCGGATTCGGTGACGCCGCAGGTGTCCGGTGCGCTGTTCGACACCGCGGATCTGCGTGGCGCGGTGCGCAGCTTCCTGGAGGTCGGACCAGGAAAGGCGACCTACACCGGTCGGTGACAGCGAGGACATGTTCGTCACCTGATCGGGCGCTGCCGGACGAAGTCCGCCATTAGCCCAGCGCTTGAACGAGCGTCGGCGAGTTCACCGCCTATGCCAGCGAAAATGTGACTCGCGTCATATAGTCGCAAGAGCCTGCAGGCTCGAGGCGTGTGCGGAGGACCCATGTCGCAGTTTCTGGTCGAATATCCACTCAACCGTCCGCATGCGTGCGATGCCCCGCTGGCCCGCGGTGCCGATGGGGTGCTGCGCTACGGCAATCTCACCCCTGCGCTGACCGAACTATTGGATCTGCAGGTGCACGCCTTCTCGACCAGGGAGGCGGTCGTGGAGATCGGCGGCCCCCGGCTGAGCTATCGGGAACTGTGGCACTGCGCCTCCCGCATCGCGGGCGGTCTGCAGGAACACGGCATCGGCTACGGCGACCGGGTTGCCATCCACATGCCGACGGGCGTGCGCTGGGTACAGGCCTTCCTCGGAGCGCTGCTCAGCGGCGCGGTCCCGGTGCTGGTGCACGACGGACTGCCCGATGCGGTGGCCGAGCGGGTGATGGCGGACAGCAGTACCGATTTCGTACTCGGCGGCGGCAGCGACGAACTACCCGACGGCGCCGCCTTCATCGATGACGGTGCGGCCCTGAACGATCTGGCGCTGCTCTGCTACACCAGCGGCGCCGGGCCGTGTCCGGCCAACGCCACCGTCGCGCCCAAGGGCGTCGAGCTGACCAACGAAAATCTGCTCTCGGCGATCCGCTCCGTCGTCGCGGCGCTGGATCTGCCGACCGATGGACTGCGCAATCTGGTGCTGTTGCCGCTGGCGCATGCGAGCGGCTGTGTGGACCAGCTGCTGCCGACTTTCGCGGTCGGCGGCACCGTCGTTCTCGCGCCGGATAGTCGCAGTCTCGCGGAAACCATTGTCTCCGAACGGATCGATATGGTTTCCGCGACACCGCGCATCTTCGCCCGTCTGCTGCCCGAACTCGCGGCGCTGCGCACCGAGGGACTGTGTACCGAGGGCATCGTCCGGGTCAGCAATGCGGGCCATCGCGGCGAACGTGCCTCCGCGCCCACCGATCCCGCGGACCTGGCCGCCCCCCTGCGGGATATGTTCCCGGCCGCGCGGCGGTGGTCGGTCTGGGGCGCGACCGAAACCAGCGGCATCGGCCTGGTCGTCGACGACGACACCGATGCCGCGCCCGGCGCCGATCCGGTGCTCGGATTCCCCTTCGGCGGTACCGAATTGGCGCTGTGGGGGCCGCAGGCGCAGACCGGACACGGCGAATTGCTGTGTCGCGGACCGAATGTCACCCACCGCTACTGGAACGATCCGGAGACCACCGCGGACCGCTTCACCGGAAGTTGGTTCCACACCGGCGATCAGGTCAGCATCGACGCCGACGGTCTGGTTCGACGCGAGCGGGCGCAGGCGGGGTGACTCACTCGAGCATGCGGTCGCGCAACCGCGCGCGCAGGTCGGCGGTGAATCCGATGGCGGTCAGGTAGGTCTCGAAATCGCCGTGGCTTTTGTGCACCGTATCCGTCGCGATGCGCAGGTAGTCCTCGCGCACGCCGAGGATATCGATGGAAAGTTCGACTCCCGCAGTGAGTTTCGGCGCCATCATGGCGCGCAGGGCGGGGACGGCGTCATTGCTGGCCATGAAGTCGGCGAGCACATCGGCCTCGCCGACCGCGACCGCGCGCAGCAGGGTCGCGATCGCCCACCCGGTGCGGTCCTTACCCGCCGCGCAATGCACCAGTACCGCACCGTCGCCGTGGGCGATCGTCTCGGCGATGGCGATGATCGCGGCATTGGCCTCGGGCCGGGACGGGAAGTCGCGGTAGACCTCGAGCATGTGCGGGAACGCGGCGTCGGTCTGCGCATCGTGCGGCGGCGCCTCGGCCATCCGTGAGTCGAACGGTGTGACATTGAGTCGCACGCCCTCCGGCAGATTGTCGTGGCCGATGTGCTCGATCTCGCGCGGCCCGCGCAGGTCGAAGACGTCGGTGACGCCGAGTTCGCGCAGGATCGCGTGTCCGGGCAGATCGAGGCCGCTCAGCTGGGCCGAGCGCAACAGCACGCCGGGGCGGATCCGCGCACCGTCGAGGGTGCGCAGACCGCCGAGATCGCGGAAGTTGAACGTGCCGGTCAGATAGAACTGGTCAGCCGAGGGCGAGAGAGTCACCGGTCCAGGCTAGCTACCTCGCGGTGTCGGCACGGTGTCGATCGCGGAACCGTCGGCCGTCCAGTTTGCGAGGTATTGGTGTGGGATCCGCCACAGGGGCCCGGAGCGGTACCGTTATGTACCGTAGTCTGGTCGATGGTCTATCTTGCGTGGGGCAGACGCGAGAGTGACGCCCTCGGAGGCGATTCCGATGAAGACCGCTCGATCGCAGCGGGATTCCGGTTGGGTAACAAAACATTCTTCCAGTCTGGAAATACCCAACGAACCCGTTCTTAAACCCTGGAAACCCTCTACCATTGATGAATGTTGGACTGGGCATCCAGGAAATTCCCTGACGCGGGATTCGTGAGAGCCGCCTGTCATGTTCAGCGAGTCGCGCCGACGAGGGTGCGCGAGTTCTTTCCTCGAGGGAGTCGTCGTTGAGCGTACGTGGAGAAATAGCGGCGGTCAGGCTGCGGCCGACCATCTGCGAGGCCGTCGAGAAGGCGGCCGCCTCGCTCGATTTCACCGGAGTGCGAGCGCTTCGGGTGCTGCTGCATGCCGGCGTGAGTGCGTACTGGCCGTTGGTCAAGGCGGCTCCGGCCAAGCAGGCCCGCAGGTACGAGGCGACCGCGCATCAGTTGGCCGAGCGGTGGGAGGCGCAGACCGATTGTGTTGCCGACCCGCAGGCCGCGGCTCTGTTCCAAGAGATGGACTCCGAGGTCGCGAGTTTCCTGGATCTTTGCGCCGACCGTTCGGGCGCGCAATGGCTGGAGCCGACGGATGCCATCGCGGCCTACGTGGTCTCGATGCTGCAGGGCACGGTGCTGCGCTGGCTCGCGGATTGCAATGACGAAACGATGCTGGTGGTGCTCGACGACCTGGTCAGCAGCCTGGCTGCCCGGGCCGCCGAAGTCTGATTCCCCGCAATACTGGACGTTTGACCAGTTTGGTGGTTGAGTGGGTCCGGTGACAGACACGCCGCCGATTGTCGCACTGCATGCGGCCACGGCCGAGCTGGACCCGCCGCTGGCTGCCCTCGACCTGACCGCGCTGCGCGCCAACGCCGCCGACCTCGTCCGTCGTGCGGGTGGAGTGCCCATCCGAGTCGCGAGTAAATCGGTGCGTTGCCGTGCGGTGCTCGAAGAGGTGCTCGGCGCCGAGCTCACCGCGTCCGGCGGCTTCGCAGGCATCATGTCCTACTCATTGGCGGAGGCCATCTGGCTGGTCCGCCACGGCGCGCGCGATGTGCTGCTCGGCTATCCGACCGCCGACCGCGCGGCGCTCGCCGAACTCGGCACCGATGACACACTGCGCCGATCCATTACGTTGATGGTCGACGATGTCGCGCAGCTGGACCTGATCCGCGCCGCGATCGGCACCGATCTGGCGCGGCCCCGGATCTGCCTCGATGTGGACGCCGCACTGCGAATCGGACCGCTGCACTTGGGTGTTCGGCGCTCGCCGGTGCGTACTCCCGAACAGGCCGCCGCGCTCGCGCGCGAGGCCGTGAACCGTGGATTCGACGTGGTCGGCGTGATGACATATGAGGCGCAGATCGCCGGGCTGCCCGACTCCAATATCGCTGTGCGCCTAGTGAAGCGGGCCTCGGCGGCCGAAATCGGCAAGCGGCGCAGACAAGTTCTGGACGCGGTGCGCTCGGTAGTCGGCAAGCTGGAGATCGTCAA
>NZ_BDBY01000286.1 GCF_001613225.1 Nocardia pseudovaccinii NBRC 100343
TGTTGCGCAAGCCGACCCCGTCCATCGCAACGGTTTTCGCGGGCGGCTACATCGCTTCAGGTCCGGCAGGGGTGTCACGGGTACCCAGGCCGACGTGGCCCACCGGCTTGAAGCTGCTCGGCACCGAGGGTGCGGGCGAGGTGCAGACGCCGCTCTCTGGTGCCGCCGAGCTGCGGATCGGCGATCGAGTGTGGTTCCGGCATGCCAAGGCCGGGGAGTTGTGCGAGCGGTTCAACCACGTCCACCTTGTCGATGCGGATGGCACGCGGACAACGGCGCCCACTTATCGCGGTGAGGGCAACTGCTTCGGCTGAGCCGGGCTAATTGCGAATTATGTGTGACCGCAATTTCAAGATCGAATTCCATTAAAAGAACCAACCGGTTCGGACTGAATATTTCGGTCACGAATCGAGCAAATGCTGAAAGAAATATTCAGCTGAGTCGTAGGAATGTCGCCAGATCCGACAGATCGTCCGGCGTACTCGGCAGATATTCGGTGAGCAATGGTGACCGAATGATGACGGCCTTCCACATGGCCCGACACAGCGTCGCCTGAACCAGGCTGCGCGACAGCAGGAACCGCATACCGTAGGGCGCGTCGGCGGGGCTGGATGTGGTCATCGACATGAGCACCACCGCCGCCTCCCGACCGCGGAATCGCTCGGCGGTGCCGACCAGCACATCCTCGATCTTGGCCCGGGCCAGCAGCGTTCGGATTAGTCCGACCTGTGCGCTGTAGGGCGCGACCACGAGGATGTCGTGCGGATGCAGCCGTCGCGTCATCGCACCGGTCATCCACGAGACCCCGAGCAGGGCGCGCACCCGGCGGACCACCTCGCGGGCCTCGGCCACCGATTCGGTCGAATCGCCGCTGTGTGCCACCAGCACCGTCTCGATGCCGGGTTCGATGCCCTCCAATTGCCGAGCGAGCGTGACGGTTTCGTTGGAGCGCAGCCGGTTGTCGTAGTACAGCCGGGAGATCGGATCGCAGACGCGCGGGTGCATCCGCCAGGTGCGGTCCAGGAAATAGCCGCGGTCGGCGGGCAGGGTGTCGCGACCCTCGGTGAGCCAGCCGAGCACCGATTCGTCGACCGGTTCCGGATGCGCGCTGCGCGCCGCGGACGGCGCCGGATCGCCGACCAGCAGCAGCTTGCGCGCACTCACCGCGACGGCGACGGTATCGGCGAGTGGGAAGCGGCCCGCATCGGCGATCACCAGCAGGTCGAGACTGTCGCCGGGCACCACCTCGTCATCGGCGAAATCGGCCGGTACGCCACCGACTACGCAGCCGTTGACGGCATTGTCCAGGAACCGCGGATAGCGCGTGCCGTCGATCACCGACCACTCCGGCGCCACCGCCTCGACATCCTTCTTGGCCAGCAGTTCCGGTAGCACGCCCATCGCGACGATCATGTCGAGCAGGCTTTCCACCGTCGAATGCGTCTGCGCGACAATGCCGACGCGCCATTTGTGCCGCGTAACCAGACGTTCGATCGCCCTGGCGACGGTGGATGTCTTGCCGGTGCCCGACGGTCCCTGCACCGCGAGGTAGGAATCGTCGAGGTCGCGCAGCGCGGCTGTGATGGCCGCCGCGTGGTCACCGTGCACATCCGGTAGCCGCTCGGCACGCCGCAGGCGCGGGGGGCGGCGGGCGAGGATGTCGAAGACCGCGCCCGCCGGGATCTCCGGTAGCGCCATCAACAGTTGCTGGGCGGCGTATTCGACCGCGGTCTCGATATTCTCGTCCCAGGCGGGCAGGCCGGGGGCGATCGCGGTCGGCAGCTCGTCGTAGGGTTCGCAGCCGTGCGGTAGCAGTTCCTCCAGCCGCACGATGTCGTCGAAGTTCGCGTCCACCGAGCAACCGAGCACGGTCGCGGTGGCGGTCGCGCGTCGGCCGACGGCGGTGATCATCCCGGCGGCGACCGGCTGATCGTAGAAGGTGTAAACGGTGGCGCCCGGTGTCAGTACCGTGCCGGTCGCGGCGCCACCCGCGGTATCGCTACCGCCCCAGCCGATGCCGATCCGTCCGGTCAGCGTGAGGTATCTGCGCATGGTCGGCTGGTGTGGGCTGCGATGCCATTTGGTGTCGACCGTGCCCCAATCGGCCACCAATACCCCTGGCGCGTCGGCCCATTCGTCGACCGGATGACTGAGCCGGTCGGCATGTGCCCACCACAGCGGCTGCCGCTCACGGCGGTGATAGCCGAGCGCCGCCGCCATCAATGCCGCGGGATGGCGTGGCTCGCGCTGTGCCGCCGCGAATTCCGCGAGTGCGGCCTCGATCGACGACGGCCGCGACGGCGGCAGCGGATCGGGCTCCTCCGGAGTCGGCACCAGACACCACGAACTCGCCTGATCCAGGAGTACCGCATCCGAGTCCACGGGACGTTCGGTCACCCGATCCAGCAGCCAGTCGCGTAGCCGCAGCACGGTGACGCAATCGCGTTCCTGGCCCGCGGCATTCGGCAACAGCCGCCGCATTCGGCTCAGCCGATAGGAGCGTTCCCCGATCAGCAAGGCATTGCGCACGATCGGATACAGATCGACGAGCACACCGGCATGCAGCAGATCCTCGACGGTCTCCTCACCGACCCCGTACCGACCGGTCCACCGCAGCAGCGCGGAGCGCACGCCGGAGGTGTAGTGGTACACACGCATATCCGGATACATCCGCAGCCTTTGCGCGACGAAGTCGAGCACCTCGTCCAAAGCGCGCCGCCGCCCGGCCTCCTCGTCGGCGATATCGGTCATCGCCCGATACGGTGCGCGCGCCGCGCCGAAGGGGGCGCGGAAGGCCAGATAGACCGTGCCGTTGCCGCCCACCTCGATACCGAGCAGCCGACCCGATGAGTCCTCCTCGATGGTCAGTGCGAGATCGTCCGGCGACGGTGGCGGCAAGGCGCCCAGCGCGATCGCGTCGACCAGCGTGTGGGTCGGCCGACCGGAATCTTCTCGGGCCAGCTGGATTTCGGCTTGGCGATGCAATGCATTGAAGGTGCGCGGCGGGAGGCCGGGCACGGTCGCGGTGCTGCTCGCCAGCCGGTCGATGGTACTCACCCCGGCCTCGCGCAATCTGGCCCGCGCGGTGCGCGGCATACCGGCGACCAGCAGCAGGTCGCGTGCCGCCGAGATCGCGCTGGTGCAGGTCGGACAGTGGCCGCAGGCGAGATAACGCGGATCGCCCCACTGCACCGGCAGCAACTCGCTCAGTTTGTCTTCCAGGATCCGTTCCACCCGACCGCGCCGAGCCAGATACACCGGCAGCAGATCGGTGAGCGTGAGGGTCTCGCTGTTCTCGTCCAGGTACAACCGGACCAGGGGAGCGGTGAGCGCGCCGCTGCGGTCCAAAGCGTCGGCGCAGGCGGCGAGTTCGAGTGCCGCGTCGATCCGATCCGGTGGTCCCGCCGCGGTGCCGTGCACGGTATAGCGCACCCGATGACCGGCCCGAATCAGGAAATCGCTGGTACAGACGAATTTTCCGTCGAAGAAGGTGGCGCCGTGGATCACGTGCGCACCGGCCCGCAGTGCCGCGACCGTCTCGGCATTGGCGGCCCGCAGCGCGGCGATATAACTTTCGGGCTCGGCCGCCGGATCGTGCGCGGCGCAATGGATCTCCACCATCCGACCGCCGAACCGATCACGGAAGTCCGCGAGCCTGCGTGCGCGCGCATCGTCGAATGCGCTGCGCTGCGCATGATCCGGCGCCACATCCGCCGTGCCCGCGATGGTGCCCAGTTCGGTATCGAGGGCACGCAGCAACTCGAATTCACACTGCGCCGCGCGCACCAAGTCGACGGCGGAACAGACGACACGATCACCGAACACGATCAAACGCGGCCTCCTGTGTCTTCGCCGGACACGGACGGCAACACTGTAGCTAGCCGCGTTGACCTTGGTTTACCCCTCCCCGGTTCAGGAGCGTGGCTTACGCCGTTCCGGTCGCTTGCCGCCGTCGCGATCGCGACGCGGTCCGGCGCGGAACGGACGTCCGCCGGGCGGACCGGAATCCAGCTGCAACTGGATCAGCTGGCCGCTGATCCTGGTGCGCCGCAACGCATCCAGCGTCTCCGAGGATAGGTCGGCGGGCAGTTCGACCAGGCTGTGGTCCGGACGGATGCTGATATGGCCGAAATCGCTGCGGCGCAGTCCGCCCTCATTGGCGATGGCGCCGACGATCGCGCCGGGCACCACCCGGTGCCGCTTGCCGACGCTGATCCGGTAGGTCGCCAATTCGGCTCCCGTCCCGCGGTGATGCGATGGGCCGCGATCCTCGCCCTCGAACCGGCGGGCGGGCCGATCCCCGCGCGGCATGCGTTCGCGCTGCGGGCGTTCGACCGGCTCCGGCTCGGGCTCCATGAAGAAGTTGTCGCCGTCGTAGCCGCTGACCGCCAGCGCCGCCGCGATATCCACCAGCGGAATGTTGTGCTCGCGCTCGTAGTCCTCGATGAGCTTGCGGAACAGCGCCAGGTTCGTCGAGCTGAGGTTCTCGGTGATCGAATCGCCGAATTTGGCGACGCGCTGGGTGTTCACATCATCGACGCTTGGCAGCTGCATTTCGGTCAGCGGATGCCGGGTGGCGCGCTCGATCGACTTGAGCAGATGACGTTCCCGCGGCGCGACGAACAGCAGTGCCTGACCGCTGCGCCCGGCCCGGCCGGTGCGGCCGATGCGGTGCACATACGACTCGGTGTCGTGCGGAATGTCGTAGTTGACCACATGCGAGATGCGGTCCACATCGAGACCGCGCGCGGCGACATCGGTGGCGACCAGGATGTCGAGTGCCCCGGACTTCAGCTGGCCGATGGTGCGTTCGCGCTGGTTCTGCGCGATATCGCCATTGATCGCCGCGGCGGAGAAACCGCGCGAGCGCAGCTTTTCGGCCAGTTCCTCGGTGGCCTGCTTGGTGCGCACGAACAGGATCATCGCCTCGAACGACTCGACCTCGAGGATCCGGGTGAGCGCGTCGAGCTTGCGCTGATGGGAGACCTGCACCCAGCGCTGGGTGATGTTCGTATTGGTCGAGGTCTTCGACTTGACGGTGATCTCGACCGGATCGCGCAGATACTTCTTCGAGATGCTGCGGATCGCCGAGGGCATGGTCGCCGAGAACAGCGCGACCTGCTTCTCGCGCGGGGTGTCGGCGAGGATGCGCTCGACATCCTCCTGGAACCCCATCTTCAGCATCTCGTCGGCCTCGTCGAGCACCAGATACTGCAGCTGCGACAGGTCGAGCGTGCCCCTCTCCAGATGATCGATCACCCGGCCCGGCGTGCCGACCACGACATGCGCGCCGCGGCGCAGGCCGGAGAGCTGGACGCCGTAGGCCTGCCCGCCGTAGATCGGCAGCACATGCAGTCCGGGGATATGGGTGGCGTAGCGGCCGAATGCCTCGGCGACCTGGATCGCGAGCTCGCGCGTCGGGGCCAGCACGAGGGCGCGCGGAAGTTTGCCGGTCGCCTCGATGCCCATGAGGATCGGGATGGCGAATGCCGCGGTTTTGCCGGTGCCGGTCTGGGCCAGCCCGACCACATCGGCGCCTTCGAGCAGCGGTGGAATAGTTGCCGCCTGGATGGGAGACGGCGACTCATAGCCCACATCGGCGATGGCCGCGAGGACGCGGTCATCGATGCCGAGATCGGCGAAGGTCGGGCCGTCGTTGTCCCTGTCGTTGTCGCCAGGAACGCTGTCGACCTGATTGGTACTCATTGACCAGCAGTTTACTGCCTCGCGGTGGTCGTCCCGGCCACCGGGCCAATACGGTGAGACGTATGCAACCCGAAAACGTGTCCGTGCATCACGATCCGGAGTCGTCGGCGGTGGCTGTGGCGGTGGTCCAATTCGCGCCGGGAACCGATCCGTCCGGCAATCTCGAAACCCTGCGCGCGCACGTTCGCGCGGCCTCGGAACGGGGTGCGAAGGTGGTGGTAGCGCCCGAATACTCGATGTTTGCCGTGACCCGGCTCGACGAGCGGGTCGTGGCCGTCGCCGAACCGCTGACCGGGCCGTTCGTCACCGGTCTCGGTGAAATCGCGCGCGAATTCGGGGTGTATCTGGTCGCCGGAACGGTGGAGCAAGTGGCGGCGGCCAGGCGGATCCGCAATACCCTCGTCGTGCTCGGACCCGACGCGAACCTGGTGACGAAGTACCGCAAGGTGCATCTCTACGACGCGTTCGGATATGTCGAATCCGATGTCGTCGAGGCGGGTGCGATCGAGGCCCCGGCGACCTTCACGGTCGGTGCTGTGACATTCGGCATGCAGACCTGTTTCGATCTCCGTTTCCCGGAAGGCTGCCGTCGCGTCGCGGCCGCCGGAGCCCAGGTGCTGGTACTGCCCGCGCAGTGGATTCCCGGTCCGGCGAAGGTGGATCAGTGGACGACGCTGCTGCGCGCGCGTGCCATCGAGAACACCGTCTATGTGGCCGCCGCCGATCAGTGCGCACCACGGGGTGCGGGCGCATCGATGATCATCGATCCGACCGGCGTCGTCCTCGCCGAACTCGGCGACGAACCCGGCGTACTCACCGCGGCCATCGACTTCGATCACTTGGTCGCGGTGCGCACAGCTAACCCGAGTTTGATCTTGCGTCGGTTCTCGATCACCGAGCGCGCACCGGATTGACATCCATGTCCGACTGCGTCGGACACTTCTACCGGCAGCTCGCGCTGCCCTCGACGGGTTCTTGCTTCACAGCCGACAGCTGGGACGGATCCGAGTCTTACGTCAGCTCCACAAGCGTTTAGCCTCTCCGCCTGCCCGGCGGCGAGTATGGAACCACGGAAGTATTAGTTGCGGTGACCCGGCGCACAATGCGGTAGCGTTCGAATTGATGATCTACTCCGATCGGACAGCGGCCGGTCGCGCGCTGGGTTTGGAACTCGGCCACCTGCGTGCGATGCAACCGCTGGTGCTCGGACTGCCCCGCGGCGGGGTTCCGGTGGCGGCCGCGGTGTGCGAGGTCATCGGGGGCGATCTCGACATCATGCTGGTCCGCAAGCTCGGGGTGCCGTGGCAGCCGGAGCTGGCGATGGGCGCGATCGGCGAGGAAGGGATCCGGGTGCTCAATCAGGATGTGTTGTCGCACACCGGGATAACGACGCGGCAGCTCGCCGAGATCGAGGATGCGGAACGCGCCGAACTCGAGCGCCGACGCGAGATGTGGCGCGGTGATGCCAAGCCGATCCCGATCTCCGGCCGCACCACGGTGATCGTGGACGACGGCATGGCGACCGGGGCGACGGTGGCCGTCGCTTGCCGGGTCGCGCAACTGCACCAGCCGACGCGGATCGTGGTCGCGGTGCCGGTGTCGTCCACCGAGGCGTTGCGCCGGGCGGCCACCGAGGCGGATGAGGTGGTCTGCCCGTGGGTGCCGCGCTCGCTCGGCGGTGTCGGAATGGCGTACCGCGACTTCCATCAACTGGACGACGACGAGGTCACCGCGCTCCTTGCATGAGATGCCTCGTCGTCTGGGTCAGGACTGGACTTCGGTGGTGGCGCTGGCCGAGGCAAACTTCACCAGCGTTCGGCCGAGGCGAGGGTGCGTTCGGCCGCGTTTACCATCGGCCGCAACTGTGCGGTGAACCGCTGCGCGGTGACCGGCACGATGTCGACATCGACGCCGGTGCGCACCGAGTATCGGCCGTCGCCGATCACGTCGATCCAGCACAGCACGCCGAACGGATGCAGTTCGCTGTCGGCTCGCCGCACCGACACCACGATCTGGCCGATGCCGTCGCGAGATTGCCTGAGCAGCTTGCGAATCCGGGTCGGCGTGGTGGGTCCGGCCACCGGCACGGTCACCAGATCCCGGCTGTCCTCGGTGACTCGGGCCAGCGGTGCGGTCAGTTGCGGTGCGGTGCCGGGCGAATTCTCCGGTAGCACCGAAATAATCCGTGCGGAAAGGTTTTTCACGCGATCGGCGAACAGCCGGACATCGCCGCCGCGATCGGTGGTCGAACCCACACGTTGCGCCGCGACCACCGCGATATCCCCGGCGATCGCACCGAGTACACGCACCGGACGCGATTCGGCCGCGACGCCCGGCTGCGCGACTACGGGGCCGGTCTGTTCGACCAGACCCGTCGCCTCGACCGTGCCGTTCGGCCCGCCGTCGACCGCCGACGGCTCTGGCGTACCGCGCTCTCCGAAGACCTCGATGCGCACGGTGGGGCGTGCGAGCACCCGCAGTGCTCCCTCCAGATCGGCGTCGAGAGTCTCGTCGCACCAACGGTGCAGGGCGGGGAGTTGCGCGGCGCGCTCGGCGGTATCGCGAGCCGAGAGGCGCACGGCGAGCGGGTAGGGGATGCGGTCGCCGTCGGTGCGGGCCCAGGCCATGGCGAACTGGTCCGGGGTCAGCGTCCAGTTCACTCCAGTTCGGTCCATTCGCCGACGACCGGGGGTGTCGTCGGATCCATATCGCCGATCAGCTCACCGCCGTCATCGGCTGGTTCCAGGAAGGTCAGATCGTCGTCGAAGAAGTGGTAATCGTCGTCGTACTCGTCCTCTTCGCGGGCCTGGGCGCGGGCGGCGGCCGCGCTGGTGCTCATGCCGGAGCGCGGGCTGTCACCCGCGACCATGGCGCCACCCATGAGTCCGCCGACCGCGCCCGCGCCGACGCCGTTGATGGCGTCGCCACTCGCATCGCGTTTGCGCTCATCGCGTTTGCGTTCGTCGTCGGTGTTCGAGGTGCCGGGAACGGTCGGGGCGACCACCGAGGTGGACGCGGCGGTGGTCACCGGTGCGGCGGTACCCGGTCGCACGGTGCGATCCGGTGTGGTCGTCGGTGCGGTGGCTGCGGCGGGTGTGGTCGATGCGGGGGAATCTGTCGTCGGCACAACGGGTTTGGCAGCGGCAGGTGCGCTATCGGCAGCGGTGCTCATCGGTGTGACGGTGGTCGGCGCACCAGCCGGTTGAGTCGTCGCGCTCGGCTCGACGATGGTGTGCGATGTGGTCGGCACCGGCGCGGTCGTCGAAACCGTTGGGGTGGTGTGGGTTTGCGTACTGGTGTCGAGCACGGGCGGCGTGGCCACCTGCGCGGCCGGTGTGGTGTCGGACGGCTGCGGCACGTCGGCGGTCACCGCGTCCGGGAAGGCTGGCACACCGGAGCCGGTCGTAATGAACACATTCGTGTAGATGCTGTCCATCGCCTGCACCACATCCTGACGGGTGCCATCGGCGGATTTCTGGGTGGCGGTGTTCTCGGTCGCCTTGGCCGGATCCAGCAGTGCGCCAGCCAGATCCGTTGTCTGGCTGGATGGTTCGACAACGGCCGCGCGCAGTGCCTCGGCGGCGTCGCCCGCTTGGCCGAGCCGCTGACCCACCGCGGCCATGACGTCCGCGAGTTGCTGCCCCTGCCGCTCGAATTCGCGCACCGCGTCGGCGGCGGAGTCCGCCGCGGCACCGCGCCAACCGTCGGCCATCGCGGCCCGAATCTCGCTGTGCGCCTGCTCGACTGCGGTGGCGAGCCCGGTCGAACTGCCCTGCCACGCTTGCTGTCCGGCGGCGAGGACAACCGGATTCATCAGCTGAACACCGTCGTGGATTTCCCGATGCGACAGGTTGTCGAAGATTTCGACGCTCTGCGCGTAGTTGGGGTCCGTATAACTGGGGTCGGCATACCGAATGGGCGTCTTCTCACCGGAGTGCGGCATCTTACGCATGCGCGGCTCCCGCCACCTCGACCCGACCGACCGCGGCTGCCAGCTCCGTATCGGCTTGGGCGTACGCGGCTCCGGCCGCGCGGAAGGTCTGCGCGAGCGCTCGCGCGGCGTCGGCGTATGCGCGCAGTCGGGTGATCGCGCCGTCGGCCTTGTCCTCGAACCCGCGCCGCAGCGCCGCACCGGAATCGAAGCCGCCGAAGCCGGGAAGTGAAGTGGCCCCGCCCAATACGGCGATCTGCGCATCGACCTCATCGGCGAGTTGTTCATAGCGCTCGGCGCACTGTTCGTGCGCACCCTCGGCGACCAGTACCCCATCGATCCAGAGCTGGCCGTCGTCGATCGCTTGATTCAGAGTTGTCACGTCCGACATCTCGCCGCCCCCTTCCTCGTCGTGCTGCCCGCGCAGCCGTGATCAACTCACCGGTGCGCCAACCCCACGACGACACCCTGCATCCAGTCCGCGATGTCGGCAGCGACCCGCGCGTGCACCGGCTCGTGCAACAGGTCGTGCCCGGCGTCGGCGTACTCACGCAAACTTACCCAATCGTGGCGGCGAGTCCAGACCCTCATCGCATCGATCGGCGCCCGTCGGTCCTCGATGCCGTGCACCGCGAGGATGGGCAGGGTGCTCGGCAACGGCGTGCCGGGTGCACCGGGTGCGCCGCCACCGAGTGCTCGCTTCGGCACTCCGGACAGCACCAACCCGATCAGCTCGCTCGGCGGCAGGCTCGGCTGCAGCGGGTACTTGGCCTCGAGTCCGTGCAAGTCGTCGGCTGCACTGGTGTGATCCGGCACCGCCGCGCCTAGGATGCCCAGGGCGGTGACGGCCCCGAGTGAGTGGCCCATCAGGATCAGCGGCGTACCCGGTAGTTCCGCGCGGACCAGCTCGATCAGCTGCATCGCATCGGCCACCAGTTCCACCAGCGTGCCGGGATTATTCGGATCGCCCTCGCTCAACCCGTGCCCCGCGGTGTCCAGCGCCCACACCTCGATCCCGGCGGATTTCGGGATGCGGGCGAAGCGGTGGTAGTGGCCGCTGTGCTGGCCCATTCCGGGCAAGAGCACGGCAACTGCCGTCGGGTTGCCGACCGGCCATCGCCGATAGTGCATCCGGCCCCGCGCGCCGTCGAAGAAAGGCATCCGTAAATACTGGCAACTCACTGAGTTGGAGTCGAGTTCCTGACATAACTACTGGTGAGTTCATAACTGACAAAGTGGATAGACTCCCGGCCGAGGGTCGGGCAAGAGAGTCGAGGTTCGCTTTGAGGAAGCCCTATCGTCCGGACCTGCGAGTGTGGGTCGTCGCATTCGCGCTGAGTTGTGCCGGTGTGGATGCGTCGGCCGCCATGGCCGAGCCCCAGCCGGGTGTGGTCGCCGCATGCGCGCAGGCCCAGGCGGCGACTGCCGTGCCCGCCGGTCTGCCGGTGCTCGACTGGTCGGAGAACGTGGGGTACGACGCCAAGGGCAATCTGTGGGTATCGCGGCTGTACCGCAATGAGGTGCAGCGCTACGACAGCGCGGGCCGGTTGACCGCGACGGTGCCGGTCGAATTCCCTGGCGCGATTCGGCTCGGCCCGGACGGACTGCTCTATGTCGTCTTCGGCGTATCACCGACGAGCGTGGTGCGTCCAGGTGGCGTGCTGCGCTTCGACCCCAACGATCCGAGGCCAGCGGTATTCGCCTCCGGATTCACCATGCCCAACGGTGCCGCCTTCGATGCGCGCGGCAATCTGTACGTCGCCTCCAGCCTCGGCGTGATCCGGATCCGTCCGGACGGCGGCGTCGATGCGGACTGGACCGCGCGGGCGAAGTACACCGGCGCCAATGGGATCGCGGTGCGAGATAGTTCGATCTACCTGAGCGCGAACGGCAATCCGCTCGGCCGGATCGTGCGCTTCCCGATCGATGACCCGGACCGCGTCGCCGTGATCGCCGACTTGACGGTGTCACCCGGAATTCCGGACTTCGCAGACGACTTCGTCATCGATGACGCGGGTGTGCTCTACGTGACCACCTTGACCGGCCAGTTGGTTCGGGTCGATGCGAGCGCGAATACCGCATGCGCGGTGCTGACCGGCGAACCGATGACATCGGTGGTCGCCGTGCCCGGCCGTTCCGACGAACTCATCGCAGGTACCGAGAGCGGTTCGATCCTGCGGATTCGCTTGCCGCACTGAGCGAATCCGTCAGTCCTCGACGAGTTCGGGTGGCGCGGCCTGGCGCCAGGAATCCAGCAGGATGTCGTACAGCTCGTCGATATCCTCCACGGCGGACAGCCGGGCCCGGACCCAGGACGAGGAGGCCTCGTGCGGCGGGACCCAGAACTTGTCCGGCTCGGCGGCGATGAGTTCTTCGCGATCGTGCCTGGGGCAGCGGATGGCGAACGAGGTCTGATCGTCGGGGATGGTGACGAACATTTTGCCCGCCACATCGAAGGTGGGATGGTTCCAGCGTTCCTTCTCCACGGTCTTGGGAAAGGACAACGCGATGCGGCGCACGTCGTCGGCGTCGAGCACGGTTCAGCCTCCGGTTCGGAAATCGGACTCCTATCGTGCACATCGCTTCGTCGGCCATCAAGTGAGGGCGCCGGTTATGCGGGACGCGATCGTGCGCAACCGCTCCACCAGGACAGGCGGCTCATGGACTCGGAAGTCCGCGCCGAGTTCGATCAGCCGGTATGCCAACCAGGTCGGGTCGTCGTCGCGAGTGGCGTCGAGTCGGCAGGAGTCGCCGTCGATGGGTGTGATATCGCCGGGGGAGTCGCCGAGACGGCCCGCGACTCGGCCGATCGGGGCCTGGATCGTCACGCGGACGCGGAAGGACGGCGTGCCCCAATCGGTTCGGCGACCCGCCACATAGGCGGCCGGATCCGCCGCGGGTAGCGTTCGCGAGCTGTAGCGAGCGCCGGTGGGCTGGGGTCGGTCGATGCGATCGACTCGGAAGATGCGCCAGTCGTCGCGGTCCACATCGTGGCCGACGAGGTACCAGCGGCGCCGTGACGGCACCAGCCCGGCCGGTTCGACATGGCGACGGGTTTCGGCACCGGATTCGCCCCGATACGCGAAACGTACCCGCTCCCTGTTGGTTACGGCCGCGGCCAGCGCGGTCAGCGCCTCGGGATCGACCGCCGGGGCGTCGTCGGTGTGCGGCACCAGGGCGGTGCCGAGCACCCGCACCCTGCGGCGCAATTTGGTGGGCAACACCTGTTCCAGCTTGGCCAGTGCGCGCACCGAGGCCTCCTCGATGCCGACGATGGCCGATCCGGCGGCGGCGCGCAGCCCCACCGCGATGGCGACCGCCTCTTCGTCATCGACCAGCAGCGGCGGCATCGCGGCACCGGCGACGAGCCGGTAACCGCCCGTCGCGCCCATCGTCGCCTCGACCGGATAGCCGAGTTCGCGCAGCCGGTCGATATCGCGGCGCACGGTGCGGTCGGTGACGCCGAGTCGATCGGCGAGTTCGCTGCCCGGCCATTCCCGTGGTGTCTGCAACAGGGAGAGCAGGCGCAGCAGGCGGGCGGGGGTGTCGTTCATGATTTTCAGGATTCCAGATAACTAGGACTTGGATTGTCCTAGTTGGCTCCTAACGTAGTTGCCGTACCCGAGAGCTAGGAGTAACCGGATGAACGAGATTCGCCCCTTCCGCATCGACATTCCGCAGGCCGATATCGACGATCTGGTCGACCGGCTGGCCCGCACCCGCTGGTCGGCGCAGTTGCCGGGTAAGGGCTGGGAGCGCGGTGTTCCGGTCGACTATCTGCGGGAGCTGGCCGAGTACTGGCGCACCGGATTCGACTGGCGGGCACAGGAGGCGGCGTTGAACGAGTTCCCGCAGTTCGTCACCGAAAT
>NZ_BDBY01000287.1 GCF_001613225.1 Nocardia pseudovaccinii NBRC 100343
TCGGTGCCCGGTTTCGCATTCTCCGAAGGGCCGAAAGAAACCGGGATGACGGTGCGTCGGGTGGCGCAGATGTGGGCCGAGTTGATGGACCGGCTCGGCTACCAGCGCTATGGCACCCAGGGCGGCGATCTCGGGGCCTACGTGGCACCCGAAATCGCCCGTATCGCACCGGATCGCGTGGTAGGTGTGCATATCGATGGCGGTATCGGCATGCCGACCGAGGCCGATGTGCCGACCATGACGCCGGAGGAACGCGCGGAATGGGATCAGATGCAAGGCTGGATGTCCGGCGGAGTGAACCACCACGTGCTACTGCGTGCCGCGCCACAGACTTTCGCGCATGCCTGGACCGATTCGCCGGTGGGCCTGCTCGCCTGGCTGATGCAGAAATTCAACGAGTTCACTCCGTTGGCCGAACTGGCCGAGGACGTCATGGACCGCGATCATCTGCTGACCAATATCAGCCTGTACTGGTTCACCAACACCGCGGGGACGTCGTCCTGGCCGATGTACAACGGACTCGGCGACGGCGGATTCGTCTGGCCTACCGGCCAAAAGGCGGTACCGACGGGCGTCTATGCGGGTGGTTCCGCACTCATGCTGCGACTCGCCGAGCGCGACAACACCATTGCGCACTGGCCCGAGGGCAATACCGGAAACCACTTCGTGCCGATGGAACTGCCGGATATGCACGTCGCCGATATCCGGGCGTTCTTCGGCAAGGTGGCTTGAGCGCTCAGTTGTTCTGGTGCGCGATTTCGTCCCGTGATACGGAGTCCGCGTGGTTCGGGACGGCGGGCGCCACCGGTTCCTGAGTCGAGGCGGGCTGTGCCGGTGCCGCGCCCTCGGGCGCCGGCGGCAGCACCGGACGATCCGGAACGTAGAACATCCCGACCGTCGGCGTCATCACGCAGTGCGCGAACGGGTAGTCGATCATGCCCCACATCGAGGCGATGACCGTGCCGGGACCGCTGGTCACGGTCTTCGACAGCGTCGGCATGTTGTATTCGGTCCGGTCGTCGAGCGTGGTGAGGCCGCTCGCACCGGTATTGACGTTCAGCCAGGCCACGACGAGCCCGGAGGACAGCGGTGCGCCCGAATGCGCGGGCGTCGCACTGAACCGCAGGGTGCCGGGCAGCGGGTCCGCGGCGCCATTGGGGTTGGAGCCGTCGGTGGAGGCCGCCGCGATGATCGTGGTGACCGGGCCGATGCTGCCGCAGCCGAAGGTCGGCGCGGCATAGGCGAACGGGGTGAAGGCGGCCGAGACATTGCGCAACTCGGCGATATCCACCAGCTTCGTGAACTGGTTGAGCGCGCCGACGCCCGCCTGTGCGGCCGGATCCGATCCGGCATCGGTGGTGAGCTGTTCGAGTCCGGTATCGACGGTGGATGGCTCGGCGACCGCCGTACCGGTGAGGGCGAGGACCGCGCCGATGCCGAGAGAGGTCACTGCCGCGGCGGCGCGTGCGATGGATCTGCCGTTCACTCGTTCTCCTCGATACCGAACACCGGGATAGCCCCGCCCCACGTGCAGCAACGTACCAGTTCGTCGCTTACGCCGCCCAGGGACTCACAACCAACCGCACCGGCCGCTGAGGGCCGACTCGCGACACATACCCGATCCGCCCTTGTGACCCACTCGGCAGTGAGAGATTACCGGGGGGTAGGTTTGACGCGGACGTACGAGACACACCGGGAGATGTGTATGAAACTAAGTCTGACGCCCGACGAGGTGGGCTTCCGCGACGAGCTGCGGAACTTCTACCGGACCGAGATCCCCGCAGACATCCGTGACCGCGTCAAATACGGCCACGAACTGTCCCGCGAGGACATCGTCACTTCGCACAAGATCCTCAACGACAACGGTCTGGCCGTGCCGAACTGGCCGGTCGCCTGGGGCGGCAAGGACTGGACGCCGATTCAGCGCCATATCTGGCAGGACGAAATGCAGCTGGCCTCGGTGCCCGAGCCGCTGACGTTCAACGCCCAGATGGTCGGCCCGGTGATCGCGCAATTCGGCTCGCAGGAGATCAAGGAGCGCTTCCTGCCGCCGACGGCCGCGCTGGATATCTGGTGGTGCCAGGGCTTCTCCGAGCCCGACGCCGGATCCGACCTGGCCTCGCTGCGCACCACCGCGGTGCGCGACGGTGACTCCTACATCGTCAACGGCCAGAAGATCTGGACCACCCTCGGCCAGTACGCGGACTGGATCTTCTGCCTGGTCCGCACCGATCCGAACGCACCGAAGAAGCAGGCGGGCATCTCCTTCCTGCTGTTCGATGTGAAGTCTCCCGGCGTCACCATTCGCCCGATCAAGCTGATCGACGGTGGCTATGAGGTCAACGAGGTCTTCTTCGAGAATGTGCGGGTGCCCGCCGATCAGCTGGTCGGCGAGGAGAACCAGGGCTGGAGCTACGCGAAATTCCTGCTCGGCAACGAGCGCACCGGCATCACCGGTGTCGGTCGTACCAAGGTCAAGCTCGGCGTCGCGAAGGATTACGCGCGCCAGACCAAGTCGGGTTCGGGCACCCTGCTCGAGGATCCGGTCTTCGCCGCGCGCATCGCCGAACTGGAGAACGAACTGCTCGCACTGGAACTGACCCAGTTGCGCGTGGTCTCGAACTCCTCGGACGGTAAGCCGAATCCGGCCTCGTCGGTGCTCAAGCTGCGCGGTTCCGAACTGCAGCAGGCCACGACCGAGCTGCTGCTCGATATCGCGGGCCAGGACGCACTCCCCGTCGATGCCGACGATATCGCCTCGCCCGGCTGGGCACAGCGCAGCGGCCCCAGCTATCTGAACTACCGCAAGACCACCATCTACGGAGGCTCCAGCGAGGTGCAGCGCACCATCATCGCCTCCACGATCCTCGGATTGTGAGGCGCCGCCATGGATTTCGAACTCACCGATGAACAGGTCATGCTGCGTGACACGGTTCGCGACCTGCTCGCCCGCAACTACGATCCCGAGACCCGCCTGAAGGTCACCGACACCGAACTCGGCTGGAGCCGCGATGTCTGGAACCAGCTGGCCGAACTCGGCGTGCTCGGCCTGAGCTTCACCGAGGAGGACGGCGGCGTCGGCGCCGGTCCGGTGGAGACCATGGTCGTGCTCGAGGAGATCGGGCGCAGACTCGCACCCGAACCGCTGCTGGATGCGGTGCTGGTGCCGGGCGGCCTGGTCGCGCGGGTCGGCAGTGCCGAACAGCGGCAGCGGATTCTGCCCGAGGTGACCGGCGGCACCAAACTGCTGGCGTTCGCGCATGCCGAGCCCGGCGTGCGCTGGCCGTCCACCGAACTCGCGACCACCGCTGTGCAGCAGGGGGATTCGTGGGTGCTGACGGGGCTGAAGAATCCGGTTCCGCACGGTGACAGCGCCGATGCGCTCGTGGTCAGCGCGGTGCTGCCGACCGGCGGCATCGGACTGTTCCTGGTGGATGCCGCCGGGGTGCAGCGCAAGGCGTACCGGACGCTCGACGGTCAGCGCGGCGCACAGATCGAATTCGACAACGTCCCAGGCGAATTGCTCGGTGACAATATCGACGCCGCCGAGGCGGTGCGGATCACGATCGGGCACGCCCAGGCCGCGCTGTGCGCGGAGTCCATCGGTGCGATGGCGGAGGCGCTGCGGCTGACGACGGATTATCTGAAGACGCGCAAGCAGTTCGGCGTCACGCTGTCGAAGTTCCAGACGCTGACCCAGCGGGCGGCGAATATGTACGTCTCGCTGGAACTGGCCCGCAGCATGAGCCTTTACGCGAATGCGTCGCTGGCCGATGGCGCCGACGACCCTGTCGTCGCGTCGCGGGCGCGGCTGCAGGTCGGCCGGTCGGCTCGGCATATCGGCCAGGAGGCGATCCAGATGCACGGCGGCATCGGCGTCACCGCGGAGTACCCGGTGAGCCATTACGTCGCTCGGCTCACCGCGATCGAGCGCACGCTCGGCGGCGGGCTGGAGCATCTGCGGGTGCTCAGTGCGCAGGTCGGTGACTACGACCTGCCGGAGCTGTAGGGTCCGGTAGTTCCGAACGGCGGCGTGTACGAGGTACGCGCCGCCGTTTCGCTATTCGTCGTCGCTGAGGCCCGGCGAGGTGGCCGTCGGCACGCGGCGCGTCGTCGGCGGCTCTTCGGTGGTCGGGTCGACGGCTGGACGCGGCTGGGTGGTCGGCGGCAGCTCGATCTCGGTGGTGAAAGCTGGTGGCGGCACGGCGTACGACGGGGAGGTCTCCGGCCCTCGGGGCGTGGATTCCGGCCGGGCCGACGGTGGAACGGTGAAATCGACCGACTTGCGCGGCGGTCCCGGGCGCGCGACCTGCCAGCTCGGCGACGGCGGGATGATCACCTTCGTCATCGCCGAGGTGCTGGTGCCGTAGCGCACGGCCGGGACGGCGTCGTCATTGGCGGATTTGATCGGCGGGGGTGCGACGTAGGTGTCGTGCTTGCCGATTCCGCAGGCGCCGATGAGAACGAGTCCGAGAGAGACCGCGCCCGCGGCGATTACCGGACCGGCGATCTTGGCCCTGCTGCTCTCCATCGGTAACACTCCTCGTCCGTTCGAGTGGAGCTCACAATAATCGAGGCCGGTCGACCCGGCCAGACGAGCACACGCTGTGCATGTGCGGTCCCAGCGTGAATTAAACAGTGGCGACTCAGATATCGAATTGATCTCTTCGGCGTGTCGCGGACACGTGTCGTGGTCGAACCACGTTCCGGGGCCGTAGCGTGTGTGATCAAAGTTACGCGTGAGACGCCAGTACCTAGATGAGAGACGCGCGGTGGAAATCGGGCGATGGCAATACTCTGATCGGCGTCATCGAGGAGTTGATGATGGGAGCTTACTCGACAACTCCGTTGCGAGCCTCCGCCGCGGCCGACGAATCGGCCGCCCCGGAAACTTCGCAGCAAGTCGTGTCGAACCCGCCAGTGCGCGCCCTGTCCACGATTTTGTCGCGGATAACGGCCTGGCTGATTTTCATCGGCGGCATCGTCGGAGCCGTGCTCGGCATCGCCGGACTGCACGTCGAAATCACTGTCGCCGGACTGATTCTGGCGTGCACAGCTGGTCTGGTGCTGTTGAAGCTACGCGCGGATCGGACCAGCTGAACCGTGCCGCGGCGGCGCGGAAAATCGAGAGCGCGCAGGGCTTCCGGGCTCTAGCGTAATTCGGTATGAGGATCGAGATCATCGCCGATGCCGCACGGTTCCGGTCGCTGACCGAGCCGTTTCTGCGGCGTGATCCGTTGCGGCACACGGTGATCACCACGGGCATCGCCAATCACGTGACCGGCATGCAGGTCGATGCCGACCGCTCGCGGTTCCTGTCCGTCCACGACGACGACGCGACGGTGATCGGCGTTGCCATGCGCGCGGCCGGACGCGGGGTGTATCTCGGTGAGTTGCCCGCGGGAAGCGTTGTGCCCGTTGCCGATGCGATGGCCGAGGTCGCCGCGGATGCGGGCGGGGTCGAGGGCGCGACCGACGATGCGACCGAATTCGCCGAGCACTGGGGTAAACGGCACGGTGTCGGCTATCGGGAGGCGTACTCGACCCGCCTCTACCGGCTCGCGGAACTGAGCCTCCCGAAAGTCGCCGGATCAGCCCGTCTCGCAACCGATTCCGATGTCGGGCTGTGCGTCGAATGGACCGAAGCCATGCGCCTCGAATCCGGAATGCCGCCGCCGACCCTGACCGCCATCGCCATCCGGAACCGCATCGCGACCGGTCGCTGGTGGCTGTGGGAACGCGACGGCGAGCCCGTCTCCCTTGCCGCACACCAGGTCCCGGTCTTCGGCTGGTCGCGAATCGGCCCCGTCTACACCCCACCCGCGCACCGCGGCAACGGCTACGCCAGCATCCTCACCGCCCACCTATCCCGCACCCTGCGCTGGAACAACCTGAACGCCTGCCTCTTCGCCGACATCGCCAACTCCACCGCGAACCATATCTACCGCACCATCGGCTTCGAACCCGTCCGCGATTTCGTGCATTACCAATTCACCTCGGCCGCAACCGCACTTGAGTGAGTAGCTGGCGTCGCATAGGCATTGGTGACCTTGCAGAGGCTGTGGAGCCTGTTGCCGAATTGCCGCGAATTTTGGCCGCGATCCAGGGCTCGCTGCTATGTCGACGACTGCCGCACAATCGTGCCCACCCGAAGGCGATTTGATCCCCGGCGTGTGACGTTGATGTGACGGAATAGCCGCCCGCCGACGCATTCGACAACAGGCTCTGTGGCTTTTGCGAGGTACGCACTGCCTGGAGGCGGTCAGGGGGCGGGAGTGACCCATTCGAAGGCGGCGGCTTTGGAGCGGGTGCCTTCGGCGGTGCGGGAGCGGTTGGGTTCGCCGAGGTCGGCGAGCAGGGATTCGGTGAGGGTTACCAGGGTGGCCAGGACCGGTGGGGTGAACCAGGTGGGGCGGGTGGCGAAGAGGATGTCTTCGGTGGAGGTGTTGCCGCTGGCGCCGGGGGCGAACGGGCAGCCGCCGAGGCCGCCGAGGGAGCCGTCGACCATGGTTGCTCCGGCCTGCAGGGCGGCGAGGGTATTGGCGACGCCCATGCCCCAGGTGTCGTGACCGTGGAAGACGATGCGGCGGTGCGGGGTTCGGTCGCGCACGGCCGAGATCAGCTCCGATACCTGGGTCGGGTGGGCCTGGCCGAGGGTGTCGGCGATGACGATGTCGGAAGCGCCCTCGGTGCGCGGGTCGTTGGCAATGGCCAGAACTCGCTCGGGATCGACGGGACCGTCGAAGGGGCAGGTGAAGCTGGTGGCGAGGCAGAGCTGGATTTCGCCGCCCGCCTCTCGCGCCAACCGGACCGCATCCGGCATCGCGGCGACACTGTCCTCGGTGCTGCGGCCGATATTGGCCTTGTTGTGCGCGTCCGATGCGGAGAAGCAGTACTGGAAGTTGCGCACGCCAGCGGCGGCGGCCTTCTCCACATGACGCGGCGTGGCCACCCAGATCCAACAGCGTTGCAGCTCTTCGGGACTCAACGCGGCAATGAGTTCCATGGTGTTGGCCATCGGCGGCACCAGATCGGGACGCGCCATCGACCCGATCTCCAGTGCGGGCACGCCCACGGCCAGCAGTTGGCGCGCGATATCCACCTTGCGCTCGACCGGCAGCACCTTTCCGGTCAACTGCAGCCCGTCGCGCAAGGTCACATCGCGCAGCATCACTCCTCCTCCCTGGCATCCCGGGTCGGCGGCGCCTGACGCATATGCATCGGCACGCACATCACCCCACCGCAGGGCTTTTCATTCGTGGCCGGGGTGGGATGCACCGTTGGGCGCGCGTGTCCGGGCGCACTCACTTCGCGCGCACCGCGCCCCGGCGGTCGACGCCTGCCGTATACCCGTCGCGTCATACCGCCTCCACTCCATCGATACCGGCGCGCATCACGCCTCCAATCCGGCGATATCGGCATCACTCATTCCGAGCAGTTCCGACAGCACCTCTCGCGTGTGCTCACCCAGGTCCGGTCCGACATTGCGGATCGGCAGGGACTTTTCACCGATCACCGGTACGATGCCGGGAAAGCCGACCGTCTTCGGTTGCGGCGCACCGACATCCACCGGGAACGGCTGAATCATATTGCGCGCCTTGTATTGCTCGTCGTCGACGATATCGGCGGCGGTGTAGATGGGGCCGCACGGAATGGCCGCCGCCTCCAACAGTTTCAGCGCCTCGTCGCGAGTGTGCCGCACGGTCCATTCGGCAATGGACGCGTCGAGCCGTTCGCGATTGCGCCAGCGCCCGGCATTGTCCCGCAGTTCCGGATCGGCGGCCAGATCGGGACGGCCGATCACCTCCATATAGCGCTGGAAGATGGCGTCCCCATTGCCGCCGATGATGATGCTCGCACCGTCGCTGGTCGGGTAGGCGTTGCTCGGCGCGATGCCTTCCATCCGCCCGCCGACCCGCTCGCGATTGATGCCGTAGGCAAGATAGTCGGGCACCAGCGATTCCATCACCGACAGGATCGCCTCGTTCAGCGCCACATCGATGACGCGTTCCCCCAGCGGGATCGACTCGTTGGTGCGTTGCCGCTGGAACAGCGCCATCACCGTGCCGAACGCCGCATAGATCCCCGCGATCGAATCACCGATGGACACGCCGACCCGCACCGGCGGCCGATCCGGATCACCGACGAGTTCGCGCAGCCCGCCGACCGCCTCGGCGACCGCGGCGAAACCGGGCCGCGCGGCCAGCGGCCCGGTCTGCCCATAAGCCGAGATCCGAGTGATCACCAGATCCGGATTGACTTCGTTCAGCACCTCCGGACCGAGGCCCCACTTCTCGAGCATGCCCGGCCGGAAATTCTCTAGCAGCACATCGCAGTGCCGGAGCAGATCCAGGACGATGCCCCGACCTGCCTCGGTGCGCAGATCCAGCGTGATCGACTTCTTGTTCCGGTTGATGGTGCGGTACAGCATCGAGGTATCGCCGCCGTAGAGTCGCCAGTTGCGCAGCTCGTCGCCGGCCTTCGGGCGCTCCACTTTGATCACCTCGGCACCGAAATCGCCGAGGATGCGACCAGCGGTCGGCGCGGCGATGTAATTGCCGAGTTCCAGGACGCGAACCCCGTCCAGCGGGCTGATACTCATGGCATCAGTCTGTACTATCGTGCCGCCCGGCAACGGCCCGACCTCGTACTTCGGCGTATGCCGATACCGCAACCGCACGGCCCCTCAACTGCCGCAGCACAATCGGCGTACTGCGGCAGCCGTGCGATCGTCGTCACACTTCGAGCGGGGAAGCTTCCTCGATGATCGAATAGTGTTCGGCATTGCCGTGGTGCGAGGTGCTCGCGACGCCGTCGACACCGACCGGGATATCGCCTGCGAGGGTGATCCGGGTCAGCTTGCGTGGCTGGTTGTCGTAGTCGTCGACGGCGTAGTGCTGGGTGGCGCGGTTATCCCAAATGGCGACGTCACCGGGCTGCCAGTTCCAGCGGATGGTGTTCTCCAGCCGGGTCACCCGGTCCTGGAACAGGCGGAACAGGGCCTGGGACTCGCTGGTTGAGACCCCGACGAAGCGCTTGACGAAGTGCCCGACCAGCAGGGCGCGTTCACCTGTCTCCGGGTGTACCCGCACCACCGGGTGCTCGGTCTCGTAGTAGTCGGACTGGAACTCGGCGCGGTAGGCGTCGGTATTCGGGTTGCTCCGGTCGACGTCGGTGGCGGCGTAGTCGTAGAGGTTGGTGTGCACCGCCCGCAGGCTCTCGGCCAGGCGCTCGAGCGGCTCCGGCAGCGAATCGTAGGCGGCGACGGTAGAGGCCCAGGTGGTGGAGCCGCCGTAGGTCGGCAGGGTGACCGCGCGCAGGATGGAGGCCTTCGGGATCCGGTCGACGAAGGTGACGTCGGTATGCCAGCTATTGGCGCGGCCGTACTCCGAGTCGATGGCCAGGCTCTTGACGCCGTGCGAGGTGACCGTGGGATGCGGGGTGGTCGGGGTGCCGAGCAGTTGCGCGAATTCGTACTGTCCGTCCTCGGTCAAATGGTCCTGGCCGCGGAAGAAGATGACCTTGTGCTCGAGCAGCGCGCGCCGGATCACCGCGACGGTTGCCGCGTCCACATCGCCGCCGAGCCGGACATTGTCGACCTGGGCGCCGATGCGAGCGCCGATTTTGGTCACGGTGGCGGTTGTCTGGGCGTAGTCGACCGTCATGAGATCACCTTCGCTGGGTTGAATCGGTTGATGCTCCTGGAGCACATCACCGAAACACCCACGCCGACCAGTGTTTTCGTCGCCATGATCGCAACGCCACGCCCCGCCGAGTGGAGTTATACGGCGGCTCGATGCATGTCGCAGAGGCGCCATTCGACCTGTGGTTGCGTTCTCGGGCGTTTGTCGACGGTCGTCAAATGGCGGTTGTCGGTGGCGTTTCCGGCCACCATTTGATTACCCTCGGTGAGCTGTCCGGTTGGGTCTGCTGACACCTGGACGGAGGCGGCGGATGCGGGACGGTCAGCCGACGTGCTCGCGCAGGTATGCCAGATCCTCGGCGACACCCTCGCCGGGCGTTTCCAGGACCACCGGGGCGTCCGCCGTCCGGCACACCTCGGCGAGCAACTCCGGATCGATCGTTCCGTCCGCGAAGTTGGCATGACGGTCCGCGCCCGAATTGAATTCGTCGCGGGAGGAGTTCAGGTGCACCAGGTCGATGCGGCCGGTGATGGCCTTGATCCGCTCGACGACGCCGACGAGATCCTCACCGCCCGCCCAAGCGTGGCAGGTGTCCAGGCAGAAGCCCGCGCCGAAATCGCCGACCGCGTCCCAGAGCCGGGCGATCGAATCGAAATGCCGGGCCATGGCGTGGTTGCCGCCCGCGGTGTTCTCGATCAGGATCGGCACCGCGAAGCCGCCCTTGTCCTGCTGACGCTCGAACAGCTTGCGCCAGTTATCGATTCCGGTCTCCAGTTCACCGTCGGAGCGGACATGTCCGCCGTGCACCACCAGACCGAACGCGCCGATATCGGCGGCGGCCTTCGCCTGCTGTGCGACCGCGTTGCGCGACGGCATGCGCAGGCGATTGTTCAGGCTGGCCACATTGATCTGATAGGACGAGTGCACGACCACATCGATCGGACTGGCGAGGATCTCCTCGGTCCGCGGATGCGGGGTCGGTTTGTCCCAACTCTGCGGGTCGACGACGAATAGTTGGATGACATCGGCGCCGAGTTTCTCACCGAAGCCGATCGGATCGCTGTCGAGCCGGACGTGTGCTCCAATGCGCATGGGGCCGAGCCTAACGAGTGCCACCGACGACGTCTTCGCCCACCGCAACGAACATGTTGCGTCCGGGCCGTGCGAACAGATACATCGGTAGGATCCAGGTGCTCGACCCGATATGGGGGGTGAATCCACTGTGCTGCGAACTGGCGATGTTTTCGCTGGATACACGATCAAACGTGTGCTCGGCCAGGGCGGTATGGGCACCGTCTACCTGGCCCAGCATCCGCGCCTGCCGCGCCTGACCGCGCTGAAATTGTTGAAGCGCGAACTGTATACCGATGCCGAGATCCGGCGCCGCTTCGAGCGGGAGGCCGATCTGGTCGCTCAGCTCGACCATCCGAATATCGTCACCGTCTACGACCGCGGTGCCGAGGACGAACAGCTGTGGATCTCTATGCAATTCGTGCCGGGCGCGGACGCGTCCTGCGCGGATGTCAACGTGCTCGCGCCGGGTCGCGCGGTGCAGATCGTCGTCGATACCGCGGCCGCACTGGATTTCGCACACGGCAACGGCGTGCTGCACCGCGATGTGAAACCCGCCAATATCCTGCTGGCCAAGGCGCCGATCGGGCAGCCGGAACGGGTGCTGCTCACCGACTTCGGCATCGCGGGCATGCGCGATGGCGAGTCCACGCTGAGTTCGGCCGGAACCATTACCGCCACACTGGCATACGCCGCGCCGGAACAACTGACCGGTACGCCGGATTACCTGGCCGACCAGTATTCACTGGCCTGCTCGCTGTTCTGGATGCTGACCGGTGCCGGGCCGTTCCAAGGGGCGAATCCCATGGCCGTCGTCAACGGGCATCTGTATGGGGCGATACCGTCACTGCGCCGGTATCGCCCCGACGTGCCGCCCGCGCTGGACGCGGTGCTGGCGCGGGCCATGGCCAAACGGCCCGCGGACCGATTCGGCAGCTGTACCGAATTCGCCGTGGCGGCTCGTCGGGCGCTGGTGTCGTCCGCGCCGCACCCGCCCCGAGCGAACGGTCCGTATCGCCCGCCCATGGGGATGGGCCCCGAATCGCGTTCCAGCACTGAACCTCCTCGCGATACCGGTCCGGCCCGAAACCCGGTGCCGTCCGGAAACTCGGTTCCCCCCAACACTTCCGAGCGGGTCGGAAGCAGCAGAACCGCCCGGCCGACCGAGCCGACCAGCCGCAGTGCCCCCGAGTCGCCGAGAACGTCCCAGCCGCGCCTGCCGCTGCCGCCACGTCGTTCGCCGCGACCAGGCACCATCGCCCTGCCCGATATCCCACGTCGCCCAGGCAGAACGCCGCCCGGACCCGCGCCGCGCCCTCCGCCATAGCCGGAAACAACGTCGATACCTATAAGTCGACGATAACCAGGGCTTAAGTGAATCCTGCTAAGGTTTCGATGTTTTCCGTGGTCAGGAGGTCCTGATCGCGCATTCTTATGCTGTACGCCCGTTCATCGGTGGGGTCCCGGTGGGCGGCGGGAAGTGGAGCAGACATGCTGGCCAGCGGTGACGTATTCGCCGGTTATGTCATCGATCGGCAATTGGGTCGCGGTGGCATGGGTTCGGTGTACCTGGCAAAACATCCGCGACTGCCGCGGATGACGGCGCTGAAGCTGCTGAATCGAGAGATGTTCTTCGATAAGGAGGTGCGGGCGCGGTTCGAGCGGGAGGCGGATCTGGTCGCCCAGCTCGATCACCCGAATATCGTCACCGTCTACGACCGCGGCCTCGAGGACGAGCAGCTGTGGATCTCGATGCAGTACATCGATGGCATCGATGCCGCATCGGTCGATCCCAAGTCGCTGCCGCCGGAGCGCGCGGTCCAGATCATCAAGGAGACCGCCGACGCACTCGACTACGCGCACGGCATGGGCGTACTGCACCGCGATGTGAAGCCCGCGAATATCCTGCTGGCCCGCTCCGGCGGCGGGCGCGGTGAGCGGGTCTACCTGACCGACTTCGGTATCGCGCGGCTGCGCGACGACACCGGCCACCTCACCCAGACCGGCACCTTCACCGCGACTCTGGCCTATGCCTCGCCCGAACAGCTGACCGGTGCTTCGCTCGATCACCGCTCGGACCAGTATTCACTGGCCTGCTCGCTGTTCTGGCTGTTCACCGGGTCCGGTCCGTTCGCCGCGACCAATCCGGCGGCGGTGATCCAGGGACATTTGCAGGGCACGCCCCCGGCATTGAGCAGCGTCCGTCCCGGACTGCCCTTCCAATTGGACGGGGTGCTGGCGAAGGCGATGGCCAAACGACCCGATGAGCGGTTCGCCTCGTGCTCGGAGTTCGCGCAAGCCGCCAAGCAGGCATTCGCCAATCCGAGCGTCCCGGCGATGCCGGTGGTCGGCCCGCGTCCGGGTACCGGACCGGCGATTCCGGTGACGGGAGCACCCCGGCCGGTCACCGGGCAGCCGATGCCCGTGACCGGTACGCCGCATCCGGTGACGAACGGTCCGTACCCGCAGACCGCCGGACCATATCCGCAGACCAGCGGCCCGTACCCGCAGACGAGCGCACCGCACACCGCGCAGCCGCAGCCGTTGGCGCCCACGACCGTCAATCCCGCTGCGCAGGGCACCCCGCGTCCGCAGCCGGTGCAGACCGCGCCGACCCAACAGCAACCGCATCCGAGCAATCCCTACAACCAGCAGCCGCTCGGATTCGCACCACGGCCGCCGATGAGCGGGCCGCGCCCGCCCGCACCGCCGCAGCGCAAATCGAATGTCGGGCTGATCGTCGCGCTGTGCGTCGGTCTGGTGATCCTGTTGGTGATCGTGCTCGCGATCATCGGCGTGGTATCGAACGGTGGTTCGTCGAACTCCGGTGGCGGCAGCACGACGACCTCGTCGAGTCACTCCAATGGCGGCAGCGGCTCGGTGGACGCGACCGCGGCCGCGATCAGCAAGGAGTTCCCGCGCATGGTGCCCGCCAGCGAATCCGATTCGGTCGGCTACAACGGCGCGAAATGCAATGCCCACAAGACCGGCGACCTGACCCTGCCCACGCCGGGCACGCCGGACTTCGGCGCTTGGGCCGCGCAGTGGGATTGCTACGGCGGCGGTGACAACGACGACCCGTTCTACACGATCTACGTCTACAAGAACGCCTCCGATGTGCAGAAGGCGCTGAGCAACCTGCCTTCCGACGCCACCAAGTCGACCGACACCAACGGTGGCAAGACCTACACCAACTACAAGTTCGTCAACGACGGGCCCAAGATCGTCACCGCGTTCACCGGCGACAGCAAGCGCGCCCAATTCCTCATGTACGCCGACGGTTTGGCGGGTGCTCAGGACAAGGTCCTGCGCTGGTGGCGCTCGGCCCCACTGAACTGACAGCCGAACCGGGCGCGAAAAATGGCTCGCGCCCGGTTCCGCTCGGCCCGTACAGTTCTGCGCATGTTCGGCCACACCATCGCTCTGGAGTCCGCGGTCGCGGACGCGATGGCGGCTGCCCTGGCAGCGTCCGCGGCAGTGGCTGCGGCGCACTTCGACGGCGCCCGAAGCTGACCTTCCCCGGGATGTCCCGGGACCTCTGACGGGGAAGGTGGCCCGTCGCAGAGAGGTCCCACGGCGAGATCGCCGGAAATCGTTTCCTAACCAGGGAAAGTCATGTCCAAGAAGACGTATGTGCGGACCAAGCCGCATCTGAACATCGGCACCATGGGTCACGTCGATCACGGCAAGACCACGTTGACCGCCGCCATCACCAAGGTGCTCGCCGAGCGCGGCGGCGGTAGCTTCGTGCCGTTCGACCGGATCGATCGGGCGCCGGAGGAGGCGTTGCGCGGCATAACCATCAATATCGCGCACGTCGAATACGAAACCGCCACACGGCATTACGCGCATATCGATATGCCGGGGCACGCCGACTTCGTGAAGAACATGATCACCGGCGCGTCCCAGCTCGATGGGGCGATCCTGGTGGTCTCGGCGCAGGACGGCGTGATGCCGCAGACGGCCGAGCATGTGCTGCTCGCGCGTCAGGTCGGGGTAGAGCACATCGTGGTCGCGCTCAACAAGGCCGACGCGGGTGATCCGGAACTGCTCGACCTGATCGAGCTCGAGGTACGCGAGCTGCTCAGCGCCCAGGGTTACCCGGGTGTGGAGCTGCCGGTCGTACGGGTTTCGGGTTTGCGTGCACTGGAAGGGGATTCGCGGTGGACCGCCGCGCTGCTCGACCTGCTGGACGCTGTGGACACCCATGTGCCGACGCCCGTGCGCTACACCGACGCGCCGTTCCTGCTCCCGGTGGAGAACGTCCTGACCATTACCGGTCGGGGCACCGTCATCACCGGTGCGGTGGAGCGCGGCCGGATTCGCCTCGGCGATCGGGTGCAGCTCTACGGCGGCGAGGAGCTGACCTCCGTTGTCACCGGGGTTGAAACCTTCGGCCGGACAATGGAGTTCGCGGAAGCGGGCGACAATGTCGCGCTGCTGCTGCGCGGCGTGCAGCGCGGTCAGGTGCGTCGCGGTCAGGTCGCGGCGGAACCGGGCAGCATCGCGGTGCACACCCGGTTCACGGCGCGCGTGTACCTGCTGGGCACGGCGGAGGGCGGTCGGCGCACACCGATCGCCACCGGCTACCGCCCGCAGTTCTACGTGCGCACCGGTGACGTCGTCGGCAACGTCACGCTGCCCGTCGCCGTCGCCCGTCCTGGCGAAACCATCGACCTGACAGTCGAATTGGGCCGCCCGGTCCCGCTGGAGCCTGGCCTCGGCTTCGCCATCCGCGAGGGCGGGCGGACCGTCGGCGCGGGCACCGTCCTGACCGTCGGCTAGCCCTGCCCGGTGTTGGGCATGTGCGAGCATCGTGCGTGCCCAACACCCTGGCCGGGAGCTGTCGCATCGGCAGTGTTATGTGATTTTATCGACGGGTCTGACAAGTTCGGCTGGCTCGACGGCCTTCGCAGTGGACGAATGAACACGGGAAGAGGGAGGACGACGTGATCAGCGATCGGCGGCAACGCGCACAACGGTTCGTCGAGTTGCACCGGGAAGGTTGCTTCCTGCTGCCGAATGCGTGGGATGCGGGCAGTGCCCGGATTCTGGAATCGGCCGGGTTTCCCGCGGTGGCCACCACCAGCGCCGGTATCGCGTTCTCCCTCGGACGTCCAGATCACGACTTCTTCGCCGAGCACGAGGACGGGCGGGTCGATCGCGAGACGATGCTGGGGCGGGTGCGCGAGATCGTCGACGCGGTCGGGGTGCCGGTCAGCGCCGATCTCGAAGAGGGATACGGCGAGAAACCCGAGACGGTGGCGACCACGATCGCGTCGGCGCTCGATGCCGGTGCGGCGGGCGGGAATATCGAAGACTTCACCGGCGACAGCACGCGACCGCTCTATGACCTGGAGTTGTGCGCGGACCGCATCCGCGCGGCCCGCGCTGCCATAGACAGCAGCGGGGAGCCGTTCGTTCTGGTCGGCCGCACCGATGGTCTCCTGGTCGATATCTCGCTCGACGAATGCATCCGGCGGGCCAACGCCTACCTGGCAGCAGGTGCCGACTGTGCGTTCGTTCCGGGTGCCAGCGATGCCGCAACCATCGGCACACTGGTGCGCGAACTCGACGGCCCGCTCAATGTGGTCATGGGCTTGACCGGCAACGCACTGTCCCTCGACGACCTGCGCGAGCTCGGCGTACGCCGAGTCACGGTCGGCGGCAGCATCTTCCGCGCCATGTACCGTCAATTGCTCGATACCGCACACGAATTGGCCGACCGCGGCACCTTCACCTACGCCGCCGAACAACTCACTCAGAACGACTTCAACAACCTCTTCCGCCGCTGATCCGGGCTCCAGACGGCCGCATTCGCGCGGTTCCCGCACGTCGGGCGGCAAGGATTGTGTCGAGGTCGCGTTCCTCGAACTGGGCCGGGGGCACCGCGGGCGTGAATTACGGCGAGGTCGATCGCCGGTAGGACCGACGAACGAGAGGCTCGGCACTGCGAGTGCCGGGCCTTTTGTCGCGGGCAGCACACTCTTCCCAGGCATAGCGCGAAAGCGGGCGCTGAGCCTTGCCTGCCCCACATTGATCGTAGTACTGTCCAGACACGTGTCCATCACGTGTGTGGACAGATATCCCAGGAGGATTTCATGACCCTGGTCAAGCCGCTGCGGGTTTCCGGAGGCGATCACGAGCATGGGCATCTCGAGGAATTCCGCGTCGATCCACTGGCTTTGATGCGGCGGGTGCGGGCGGAATGCGGGGATGTCGGGGCGTTCGATCTGGCCGGGCGGCATGTGATTCTGCTGTCCGGCGCCGAGGCCAATGAGTTCTTCTTCCGATCCGGCGACGAGGATCTCGATCAGGCCGCCGCATATCCGTTCATGAAGCCGATTTTCGGTGCGGGCGTGGTGTTCGATGCCAGTCCGGAGCGGCGCAAGGAGATGCTGCACAACCAGGCATTGCGTGCGGAACAAATGCGCGGACATGCGGCGACCATCGGTCGCGAGGTCGAGCGCATGCTGGCGAACTGGGGCGACGAGGGTCAGATCGACCTGCTCGACTTCTTCGCCGAGCTGACCATCTACACGTCCTCGGCCTGCCTGATCGGCAAGCGCTTCCGCGATGAACTCGACGAACGCTTCGCCCACCTCTACCACGATCTGGAGCGCGGCACCGACGCGCTGGCCTATGTGGATCCGTATGCGCCGATCGAAAGCTTCCAGCGTCGCGACGCCGCTCGCGTGGAACTGGTCGAATTGGTGCAGGGCATCATGGACGGCCGCGCCGCGAATCCGTCCGCGAACAAGGAAGATCGGGACATGCTCGACATCCTGATCTCGATCAAGGACGAACAGGGGCAGCCGCGATTCAGCGCGAGCGAAATCACCGGAATGTTCATCTCGATGATGTTCGCGGGCCATCACACCACTTCGGGTACCGCGGCGTGGTCGGTCATCGAATTGCTCAGGCATCCGGCGGAATTGCGTCGCGTCGTCGATGAACTCGACGAGTTGTACGCCGACGGCTCCGATATCAGTTTCGGCGCGCTGCGCCAGATTCCGAATCTGGAGGCGGTGGTCAAGGAGACACTGCGGCTGCATCCGCCGCTGATCATTCTGATGCGGGTGGCGCAGGGCGAATTCGAGGTGTGCGGACATCGCATCGCACCGGGCGATCTGGTCGCGGCGACTCCGGCCATCTCCAACCGGATTCCGGAGGACTTCCCGAATCCGGATCTGTTCGACCCGAACCGCTATATCGATCCGAATCAGGCCGATATCGTCAACCGCTGGACCTGGATCCCCTTCGGGGCTGGCAGACATCGCTGTGTCGGTGCGGCCTTCGCGCTCATGCAGCTCAAGGCGATTTTCTCGATACTGCTGCGGGACTGGGAATTCGAAATGGCACAACCATCCGACAGCTATCGAAACGATCACAGCAAGATGGTGGTGCAGCTGCAACAGCCCTGTGCGGTGCGCTACCGCAGGCGGCGAAAGCTCTAGGCAAACGCCCAGTTACGAGAGTGTGAGCGGGAAGATTCTGGGCCCCATGGACTTCCGAATTCGCTTGTAGTGTGAAGACATGATCACGCTCAAAAAGGAAGATGGCGCCGCTGATCTCAACGGCATCACCAAGCTGACGGTCGGGGTGAGCTGGGACCCGTCGGGGGGCACCAGCGGCGGCGCGGTCGGACTATTGCGCCGCAAGCGCGGTGTGGACCTGGATCTGATCGCCATCCTCATGCAAGGCGCCGAGCCGGTGCGTTTCGCCGGACTCGACTCCCTCGACCCGCTCGGCAACGGTTCGGTCCAGCACACCGGCGACGAACAGACCGGCGCGGCCTCCGGTGACGACGAATCGGTGCACGTCACCTTCGCGAATGTGCCCGAGGCCATCGACGCGATCATCTTCGTGGCCGCGGCATTCAAGAAGGGCTCCTCGTTCGAGAAGGCCAACAACATCAGTTTCAAGGTCTACGACGCGACCGGCGGCAGTGCCCAGCAGGTGGCCGATATCTGGCCGTCGCTGCTCGGCACGGATAACGCCAATGCCGTGGCCAAGGCATTCCGCAACGGCGGAAGCTGGCAGCTCGAGGTGCTCAATCGCAAGGGCAAGATCAAGCAGGGCGATAAGCAGGCCCTGCTGCGCTTCGCCATGGCGTGAGCAAGCGGGCCGGAGCTCGGACGCCGAGCTCCGGCCGCTATTGCTACAGAACCGATTCGACGGCGGAGACGACCGCGGCGTCGTCGGGGGTGGTGCGCGGCCGGAACCGGCCGACCACCGCACCCTCGCGATCGATCAGGAATTTCTCGAAGTTCCACTGGATATCACCGGCCGTGCCCTCGGCATCCGCGGCCTCCACCAGCGCCTGGTAGAGCGGATGCCGCTCGTCGCCGTTGACATCGGTCTTCTCCAGCAACGGAAAGTCGACGCCATAGGTGGTCGAGCAGAATTCCGCGATCTCCTCGGCGGTACCCGGCTCCTGGCCCATGAACTGGTTACACGGCACGCCGACCACGCTGAAACCGCGGTCGCCATAAGTTTTCTGAAGTTCGACGAGTCCGGTGTACTGCGGCGTCAGCCCACACTTGGAGGCCACATTGACCAGCAGTACCGCCTTATCTCCGACCAATTCGCCCAGTGTTGCCGGGTCGCCGGAGAGGGTACGTAGGGGAATGTTGCGGATATTCATTCGTATCGCACCTGCCAGTTCTTGATTCCGTTGATCCACCCCGATCGCAACCGTACCGGATCGGCGATCTGGCTGATCTGGGGCATGACATCGGCGATCGCGTTGAACATCAGGTCGATCTCCAGTCGCGCCAGATTCGCCCCGACGCAATAATGCGCGCCGGTGCCGCCGAATGCGACGTGCGGATTGGGATCGCGCAATATGTCGAAGGTGAACGGATTCTCGAAGGCGTCCTCGTCGAAGTTGGCCGAACTGTAGAAGATTCCCAGCCGCTGCCCCTGCTTGATCTGCTGTCCACCGAGTTCGGTGTCCTGGGCCGCGGTGCGCTGGAAGGCATTCACCGGGGTCGCCCACCGGACGATCTCGTCGGGTGCGGTGCGCGGCCGCTGCTCCCGATACAGCTCCCACTGCTCCGGATGGTCCACGAAGGCCTTCATGCCGTGGGTAATGGCATTGCGGGTGGTCTCATTGCCCGCGATGGCGAGCAGGATGACGAAGAATCCGAATTCGTCCGAACCGAGCGCTTCGCCGTCGACATCGGCGTGCACCAATTGGCTGACGATGTCGTCGACCGGACAGGCGCGGCGCTCTTCGGCCATATTCCAGGCGTAGCCGAGGATTTCGGTGAAGGCGGTGGTGGCGTCGCCGTACTCCGGATCGTCGTAGTTCAGCGTCTGGTTGGACCATTCGAACAGCTTGTGGCGGTCGTCGTTCGGCACGCCGAGCAGTTCCGCGATGGCCTGCAGCGGCAGTTCGCAGGCGACCTGCTGGACGAAGTCGCCACCCCCGGTTCGCTTGGCCTCGTGCACGATTCGCGCCGCGCGTTCGGTGAGCGCGGCGCGCAGGCCCTCCACCGCACGCGGGGTGAATCCCTTGGAGACGATCCGGCGGGTCTTGGCATGCTTTGGCGCATCCATGTTCACCAGCAGCGCACCGGTGAGTTCGATCTGCTCCGGCGTGACATCGTCGGGCAGCCGGATGATCGCGCCCTTCTGTGCGGAGGAATAGATTTCCGGGCTGCGCGAAATCTCCTTCACGTCTTCGTGTTTGCTGACCACCCAGTACCCGCCATCGCGGAATCCGCCGGAGGTCGCATCCGGCTGCGCGCACCACCACACCGGTGCGGTGCGGCGCAGGGTCGCGAATTCCTCGACCGGCATGCGGTTTTCCCACAGCGCGGGATCGGTGAAATCGAAGCCTGCCGGGAACGCGGGCGCTGCCATAGCTACCTCCTGGGGTGAAAAGTGTTTCAGCGCAGCCTGAGCCGACGCATGAGTCGTAGGGTCGTCAGCGTGGTCTTCAGCTGCTTCTCGTAGGGCAGACCCGCGCGGGCGGCCATCACCTGGCGCTTCTGCACGCCGATATTCACGGTGTCGGTGTATTTGAGCAGGCCCTGATCGCCGTGCCTGGTGCCGACGCCGGATTGTTTGACGCCGCCGGAGGGGGTGCCCTTGGCGGCGTAGGTCGTCACGAAGCCGTCGTTGATATTGATATTCCCGGCCTCGAGCTGCGCGCCGATTCGGTTGGCGCGGGCCAGCTCTCGGCTCCACACGCTGGCGTTCAGGCCGTAG
This sequence comes from Nocardia pseudovaccinii NBRC 100343, assembly GCF_001613225.1. Lineage (GTDB taxonomy): Bacteria > Actinomycetota > Actinomycetes > Mycobacteriales > Mycobacteriaceae > Nocardia > Nocardia pseudovaccinii. Next base: position 20,934 of record NZ_BDBY01000287.1, read on the forward strand.
GTGGTGTCGTTGGCGAGCCGGATGGCCTCCTGCTCGTCGGAGAACCGGTAGACGCTCACCACCGGACCGAAGGTCTCCGCGGTCGCGTGCGTCATCTCGGCGGTGACATCGGTGAGCACAGTGGGTTCATAGAAGGCCGGGCCGATATCCGGTCGCGCCTTGCCGCCGGTCAGCACGGTCGCGCCCTTCGCGCGCGCATCCTCGACGTGCGCCGCGACCCGCTCCATATGCTGCACCGAGACCAGCGAGCCGAATTCCGGTGTGAAGTCGTAGGCCGCGCCGATCTCGGCATTCAATTCGTCTGCCGCCGTGACCAATCGGCGCACGAACTCGTCGTACAACCTGTCCTGCACATAGATCCGTTCGATGTGCATACAGGCCTGGCCCGAATTCGCGAAGACCGCGAAGGACGCACCGGGAATGACTTCGTCGAGATTCGCGTCGTCCAGCACGATCATCGGGTTCTTGCCGCCGAGTTCGAGACTGCAGCCGATCAGATTGCGGCCCGCGCCTTCGCCGACCACCCGCCCGGTCGCGGTCGAGCCGGTGAACATGACGAAGTCGGCGTTGTCGATCAACGTCGGCCCCACATCGGGACCCGCACCGCAGACGACCTGGAACAGCCCCTTCGGCAGACCGGCCTTGTACAGCAGCTCCACCCCGAACAGCGCACAGAGCGCGGTCTTGTTATCGGGCTTGAGTACCACGCCATTGCCCGCCATCAGCGCGGGCATCGAATCCGAGAGCGCGATGGCGAA
>NZ_BDBY01000288.1 GCF_001613225.1 Nocardia pseudovaccinii NBRC 100343
GGATTCCTCGAAGGCCATGCGGCGGGTCTTACCGCAGCCGATCTGGATCAGGTCGGCGATGGTTTCGTATTCGGCGAGAATCAGGTCGTGTGCGCGTGCGAAGACCGCCAGCCGACGCCGCAGCGGCCAGGCGGCCCATTCCTGCTGGGCCGCTCGGGCGGTCGCGTAGGCGGCGGCGACGTCCTCGGGGGTCGACTGAGGTAGTTCACCGACCGCGGCCCCGGTGTAGACCTCGACCATCGAATACGGATCGGCGGTGCCGGAGGCCGCCACCATTGCGGTCAGCCTGCCGATCAGCGCTTCGGTGATCCGGGCGGGCAGCGCCGGTGCGGAATCCTTCGTGGCTTCGGTTGTATTCATCGGACCTTCTCCGTGCTGACGGCAGATGCTCTCGAATTAGAACACGTTCTCATCCTGACTGTCAGGGGCTTGATACGGATGACCTGGTCGAATGCATGCCGAGACATGGTCAATCCGCCTGATGATCCGGTGCGCGGCTCGCCGCGTACTCCCGCGCCCAGCGGTAATCGGGCTTCCCGCTCGGGGCGCGCGTGACGACCTCGGCCAGCCAGATCTGCTTGGGCACCTTGTACCCCGCGAGATGCTTGCGCACATGGCGCTCGAGCGCGGCGAAATCCACCGGCCCGGCGCCCGCGACCGATACGACCGCCGCCACCTGCTGGCCCCAGCGCTCGTGCGGGAGCCCGATCACCACCGCGTCGTAGACGGCTTCGTGCGCCTTCACCACGCTCTCGACCTCTTCGACGAAGACCTTCTCGCCGCCGGTATTGACGACCATATTGCCGCGGCCGATCAGGGTCACCGAGCCGTCCGGCTCGACCCTGGCGCGATCGTCGGTCACCACGATCCGGGCGCCGTCGACTGTTTTGAACAGCCGCTCGGTCTTCTCCGGATCTTTGTAGTAGCCGATCGGCACCGCACCGGTCTTGGCGAGCCAGCCCTCGGAACCGGGTTCGACCTGCCTTCCCGCATCATCGACCACGATCGCGCCGCGCCCGCTGTGCACGCGTGGACCGCGGCCGGGATTGTCGTCCTTCTGTGCGAAACCGATACCGCCGAAACCGGTTTCGGAGGACCCGATGGAATCGGAGACGACCGTCGACGGAAACAGTTCCAGTAGTGCGTTTTTCACCGGTTGGGACAGCAGCGCGGCACCGGAGCCGATGGCGACGAGCGAGGACGCGTCGACCGGGGCGGCACGGTAGGCATCGATCAGCGGACGGGCCATGGCATCGCCGGTGATCACCATGATTTGCGGGCGATGTTGTTCGACCACCTGCCACACCCGCCGCGCATCGAATTTGGGCTCGAAGATCACGGCATTGCCGGACCACAGGGCGGTGAAGGACGGCATCATCGCGGCGGCGTGGATGAGCGGCGGGAGGACGAACCAGGTGCTCGGTTCGCCCTGTGCGCCGACCCGGGACTGCTGATATTCGTCGGAAACCGGTTCGTTCGTGTAGAAGTCGATACCGCCGCCGAGCACTCGCCACATATCCTCTTGCCGCCACATGACGCCCTTGGGTCGGCCGGTGGTGCCGCCGGTGTACATCATGAACAGGTCGTCGGGGCTGCGGTCGGTCGCACGGCGGTCGGGGGAGCCCGAGAGTAGGGCCTGCTCATACGAGGCGGATGCTGCCGGGGGGATGGTGTCGGCAAGTGGCCGGGAGTCGACGATCAGCACCCGGATCGACGGCGTGTCGGCGAGTGCTTCCAGTGCGTCGTCTGCGTATTTCTTGTGGCACACAAGCACTTCGAGGTCGGCATTGTCGTAGAGGTAGCGCAGTTCCTCGACGCCGTACCGATAGTTGATATTGATCGGGACTGCCCGCAGCTTGAAGCAGGCAATGAGGGTGGTCATGGTTTCGATGCCGTTGTGCATCTGGAAGCCCACGTGCGTACCGGGGCCGACGCCGATCGAGCCGAGATGATCGACGAGGCGATTCGCGCGGGCGTCGAGTTCGGCGAGGGTGAGTGCGCGATCGCCCTCTATCAGCGCGGTGCGCTCCGGCATCGCGTCGACCGCATGCTCGAAGAGGTCGGCGAAATTGTGGGACATGGCAATTCACTCTCAGCGAATGACGGTGAGCGGCAGCGGTATGCCGCGGTCGGTGAAGGTGAAGGCGGCGCCGGTGCTGATCCGGGTGATGGCCACCTCGGTCGCCTCCTTGAACGGCGCTGCGGCGAGAACTATCTCAGCGGTCCAGCCGTGCTCGTCGGAAGTGGTCGAGTGCACGTCGAACCGTGGATTCACGCCACGGGCCATTGCCGCCAGCGGTGCAAGATGGTCGGGATCGATCATCGATGGCCAGGTGCGGTCGGTATTGGCATCACTGTGCCGTGGCACTCGCAGACGCACCGCATCGTCAGTGACGGATACGTCGATGCCGGTGTACGGCAAGGGATTCCATGCCGGATGAAGGAGCAGTACCTCGGCCAGCGCGGCCGGATCATCGCCGAGGCCGAGTGCGTTGCGAATCCGCTCGGAGGTGAGTCCGGCGATGCCGGTGAATTGTTTGCGGCCGATATCCGTTGCGGCGTCGGCGGACCGAGTACGCACGGCGGTCATGAAGCCGATGGTGAGCAGATGGTGTTGCAGGCAGACCTCGTCGGCCATGCGCACCAGCGCGGATTTGGAGAAGTCGGTGAAGCGCAGGTCGCTGAGCAGCGGGCCCGCGTAATCGCTTTGGCCCGGATCGTCCTTGTCGATCGGGGACAGTTCCAGCAGTGCGGCTCGAGAGTTGGCCACCACCCGGGCATTCGGCGGTGTGGGCGGTGGGATATGTGCCTCGTCGATGACGACGGTCCACGCGCACACCGGCTTTCGGTCCGCCGGATGACGCGGCGGCCGGTGGATCGGCCGGACCTGTGCATGCGGATTGGTGGCGAGAGCGGTCGCGTCGAAGGTCGGATCCTCGATGTCGTGGCACATGGAAACCACGAACTCCTCGCCGAGCGGCTCCACATCCGCCAGCGCGCCACAGTGGTCCAGCCAGAATTCGCCGTGGTCGCGATCGTCGACGCGAAACCGGAAGTCCATGAACTGCGGCGGCGCACCGATATCGAGTTGCAGGCCCTTGAAGATCGTCGGCACGTCATCGCCCTCGAAATCGAGCGCGCGGCGCATCCGGCGGGTATAGACCGGACTGGCGAGCTGCCATTCCTCGATGGCGACCGCCGCCATGCCCTCCCGCCCGAATGCCCCGATGGAATGCGCCATTCCGGACCGGTCGATCAGGTGACCGCACAGCAGCAGTTCGGGCACCAGCGTCGCCAGCTGGGCCCGCGACAACCGATCGAAGCTCGAAATCACCACAGTGGAACCGGTGCTTCGCCGATCCGATACCAGCCCGGCAGTGTCTTTCCGGAGACCGACCGTTGGATGCGCTTCTGCATCCCTGCCGTCAGTGCGTTGTTCTGGATCATCTCCACGAACAACTGCGAAACATTGCCGAAGTCGAAAAAGTCACGCTGCCAAGACCATTGGTAGTTGCCGCCGTAGCGGAACCAGCTGCCGCCGATGCCCTCCGGACTGTAGTTGCGACCGTCGGATCGCTTGTTATCGCTGATCTGCTTCCAGAAGCCGATGACATCGCCGCTGCGCTCATCGGTGACGAACTGTTGGTAGGGATAGGACCAGCCCTCCAGCCCCTCCATCTCCTGGCCGAGTGCGAGTTCTCGGATCTCGGCCCGTCCCACTGCCATGAATTCCTGGGTCGGACCATAATTCCAGCCGTAGGTGGCGTCCTCGGTGTACATCTCGGCGAGCGGCTTCCAATCGCCCTTTTCCTCGCAGCGCTGATTCTCCAGCACCCAGCGCCGGACCATCTCGTCGAGTTCGGCGCGGTCGAAATCTGGCATTACCGTGTTCCTTTCGCGGCTGTGTCTACCCG
>NZ_BDBY01000289.1 GCF_001613225.1 Nocardia pseudovaccinii NBRC 100343
AGGGTCCTCACGGATCGACAGCGCTTGTGTTGGGCAGTAGCGCACCGCGCGCTCGATGTCCGCGCGGGCTTCGGGACCCGGTGTCGGGTCGAGGATTTCGACCTTGCCGCGCTTGGGCACGGTGAAGGCCGCAGGCGCTTCGTCCTGGCAGACGGCGTGCCCCTGGCACAGATCCAGATCGGCGACGATCCTCACGGTCGGCTCCTGTCCTCGGCATTCGGTAACGGACGCAGCGGGGCCTCGGGCTGGACCTCGACCAGCACGAGATGCGCCCCGCGTGGTGCGGAGACCACGGCGATGACCGCGGCGGCCAGATCGCTCGCACGCAGCATGTACGGGTGACGGGCGAAACCCCAGGCCTTCCAGTCCTCCAGCATCGGCCCGACCACCTCGGGAGTGGAATTCATACCCATGCCGGTCAGTGTCGGACCCGGGCGTACCAGTGATGCGCGAACTCCGCTGCCCTCCAGCTCCATTCGCATCTGCTGGACCATTGCCTCGAGCCCGGCCTTGGCAGCGCTGTAGGCGCCGGTGCGCGGGCGTGGCTCCTCGGCGCAGTCGGAGCTGATCAAGACGAAATCGCCGCGCTGCCTGCGCATCATGCCCGGCAGTACCCGGTGCACCAACCGGTGCGCGCCGACCAGATGCACCTGCACCTGCTGCAGGAACCGATCCGGTTCCATCTCGTGCACCAGCGAGAATTCGATATCGCCCGCGCCGGAGACCAGGATTTCGGTGGGCCCGAGGGTGTCTTCGGCCGCGGCGACGAAATCGTCGACGGATGCCGCATCGGTGACATCGAGCTGGTGGGCGAAGGCTTCGCCGCCATTGGCGCGGATTTTGGCCGCGAGCGCCTCGCATTGATCCACCCGGCGTGCGCCGAGCGCGACGGGGTGTCCGAGTTCGGCGAGCGCTTCGGCCGTCGCCGCGCCGATACCGGAGGACGCTCCGGCCACAATCGCCGGTCGGCGCACCGGATTCGGTTCGAACCGTGGCATTATTTGGCCTCCACGATGACGGGCAGGTTGGCGAACCCGCGGACATTGGTCGAGTGCACGCGCTTGATCCCGGCGTCGATGACGTCGTAAGAACGCACACGCGAAGCGAATTCGCGCAGCGCTACGTTGGCCTCCAGCCGGGCGAGGTGGGCGCCGAGGCAGAAGTGCACGCCCGCACCGAAACTCGCGAGTCCGGACTTGTCTGTGCGTCCGATGCGGTAGCTGTCGCCGTCGGCGAAGACCTCCGGATCCCGATTGGCCGAACCGATCAGCAGCAGCACCTTCGCGCCCTCCGGGATGGTGCGGCCGTGCTGGTCGATATCCACCGCGGCACAGCGCGCGACCATCTGGCTGGAGGTGTCGTAGCGCAGCGTCTCCTCGACCCAGTCGGTGACCAGCTCGGGCTCGGCGACGACCTTGGCGTATTCGCTCGGATTGCGCGCGCTCCAATACAGCGCATTGCCGAGGAGTTTGGTGGTGGTCTCGTTACCGGCCACCACCATCAGAAACATGAAACCGATGATCTCCTCGTCGGACAGGGTGTCGCCATCGATCTCGGCATCCAGTAGCGCCGAGGTGAGATCTGTTGTCGGAGAGCGCCTTCGCGCGCCGACCATCTCCGCGTAATAGGTCAGCAGCGTGATCGATGCCTGCGCGGCGGCCATCGGGACATCCAGGACGCCGTCCTCGCGGTGCACCACCAGATCGGCCAGCCTGCGGACCTCCGCGCGGTCGGCCTCGGGCACGCCCATCAGTTCGGAGATGACATCCATCGGGAGTTTGCCCGCGACCTCATCGATCCAGTCGAACTCGCCGGTCGCGAGTGCCGGTTCCAGGTAGGACAGCGTCAGGTCCCTGATCCGGTCTTCCATCTCGGCCACCCGCTTGGGGGTGAAGCCCTTGTAGACCAGGCGGCGCATGCGCATATGCCGCGGATCGTCCATGGCCAGGAACGACATCACCCGGCTCGCGTGCGGGCCCCAGGCCGCCGGGTCCAGCGAGACTCCGTTGGCGCTGGACAGGCGGACGCTGTCGCGGAAGGCCGCGGTCACATCGGCGTGCCGGGACAGCGCCCAGAAATCCAGGTCGGCGTTGTAGTAGAGCGGCGCCTCGGTGCGCAGCCGCTCATAGGTGGGGTACGGGTCCTCGTGGAACGCGTAGTCGTAGGGGTCGAACGTCAGGGGCTCCAGTGAGGCGGCCGTCATCGCGATAACCCGGAATTCGAGAACCAGTTCTCATCGGTGACCGGTGTCGCGTCATCGATGGGAGACACATAGCTGGACATGTGTCTGGACGGTACCACCGGCATGCCGGAATCGACAGAGGTTTCCCTGAACAATCTGGGTGGGGGCGGATTGGGCCCAAATGGCGGCTGGTAGTTCTCATTGGGGCCGATCAGGCTGGTTCTGGACCGCAGTTCTGAAACGGGTTCTTGCGTCTAGGAGCGGACCGAGACTATATTCCGTACACCTGTCCAGACAGCATCGGAGCCTTTATGAGCCGCCTCCTGCCCGCCGACGGTTCGCGCCTGCTGATCGGCGGCAAACTGGTCACCGGCGGGGACGGCGTTTTCGCCACGGTGAACCCGGCGACCGAAGCGGTCATCGGTCAGGCCGCGAATGCGAACGGCGCGGATATGGACGCGGCCATCGCGGCCGCGCGCACCGCATTCGACGACACCGACTGGTCGCGCGACCATGCCTTCCGTGCCCGCTGCATCGAACAGTTGCGCACCGCATTGCAGGCCGAGGTCGACGAGCTGCGTGAGATCACCGTCGCGGAGGCGGGCGCGCCGACCATGCTTACCAGAGGGCCGCAATTGGAAGGTCCGGTCGACGATCTTTCGTACTCGGCCTCGCTGGCCGAAACCTACAGCTGGGAAACCGATCTCGGCACCGCGACGCCCATGGGCATCAAGAGCCATCGGGTGTTGCGCCGCGAGGCGGTCGGCGTTGTCGGTGCCATTACGCCGTGGAACTTCCCGCACCAGATCAATTTCGCCAAACTGGGTCCCGCGCTCGCGGCCGGAAATACTGTGGTGCTCAAGCCCGCACCGGATACCCCGTGGTGTGCGGCGGCCGTCGGCGCGATCATTGCCGAGCAGACCGATATTCCGCCCGGCGTCGTCAACATCGTGACCTCCACCGATCACGGTCTCGGCGCACAGCTCACCACCGATCCGCGCGTCGACATGATCAGCTTCACCGGTTCGACGCAGACCGGCAGATCGGTAATGACCGGCGCGGCAACGACTTTGAAGAAGACCTTCCTCGAACTCGGCGGCAAATCGGCATTCATCGTGCTCGACGACGCGAATATCGCGGGAGCCTGTTCGGTGGCGGCGTTTTCGGTGGCCGTGCATGCGGGACAGGGGTGTGCCCTCACCACCCGGCTGCTGGTGCCGCGCGCGGTATACGCCGAAGCGATCCAGGCCGCGGCGGCCACCCTGTCGGGCATCGTTCCTGGTGACCCGGCCGATGCGCGCACCGTCTGCGGACCGCTGATCTCCGAGCGCCAGCGGGCAAGAGTCGAGCGGTATCTGGAGATCGCGCGCGCCGAGGGCGGCCGGATCGTGGTCGGCGGCGGCCGACCGGCGGGCCACGAGCGCGGATATTTCATCGAACCGACATTGATCGCGGATGTGCCCAATACCGCGACGGTCGCCCGCGAGGAGGTCTTCGGACCCGTGCTCGTGGTGATCCCGCACGATGGCGACGATGATGCGATCCGGATCGCCAACGACTCCCCGTACGGACTCTCCGGCTCGGTATGGGGCACCGACCCGGACCGAATTCGGCACGTCACCAATGGCGTTCGCACCGGCACGATCGGTGTCAACGGCGGCATCTGGTACTCGGCCGACGCACCGTTCGGCGGCTACAAACAATCCGGCATCGGCCGGGAAATGGGCCTCGCCGGATTCGAGGAATACCTGGAAACCAAGCTCGTCGCGACCGCCGGTTAGACCACAAACAGCTGCAAGGAGCTGATTTCATGACTCGATTCCCGGGAAAGACCGCCATCGTCACCGGCGCCGCCCAAGGTATCGGCGCGACATACGCCAAGGCGCTGGCGAACGAAGGCGCCAATGTCGTTGTCGCCGACTTGAATGCCGAACGCGGTAAGGCCGTCGCGGCCGAGATCACCGCCGGTGGCGGCAGCGCCGTCTTCGGCGAGGTCGATGTGGCCGATCCGGAATCGGCCATCGCCCTCGCCGAATTGACCGTCCGCGAATTCGGGGCGATCGACCATCTGGTGAACAATGCCGCCATCTACGGCGATATGAAACTCAACCTGCTGCTCAGCGTGCCATGGGACTACTACAAGAAGTTCATGAGCGTGAATATGGACGGTGCGCTGAATATGACCCGCGCGGTATGGCAGTACATGGTCAAGGCGGGCGGCGGATCGATCGTCAACCAATCCTCCACCGCCGCATGGACCTACTCGAGCTTCTACGGCTTGGCCAAGGTCGGCATCAACGGCCTGACCCAGCAGCTCGCCTTCGAACTCGGTGGTTCCAAGATCCGCATCAATGCCATCGCTCCTGGTCCCATCGATACCGAAGCCACCAAAACCGTGACACCGAGCGTCATCGTCGACGATATGGTGAAACGGTTGCCGCTCAAGCGAATGGGAACACCGGATGATCTGGTCGGCGCTTGCCTGTACCTGCTCTCGGACGAGGCCAGCTGGGTCACCGGGCAGATCTTCAATGTCGACGGCGGACAAGTGTTCCGGTCATGAGTAGCGAATTGCCGGTCGGGTTCATCGGTTTGGGCAATATGGGCGCACCGATGGCCAAAAGCCTCCTGTCCTGGCCCGGTGGACTCACCGTCTGCGATATGCGCCCCGATGCGGTGCGGCCGCTCACCGAAGCCGGTGCGGCATCGGCTGTTTCGGCCGCGGAAATCGCCGAGAAGGCGGCCGTGATTTCGGTGACCGTACTGGACGACGCGCAGGTGCGGGCGGTGGTGACAGGACCGGAAGGGGTGTTGCGGACGGCCACCCCTGGCACTGTTGTCGCCGTGCACTCCACCATCAGTGACCGGACCGCCGAAGAGCTGGCGGGCGAATGTGCCGAGTACGGAGTCGAATTGGCCGACGCGCCGATCAGCGGCGGTGCCGCCGGGGCCACGCGCGGCAAACTCGCGGTCATGGTCGGCGGCAGTGATACGGCATTCGAGCGGGTGCGCGGACCCTTCGGCTGCTTCGCCGATCTGGTCGTGCACGCTGGACCGGTCGGCGCGGGCACCCGAATGAAGTTGGCGCGCAACCTTTTGCACTTCATCGCATTCACCGCCGCCACGGAGGCACAGCGGCTCGCCGAGGCCGCGGATCTGGATATCACCGTGCTGGGCAACGTCGTCCGGCACTCCGACGCCGTCACCGGCGGCCCCGGCGCGATCATGCTGCGCGACCGCACCGCGCCGATCGAACCGAATGATTTCTGGCTGCCGATCCTGAGTCATGTGCGCGATCTCGGCGAAAAGGATCTGAGCCTGGCCCTGGATCTCGGCGCGCGACTCGGCGTCGAATTGCCGCTGGCGGAATTGGCTCTCGGCCGCCTCGGTCCCGGGCTCGGCGTGCCGAAGGAAAGGGAATCCAATGAATGAAGCATCGCGTAGCGATTCGATGAGGGGTGGCGATCGGGTGACGGGTGGGCGCGACAACGGATCCGCTGATTCGGTACGTCAGCGCGGGCTGGCCAAGATGGCCGAGGTCTACGGCACCGAATTCCAGGACTACCCCAGCGACCATTTCGCCGTTACGGCCGATCATCTCTTCGCCGAAATCTGGTCGCGCCCCGGGCTCACCATTCGGGACCGCCGACTGATCCTGCTCGGTGCGCTCGCCGCCCAGGGCGCGATGGATACGGCGGGTATCCAGATCGGCGCGGCGCTGCGCAATGCGGAATTGACCGAGGCGCAGCTGCACGAGATCGCGCTGTTCCTCTGCTATTACGTCGGCTGGCCGACCGGCACCAAACTCGACCTGCTGGTGGGAACGATTGTCGCCCAACAGAAAAAGGCGGCACGCAAGCAGTCCGAACAGGTGGGGGAGTCCGAATCGTCTGTGTCGTCCGAAGACGCGAGTAAGTAAGGAACGCGAAACATGTCTGATGCCGCAAAGATCCGGCCGCTGCGCGCCGACGCGATCGCCGCATGGGATTTCGAGGCGGATGTCGTCGTCGCCGGATACGGCATCGCCGGTGTCTGCGCCGCCATCGAGGCCGCGCGTGCGGGGGCCGACGTGCTGATCCTGGAGCGCACCGGCGGCTGGGGCGGTGCGGCGGCCATGGCGGGCGGATTCATCTACCTCGGTGGCGGCACGCCCTTGCAGCAGGCGCTCGGCTTCGAGGACACGCCGGAGAATATGGAGACATTCCTGCAGGCCGCGCTGGGTCCCGGACAGGATCGGGCGAAGATCGCGGACTACTGCCAGAACAGCGTCGAGCACTACACCTGGCTGGTCTCCAACGGGGTGCCGTTCAAGGAGGAGTTCTGGGGTGAGCCCGGCTGGGAGCCGCCGCACGACGAAGGGCTGATGTACTCCGGCGGCGAGAATGCCGCGCCGTTCAACGCCATCGCGAAACCCGCTCCGCGCGGCCATGTTCCGCAAATGGCGGATAAGAAGATCGGCGCCAGGAGCGGCGGTTACATGCTGATGAAGCCGCTGGCAGATACCGCCGAAAGTCTCGGTGTCGGTGTCGAATACGACATCAGGATCCGGCGGCTGGTGATCGACGAGACCGATAGGGTGGTCGGCGTCCTCGCGACGCGCTTCGGCAAGGAGGTCGCGATCCGCGCCGAACGCGGGGTTGTGCTCGCCACCGGCAGTTTCGCCTACCACCAGCAGATGATCGAGGGCTATGCGCCGCGGTTGATCGGGCGGCCCGCCGCTGCCATCGAAGAGCACGACGGCATTGGCATTCTGGTCGCGCAGGCGCTCGGTGCTGAGCTGGCGCACATGGATGCCACCGAGGTGGCGTTCTTCGGAGATCCGCAGCTGCTCGCGCGCGGCATTCTGGTCAACGGGCGTGGTCAGCGCTATATCCCGGAGGACACCTATCCGGGGCGGATCGGACAGGCGACGCTGATCCAGCAGGAAAATCAGGCGTTTCTGGTCATCGATGAGCAGGCGCTCGAAGCGGCGCTTGCCACCGTGACATCCACGCCGTTCTTCCGGCAGCCGCCGACCTGGGCGGCTGAGACCGTCGCGGAGCTGGAGTCCGATATGGGCCTGCCGGAGCGCGCGTTGCAGGGCACCGTCGAGTGCTACAACCTGCATGCCGCCGACGGCAAGGATCCATTGCTCGGGAAGAAGCCGGAGTGGGTCAAGCCGATCGGCACGCCGCTGGCCGCCTTCGACATGCGTGGATTCACCGCGGGTTTCACCCTCGGCGGGCTGCGTACCGATCTGGATTCGCGGGTGCTGCACGTCTCCGGCGAACCGATTCCAGGCCTGTTCGCCGCGGGCCGCTGCACCTCCGGGCTCTGTGCCGGCGGCTATGTCAGCGGTGCGTCCCTCGGTGACGGCAGCTTCTATGGCCGACGCGCCGGTCGCGCCGCCGCAAAGTAGGATCTAGACACATGTCCGAAGGCGAGTCCATCATCCTGGAGGCGACCCGGCGTCGCCTCACCGAGAAGCAGGCCGACACCGTCGACAAGCTGACCAAGGCCGCGGTGGAAGTGCTTGCGCGGGAAGGCTTCGCGGGGATGACCATCCGCATGGTCGCCGCGGCGGCCGGCGTCGGCACCGCCACGGCATACACCTACTTCTCCTCGAAGGAACATCTCGTCGCCGAGATCTTCTGGCGCCGCCTGTTCGCCAGTTCGGCTCCGGTCAGCGATGACCCGGACCCCACCGTCCGGGTCGTCGCCGAACTCCGCAATATCGCCATGCTCGTCGCCGACGAACAGGAACTCTCGGGCGCTGTCACCAGCGCCCTGCTGGGCCGCGATCCCGACGTGGCCCACCTCCGGGCGCGGATCGGCATGGAAATCCGCAAACGACTGGTCCGCGCCCTCGGCCCCGACGCCGACCAGGACGTAGTCGAATCCCTCGAACTCGTCTACGCGGGCGCACTCGTCCGCGCGGGCATGGGCTACGCCTCCTACTCCGAAATCGCCGACCGCATCGAGAAGTCGGCGCTGCTGATTCTGAAGTAGGGGCTCGTCAGTCGCTGCGGAATTCAGGCTCAGCAACGGCAGTGGCCGCAGCCCGATATGGCTAGTATACTTGCCGATATTTCGGCTAGTGCGCTAGCGTCATTTGTGATCGCAGAGCAGCCGACCAGGAAAGTCCTCAAGGCACTCAAGGAGGCCGGTTGGTCCCGGCTGGCGCGATGGTGCCGGTAGTCACACCATCTACGGGTGTCCGACCAGCAAGCATGACGTGAGTGTTCCGGATGGCCACCGCACTATCTCACCGGGTGTGGTCCGCACCATCAACAAGGCCGTTGACTCCTGCGATTGCCCGAAGGAGGAACAGTGAGTAAGGCCGTCACCTACGACATTCACGCGAGCCGCGTCGGGCGGTGGTGGGAAATCACTATCCCTGATGTGTATGGGCAAGATCCGTGTGGACAAGCACGACACTTGACCGACGTCGGCTACGAAGCGCGCACGATTATTGCAGCTAAGCTCGACGTTCCGCTCTCTCGGGTCGAAACGCATTTGATAGTCGACGATTTCGGCGACGCGCACGACTTGCAGATGCGAACCGAACGCATTGCCGAGCTTCGCGCAGAACTCGACCGCCTATCGAACCAACTCAATGATGAACAGCGCGCTCTCGTGAAGGAGCTTCGGCGCGAAGACGTTCCCGACGTCGATGTTGCGACGCTGCTCGGTGTGGCGCGCCAGCGAGTAGGGCAACTGGCCAAATGATCAAAGCGTGAGCTCGACGACGATAGCGGCGGATACTTGTCGTACCCCGCCGCTACCGTGAGCCAATGGGATTCGCGCTCTCGATCACCGTGTCGCCCGAGGACATCGATCGCAACGGACACATGAACCAGGCCGTCTATCTGCAATATGCGGAACGAGCGCGCTGGGCCTGCCTGCGGGAGGGCGGTCTATCCCAGGAGAAGTTGCAGGACGCCGGGGTCGGGCCGATCTCGCTGCAGGTGACCCTCGAGTTCAAACAGGAACTCTTCGTGGGCGACGAGGTCACTGTCACTTGCGATTTCGCCTGGGATGGCAAGACCCACCGGACCATCCAGGAGATCCGCAAGGCGGATGGCACGGTCTCCGCGGAGATCGTCGGCGTCGGCGGTCTGCTCGATCTCACCGAACGGCGCCTGGTGCCGGACGCCGCGCGCTACTTCCGCGACCTCGCGCAGGATCCGACGGTCTTCGGTCTGGGCCGGTCGGCGTAGTTCTAAGGGTTCATTGAGACCTCGAGACTTGGGGGAGGTCCCTGATGGCGCGGGCGCGCGATACCGGACAGACTGGGTTCCATGACTTCGCAAGCCCTAGGTGCCGACCTCGAGAAATCGGCTGCCGCCACTGTCGCGGCACGCGCCATCGACCTGGTGAAGGTCTACGGCCACGGAGATACGCAGGTCAGGGCGCTGGACGGGGTTTCGGCCGAATTCGTGAAGGGGGAGTTCACCGCGATCATGGGGCCCTCCGGATCGGGCAAATCGACCCTGATGCACTGCCTGGCCGGCCTGGACAGTGCCAGCACCGGAACCGTGCGGATCGGCGACACCGATCTCGCCGGGCTCTCCGATAAGCAGATGACCCGGCTGCGGCGCGACCGCATCGGCTTCGTCTTCCAGGCATTCAACCTGGTGCCGACGCTGACCGCGCAGGAGAACATCACCCTGCCGCTGGATATCGCGGGCCGCAAGCCCGACCAGGATTGGCTGGATACGGTCATCAAGCGGCTCGGGCTCGACGACCGGCTCACCCATCGGCCGAGCGAACTGTCCGGCGGGCAGCAGCAGCGGGTGGCCTGCGCGCGGGCGCTGGCCGGTAAGCCGGAGATCATCTTCGGTGACGAGCCGACCGGCAATCTCGATTCGCGCGCCTCGGAGGAGGTGCTCTCGATCCTGCGCGCGGCGGTTGACGAATTCGGGCAGACGGTCGTCATCGTCACCCATGAGCCGCACGCGGCGGGATACGCCGACAGGGTGGTGTTCCTCGCGGACGGTCGCATTGTCGACGAGTTGCGCGATCCCACCGCCGAATCGGTGCTCGACAAGATGAAGTCGCTGGAGCAGGTTTA
>NZ_BDBY01000290.1 GCF_001613225.1 Nocardia pseudovaccinii NBRC 100343
GACGGAGCCGAGCGTCAGCGAGGCGCAGTCGTGAGCGGCAAACCCATGCGCAAGGTGGTCTTGCGCAATCTCGCCGCGCACAAGGTGCGACTGGCACTGACCCTGCTCTCGGTGGTGCTCGGAACCGCGTTCATCGCGGGCTCATTCGTCTTCACCGATACCCTCCAGCGGACCTTCGACGGGATCTTCGCCAATCAGGCCAAGGGCGTCGATGTGCGGGTGAGTCCGCAAAAGCAACAGGCACAGGGCATTCCGCTCAGCGTGGTCGACCAGATCTCGAAGATGGACGGGGTGCGGGCGGTCGCGCCGAGCGTCAACGGACCGCTGGTGTTGCTGTATCCGGACGGTAAGAAGGCCGTACAGACCGGTGGTGCACCGACTTTCGGCCAGTCCTACATTCCGCCGGATAAGGCGGTCGCCGAACCGGACAAGTTCGTGCAGGGCGTTCCGCCCGCGCACGAGGGCGAAATCGCACTCAATACCGGCGGCGCCGAACGTGCGGGTCTGCATGTCGGTGACAAGACCAAGGTGCTGGTTCCCTCGCACGGCAACCCGATCGACGTCACGCTCACCGGAATCTACGAGGTCCCTTCGGA
>NZ_BDBY01000291.1 GCF_001613225.1 Nocardia pseudovaccinii NBRC 100343
GGCGGTTTCATCGGTGTGCTGTTCGACGACGCGCAGGCGCGCCAGTTGTTCACCGACGGCTCGCATGTCGCCTATATCGATATCGCGGCTGCCGGTATGCCGGGCGACGACCTGCGCGACAAGATCGCGAACGTGCTGGTGGACTACAAGGTGCAGAACGGCGATCAGGTGCGCGCCGATCTGAAGAAGGAAGTCTCCAACGCGCTCAACTTCATCAACTACTTCCTGCTCGCCTTCGGTGCGATCGCACTGATCGTCGGCACCTTCATCATCTACAACACGTTCTCGATGATTGTGGCCCAGCGGCTGCGTGAGCTGGCGCTGCTGCGTGCGGTCGGTGCGAGTCGACAACAGGTCGGCCGATCCGTGGTGGCGGAGGCGCTGGTCATCGGATTGGTCGGCAGCGCAATCGGTTTGGTGGGCGGCATCGGTCTGGCCTTCGGGCTTTCGGCACTGCTCAATGCGTTCGATCTCGGTCTGCCGACCGGATCGTTGACGGTGCTGCCGCGCACGGTGCTCGTCGGACTGCTCGTCGGGCTGCTGGTGACGGTGGTCAGCGCCTACGCGCCCGCGCGCCGCGCCGCCAAGATTCCGCCGGTGGAGGCCATGCGCGAGGAGTTCGCCTCGGCCGGTGAATCGCTGCGGCTGCGGACCGGTTTCGGCATCGCGCTGGCCGTCGCGGGTGTGGCGCTAGTGGTGCTCGGTGCGCAGAAGACCGGCGGCCATGCCGCATTGACGGTCGGGATCGGCGCGCTCGGCCTGATCTTCGCGGTACTGCTCGCCGCGCCTGCATTGTCGCGGCCGGTGGTGGGCGGTCTCGGGGTGCTGCTGCGGCCGTTCGGCCCGATCGGCCGGATGTCGCGCAATAATGCCGCGCGCAACCCACGGCGTACTGCCGCAACGGCTTTCGCTCTCACCCTCGGTTTGATGCTGGTGACCGCGATCGGCATGCTCGGCGCATCGGCGAAGGCCAGCGTGAGCGTGCTCGTCGACAAGGGTGTGAAGGCCGACTATGTGCTGGCCGGACCGCAGATGATCGGTGTGCCGCTCGGTGCGGGTGACGCCGTGCGCAAATCGGTGCCCGGGGTGGCCGATGTGGTCGGCCTTCGCGGTGTCACGTTCAAGGTCGGCGATGAGCAGCTGGCGGGCACCGAATTCGACGGCTCGCCCGCCAGTGTCATCAACTACGACATGATCAAGGGCACCAACACGCTGGGCGATCACGATGTCATGGTGTCGCAGGACGAGGCCGATAAGCGCGGCTGGAAGGTCGGTGATCAGGTCAGCGTGACGAGCCTGGGGTTCAAGAAGATGCCGGTCCGGGTGGTCGGCATCTACAAGAAGACGCCGCTGCTCGGCCCGCTGGTGGTGTCGCCGGTCATATACGACGAGGTGATGCCGGTCAACTTCCGGACCAACCTGTTCATGTTCGTCAAGGCCCAGCCCGGTGCCGATCTCGCTCAGATGCGCACCGATCTGGAGAATGCGACCGAGCAGTTCGTCGTGATCCAGGTGCAGGATCGGGAGGAGTTCAAGGGCGCGCAGGGCAAGCAGATCAATACGCTGCTCGCCATCCTGTACGGACTGCTCGCGTTGGCGGTGGTGATCGCGATCCTCGGCATCGTCAATACCCTGGCGCTGTCGGTGGTGGAGCGGCGTCGGGAGATCGGCATGTTGCGCGCGGTCGGCATGCAGCGGGCTCAGGTGCGCCGAACCATCTATCTGGAATCCATGCTGATAGCGGTATTCGGCGCGATCGTCGGGATGCTGCTAGGCCTCGGTCTCGGCGTCGGCTTCCTGCGAACCCTGCGTGACCTGGGCATCGATGAGATCGCCATCCCGTGGAATCAACTGGTGCTGGTGCTCATCAGCTCGGCCGTGGTCGGTGTTCTCGCCGCGCTGTGGCCGGGAATTCGTGCCGCCCGCACCCCACCGCTGGCCGCCATCGCGGACTTGTAGGTCTATTTCGGAAAATAGTGGGCACTCCGCCGTCGGCGCACCATAGGCGTCGCTCGGCGGAGTGGGCCCGAATTCGACGCCGTCCCCGGCCAAACCTCGATGACCGGCCCGGCGTCGAGCATGGTGCGCCACTCGTCCGATATGGCACGGCGGCCGTAGCGAGCGCCGAGGACGCTGGCGCAGATGACTCCGGTGGAGTCGTGTCGCCGGAGTGATTGCCCGCGAACAAGATTCCGTTGCGGAAGATGTGTTCCGGTGTGCTACAGACCTTTCGGCGGAGAGCGCAGCAAAATACCCGATAGCCAAGGCCTCCGGGCTGATCCGGCTGAGGCCGCGCATATCCTCTGGTGCGGGCATCCGGCCGCGCCGTGGGCAGCCAGTTCGATGGCGGCGGCGCGGGAGGTCGAGGTCTCGTTGTGGTTGTCGTGCCGGGTGAGTTCGGGGCGAGCCAGATCGGGTGCGGCTCGGAGATCGGCGCCTCTCTTCACACCCGCGATGATCGCGGCCATGGCTGCCCGCGGGCAGCCAGCCGCTCGGATTGCCATGGGTGAGTGCCGCGGCATCAGAGCCGAATTCGAAGATCTGTCCGATGGTCCCCCGGCGGTCGAGTCCGCGCGGTGCGGCGCGGACGACGGCTGCCCAATTCCCAGTCGATCACTTGTGTCTGTCCGGTCACAGTGTGCTGAGCCTGGCTAACGAGTGATGCTACGTTAAACGGAGGTTGATACTCCGCTTAACCTGTGGGGTTGGATGGGCAAGGAGGCCGCTGGCGATGGTGGCAGTGGGTCTCGGTGGTCCGAACGTGGGTTTTTCGCCCGCGGTCGGCGGCATCGCCGAGAAGATGAGGGCGGCGGTGCACGGCCGTGGCGGCGAGGCGGTTCGGCAACTCGCATTGATCACCGTGCTCTATCTGGCCTATCGGGTCGGGCGGATGTTCACCGCCGACGACACCGTGCACGCACTCGGCAATGCCAGGGAAATGCTCGGGCTCGAGGACAAGCTCGGTCTGCCAGAAGAGACCACGGTACAGGCGATATTCCTGCATCGGGATTTTCTCGCGGTTCCGGCCAATTTCTATTACGCCACTGCACATTTCGCGGTGGCGGTCGGGGTGCTGTTGTGGCTGTGGGTCTTCCGGCCGGAGCACTATCGTTGGACCCGGAATCTGATGGTGGCATTGACCGGAGCCGCGCTCGTGGTGCATGTGCTGATACCGCTCGCACCGCCGCGCATGCTGCCCGAGTACGGTTTTGTCGACCTCGCCGCCATACATGGCCAATCCGTCTATGGCTCACCGGATTCCGGCGGGTTGTCGAACCAGTTCGCCGCTATGCCCTCCCTGCATGTGGGGTGGGCCCTGCTGCTGGCCTTCGCCGTGGTTGCGGCGACCCGAAGTTCCTGGCGATGGTTGGCGCTGGCACATCCGGTGCTCACCACGGTGGTCGTGGTCGGGACCGGCAATCACTACTGGCTCGACGCGATCGTCGCGGTGGTGCTGCTCGGATTGGCGGCGCTGCTGCATCCGCTGGTTGTGCCTGCCGCGGCGACGGCGTGGGGTGCGATGGGGCCGGTGGGTCCGCAGCCGGTGCCGACCCGCTGACTCAACTGGTTCCGGCATTTCGGTTGGCCCATGCCTGGATATCGCCCCGGTCGAGGGCGAGGGCGAGCAGGTCGGGGAACCTGTCGGGGGTGCAGGCAAAGGCCGGTATGCCGAGGACTGCGAGAGCGGCGGCGTTGTCGTGGTCGAAGGCGGGAGCGCCATCGTCGGAGAGGGCGAGCAGGACGACCACCTGGACGCCGGATTCCCGCATGGCGTTGACGCGGCGCAGCATCTCTTCGCGGATACCGCCCTCATAGAGATCGGAGATGAGGACGAACAGGGTGTCGGCAGGGCGGGTGATGAGCGATTGGGAATAGGCGATGGCGCGATTGATATCCGTGCCGCCGCCGAGTTGGGTGCCGAAGAGGACCTCGACCGGATCGGTGAGTTGTTCGGTCAGGTCGACGACCTCGGTATCGAAAACGACCAGAGACGTTTTCAGCGACCGCATGGAGGCCAGGACCGCGCCGAAGACCGAGGCGTAGACCACGCTGGAGGCCATCGAACCGGACTGATCGATGGCGAGGACGACATCCCGGCGCACCGCCTGCGCCTTGCGGCCGTAGCCGACCAGGCGTTCGGGCACGACGGTCCGGTGTTCGGGAAGGTAGTTGGCGAGATTCTTGCGAATGGTGCGGTCCCAGTCGATATCCCGCAGCCGAGGTCGGGTGACGCGGGCGGCGCGGTTCAGTGCGCCGGATACCGCCGCGACGGTGTGTGCGGCAATGCGCTGTTCGATTTCGCGGACCACCTTCTCGACCACCATTCGCGCTGTCGCCTTGGTGGTTTCGGGCATTACCCGATTCAGGCTCAGCAAGGTGCCGACCAGGTGCACGTCCGGTTCGACCGCTTCGAGGAGTTCCGGTTCCAGTAGGAGCTGGGTCAGATTGAGCCGATCGACGGCATCGCGCTGCATGACCTCGACGACGGTGGACGGGAAGTAGGTGCGGATATCGCCGAGCCAGCGGGCCACCTTCGGTGCGGAGCCACCGAGTCCGGCCGACCGCTTACCGGAGGTCTGATCGTCGGTGTTGTAGACCGCGCCCAAGGCTCGATCCATGGCCTCGTCGTCCGCGGAACCCAAGCCGCCGAGGGGTTGTTCGGCGGCGGTGCCGAGCACCAGACGCCAACGCCTGGACTGGGTTTCATCGATCGCATTCATCCGGTCGCTCCGGGAGGTAGGTGACGGCGGAATGCCGCCACATCGTCGTTCGGGTTGATCGAGGGGCCCGAGCGCGGTGCTGAAGGAGCGCGTCGGACGGCTGCTGGGCTGTCGTGGCAGCCGCATTGCACAATGCGGTGCGGCGATCTGATCGCGTCGTAATGCCCGACGAGTGGGCAGAATCGCTCGCGATGCGCATGGCGAGGATCTTCGGCTCGGTATGGAAGGCCTTGCGGTCGTCGGTGCACGCCGCGAGTTGATCCGAGGCTGGGCGCGTCGGGCTCATACCGACACTCCCAAGATGTCCGCGACCGTGCGCATGGCGATGAGCCCGCGTTCCACATCGAACGTCATGTCCGCGCCGGTACGCGATGTGCCGGAGCCACCGTCGCGTACCGCCTGGCCGATGGCGCGGCGCTCCCCGGATTCGAATGCACCGAAGGTGCGGCGCAGCAGCGGCAGGATTTCGACGAACATATCGTCGCCGAGACTACGGAGCCAATCGTCGATGAGCCGCAACAACTCTCGGTCGTGGACCAGCAGTAGCCCACGACCTCCGAGGAAGCCGTCGATCCACGCGGCCTTGGCGGCGGCGGTATTGCCGATCGAGAGCGCGGCGGAAAGCCTGCGTGCGGAATCGGATTCGTCGATGCGTCCGGCATCGGCGAGCAGTCGGACGGCGCGACCGATCAGGGCACCGTGCACATCGTCACGGTCGGCGAGGCGGTGCAGGGCGGCCAGCCATTCGCCGGTGGCCCAGGCGTTGTCGCGGGTGTGGATGGCGGTGTGCGCGGCGTCGAGCTGGGTGCGGAGTTGTTCGGCGGCGTCGGTATCGAGGCCGGTGACCGCGCCGGGCAGCCCCGCGCAGATCCGCACGAGCAGGCCGTCCGCGACGTGGGCGAGGGCCTCGGTGTCGGTGCCGCGGACGTCGCCGTAACGCAGCGTGCGAGTCAGGCCGGGGAGCGCGGCGAGCAGGTGGGTTACGTCGTGGTCGAGTGCCGCGGCCGATTCCAGGCGGGTGATCAGACCGTTGGTGGCGTCGCCGAGATCGGCGAGCAGCGCGATTTCGAGTGCGGCGGTGAGATCGCCGACGGTGCTGCCCTCTCGGCCCGCGGTATCGAGGATTTTGGCCTCCGCCGCGGTGCGGATGGTGGTGCCCCAGCGGGATGCCTCGATGATCGAGACGGCGAATTCCGGTCGCCACCGCAGCGTCCAGGATTCGCGGAAGGTTCCGGTGCTGCGCACCTCGCCGGTTGTCGGTGTGCCCCAGTCGATTCCGAGTACCCGCAGCCGATGCAGCAGCCGGGAGCGTTCGACCTCGCGCTCCTTGCGCAGGTCGAGATCGAGATTGCGGGACGGGGCTTCCTGCTTCAGCCGCAGCGTGCGGATCCGGGCGCGCAGATCGGCATCCAGCGGGACGGTCGGCGTGCCATCGGGTACCGAGCCGAGCGCCTCGCCGACCACCAGTTCGGACGCGACGAGCCGCACCATCGTCTCATCGCCCGCGCACATCACCGACCGCACCGCCTCGGTGACCTCCGACAGCCCGGCCAGCGGCCGGGCCCGCAGCACCGCGAGTGTATCGGCGAGCCGGACGGATTCGATGATGTGCGCACTGGAGACCGGCAGATCGTGCGCACGCAACACTCCCGCCACCTTGGTCAGCCAGCGCGCGATCGGCTGCTCGGTCTCGGTGAACAAGTGGTGATACCAGCCCGGCGAGGTGATTCCGGCGCCGTATCCGGAGGTCGTCGCCAGCCGGGAATGCGTCCATGGCACCCAAGTCACCGTCGCCTTCACCTTGGGCAGCCCCTTGAGCAACTTGGTATCCGCCGTCGCAGGCCCCAACTTCCCCGCCAACGCCGGTGCATGCCACGCCCCACACACCACCGCAAGCCGCCGCGCCCCCTCCTTCAACGCCTTCCGCATCGTCTGCCGCATATACGCCTCACGCCGCAATGTGTGCGCGTCGATCCCGATGGGTTGGCGCTCAACGTCTTCGAACGCGATCGCCTCGTCGACAGTGTCGCCGGTCGGCGAGTTGGCCGACTCATCATGTGCGGCGGGCCGGGTTTGGTCGTCGGGTTCGAGTGCCTCGCTGCTCGGGTCACCACCCGCCGGAATGCCGGGTATCTCGTGCGGTTGTCGGCCGGGTGAAGGCGATTCGGCTGTGTTCGTGGCAGGTTCGATCGCGAACATGCCTCGTGCAGCGGCTTCTCGTAGTGCCCCCATTGCCTCGGTGATCGCTTCGAACGCGTCGGCGTCGGCGACGGATTCGACCACTGCGTCCCACCAGCGTTCGGCATCGTCGTAGCCTGCGGCGGCGGCCAATTCGGCGAGTGGGTCGATGCGGTCGCCCGGTTCGTCTTCGGTGGCCAGGACGTTGGTCGCGGGAAGGTCGCAGAACCTCACCGGCACTGCGTGTTCCGCCGCATATCGCAGCGCCTGCCATTCGGGGGAGAACACCGCGTACGGCCAGAATGCGGCCTTGGCGAGCTGGTCCGGCACATAGGCCAGCATGGCGACGGGTGGTGACATTCCCTCGGCCGCAACGTATCCGGCCAATGGGTCGGCATCGGCCGGGCCCTCGATCAGGATCGTGTCGGGGCGGAACTGCTCGAGCGCGGTGCGCAAAGATCTGGCCGAACCCGGGCCGTGGTGTCGGATGCCGAATACGCGGGTCACCGGACCGCCCTGGGCGGTGTTCTGCTGGTCGTCGGCCGTGTTTGTCTTGCTCACCGTGTCACTCCCGGTTGAACATGCGGTGTGGTCGGATCGGTCGGCGGTGCCGCCTCATCCGTGCACCTCGCGGCAAGCGCGGTAGAAGTCGGACCATTCGGGGCGTTCGCGGACAACGGCTTCCAGATACTCGGTCCAG
This sequence comes from Nocardia pseudovaccinii NBRC 100343, assembly GCF_001613225.1. Lineage (GTDB taxonomy): Bacteria > Actinomycetota > Actinomycetes > Mycobacteriales > Mycobacteriaceae > Nocardia > Nocardia pseudovaccinii. The sequence continues at coordinate 7,600 of NZ_BDBY01000291.1, forward strand.
ATGACGGCGTCGGCCACTGGATCCTTGACGACCGAGCCGAGGACCGCGCCCGCGATATCGGACGCGCGCAAGGTGCCGTCGCCGAAGTGTGCCGACAGGGCGATGCCATTGGTGATCACCGAGATCGCTTCGGCGGTGGACAGGGTGCCCGAGGGCGTCTTGAGTTTGGTGCGACCGTCGGCGGTCATGCCGGAACGCAGCTCCCGGAAGACGCGCACGACCCGGCGTACTTCCTCGGCCGCGGCCGGAACCGCCGGAAGTTCGAGCGCGGAGCCGAGTTGTTCGACGCGACGAGTCACGATGGCGACCTCCTCGTCCTCACTGGCGGGCAGCGGCAGCACAACGGTATTGAAGCGGCGACGCAGAGCGGAGGACAGATCATTGACGCCACGATCGCGGTCATTGGCGGTGGCAATGACATTGAAGCCCTTGGCGGCCTGCACCTCCATCCCGAGTTCCGGTACCGGCAATGTCTTCTCGGACAGCACGGTGATCAGCGCGTCCTGCACATCGGACGGAATGCGGGTGAGTTCCTCGATCCGGGCGATGGCGCCGCGACGCATCGCGGTCATGACCGGCGACGGCACCAGCGCACCCGCGCTCGGCCCCTCCGCGAGCAGCCGCGCATAGTTCCAGCCGTAGCGGATCGCCTCTTCGGCGGTACCCGAGGTGCCCTGTACGAGCAGCGTCGACGCACCGGTGATCGCGGCCGAAAGATGTTCCGACACCCAGGTTTTCGCGGTGCCGGGCACGCCGAGCAGCAGCAGCGCCCGATCGGTCGCCAGCGTCGCGACCGCCACCTCCATCAGCCGTCGCGGCCCGACGTACTTGGGGCTGATCACGGTGCCGTCGTCGAGCGTGCCACCGAGCAGATAGGTGACCACCGCCCACGGCGACAGTTGCCACGACGGCGGCCGCGGCCGATCGTCGATCGCGGCCAGTGTCCGCAGTTCCTCGGCATAAGCCTGTTCGGCGTGCGGACGCAACAGCTCCGGCTTCGCATCGGTAGTGGTCACTGCAACTCCTCGAGCATCATCGAGCGGTGGTTGAGGTCATGGGCGAGCTGATCGAAGGCTCGCTCCCAATTGAGATCGGTGCATCGGCGCGCCACCGCGGTAGCGGTTCGCGCCGCGCTCACGGGCAGATGCACGGCCGCCGCGGACAGCAGCGACCGATGCGCGCTCGGACCGGTGCCATGCGCTTCGGGGCGTTTGGCCGCGGCACGTGCGCGTTCGAACAACAACAGCATCAGGTGTTGGGCAAGGGGTTCCGGCCACGGATGGCCCATGGCGGGCAGCAGCGCCTCGAGTTCGGAGAGCCACGCGGCGTCCAATTGCAGCAGATGCCGGGTGCGATCGGGCAGCGGCAGCAGCGCGAACAATTCGCGGCGCCGAAGCATGGCCAGATCGGTCGGCACCCCGGCGTCGAACAGCGCCCGCGCCCACGCCGAATCATGTTGGGCCAGTGCGGCATCCACCCAACCGTCGAACAGTGGCTGCCGGAACCGCTCACTGATCTTGGCCCGGGTGGCCTTATCCGGTGCGCCGAGTTCGGACGCCCAGTGCGTCAGCGGTGTCGCCGCGACGAGTTGCCGCAGCCGACCCGCACACAGGTCCGGTGCACCGTCCCAGCGATAGGTGAACTCCACCGTGCGGTCGTTGATGCCGTCTCTGCGATCGGCATCGTCGAGCTCCTCCGGAATGCGGGCGACCAGATTCGGATGCAGCAGCAGATGTTCGACCGTGACCCATTCGCTCGCGCGCCGGGTCATGCGCTGTGTGAATGCCGAATCCGATAGCAGCGGCAGCAGTCCGGCCGCGACTCGCCGGACATCCGATCGTCGATCGTCCAGCGCGGTCTCGAGCAGCGGTTCGTCATCGGCCGAAATGCCATCGGCGAGTATGGCCAAGAGTTCGGCCTTCAGCGGGCCGGATTCCTTCGGCCACGACGCGGTCAGCGCCGCGCGTGCGGCGTCGGCATCTCGTCGGCGCAGTTCGGCGAGCCATTCGCGACGCTCGGACGGTTGGCCGAACTGCCAGCTCTGCTCTGTCGGCGCATCGGAAGGCCCTTGCCGCACCAGGTCGCGCCAGTCCGGATGCTGGTCGGCCAGCCAGCGGCCGCGGGTTCCGGCCAGCCGCAAAAGTGGTTCGCGCAGTTCGGTATTCGCCTTCGCCTGCTCGAGCAGTAGCGCGCACAGTGCATCCGGGGCGCGATAGTCGAATGGTGCTGCGGCCGCGAACCATTCGGGCAGGAAGGGGGACCGGTCCCGCAACATGCGGGCGAGTCGGGATGCCGCGGCGCGGGGCAGGAGTCGCCACGCGTCGTCCACAGCGGGTTCGGACTTGGTCGCCGCACCGACGGAGACGCCACCACGCGCGAAAGCGCCACGCAGCGCGGCGGATTCGAGAAGCACAAGTGCGGGATCGGTGCGCAACCGGGTCGCGGCGGCGGCCACCGGAGCCTCGAGCCGCGCGGGATCCGCTGCCCTGCGGGCCGTGCCGAGCAGCGCCACCGAGGTCAGCTCCTCCGACACCGGCGCGGCAGGCATATTCGACGTCGCACGCGAGCCGAACTCCGCACTGTCGACATCGACGACCTCGCCCGCGGTGAACACCGAGATCGGCACCAATCCGGCCACACCCCATTCGGCGGCCAGCGTCACCGGATGCCCACCGGAAACCCCGAGCAGTCGCCACGGCTGCTCGGTAGCCGCGACCGGCAGCGCGGTACCGTCGGATTCGGCTATGTACCAGCCATTTTCGGTCCACACCGGCACGACATCGGTGAGCAGCAGCGGTCGCGATCGCAACCACGGATCCCCCGCGAGTGCCTCGGCGTGCTCGGTCAGCGCGGCGGCGATCGTCCCGTCGGCAACCGGCAGCGTGGTGAACGGTTCGGCCGCACCGTGCCGTTCGCCCCAGAGCGCCCGCAGCGGCGCGCCACCCGGGTAATAGTGCAGATCGGCTTCGGCCATCATGCCGGGCAGCGGCACCTCCGCCGAGAAGCTCGGTGTGCCGAAGGAGTGCTCGAGCAGCAGTGCCCAGCGTCGAGTCCGCCTGCCGTACAACCATGTTCGGCGCGTGTAGAGCCGCTCCTCCTCGCTGGTCCGGATGCCGAGTACCTGCCACTGATCCCGGAGCGCGGGTTCGACGCGCACGGATTCGGCGGATGTCGGATAGCCGATATGGGTGCGGACGCAGGCCCGCAGCTGCGGCGACAATTCGTCGAGCCGACGGTGCGCGGCGATCAGCAGATGCAGCCTCGCGTATTCGGCGAGTACGACCTCTGGCCAGTCCGCCCTGGTCACCACGGTGGTCGGCAGCTGGCGCAACGTGGCGGCGACGCCGGGGGCCTGCGCGTCGACCATCCGGGCCGCGATCGTTTCGAAGGCACGAAACGAGCGATCGGTCTGAGCCAGCCCGGTGCGCACCTGATCGCCGAGCCAGATATCCAGTTCCTCCAGCCCCGCCGTCACCCGGACCCG
>NZ_BDBY01000292.1 GCF_001613225.1 Nocardia pseudovaccinii NBRC 100343
TCGGCGAAACTCGAACCGATATCCAGTTGAGCCACCAACTCACCCGCTTCCTGCACGCGTCGCGTCGCGAGCATATCCGAACCCGGCCGCCCCAGGCGCCGTCGCGGGTGCAGTGCATTGTCAGGGCCGAAGCGACTACTGCTGCGTCCTCAACCATATGTATCTTGTTGCTGGTCTTGCTGTTTCGGGTTCACTGGTGTCGCCTCCCCGCCCACGACGGTGACAAACGACAGGAACCCCGCCAGGTACCCCATCTGTTCCGCCTCAGTGACCAGGACACCAACCAAAGATGTCAACGGAACCGCATCGCCTCCGGTCGCGCCCAAACCCATACGACCAACGCCAAGGACCGGTCCGGGCAACGGCTGCTGATCGAATGCATCCGTGACGAGCCGACCGTCAGCAAGCCGGGGTTGTGCCCGCGCATGTCTGCGCGAGTTGCTGTGGACCGCGGTCAGCTTCTGCCAGCATGCGTGGGGCTTCAGCGAATCTGCCCTGTCGGTGTCACTCCGTGTACGGTGCGTCGTTCACCCAGTTGATGACGTGGCCGTTGGTGACCAGCCAGTGAAGGCGGCTGCCAGGAGTGGCGGCGGCCTGTTTGGCCATTGCTTCGGACGCGATTTGCTTGAAGGTCCGCTTGTGGCCGGTCTTCTCTCGTCTCGGGTAGCGGCTCAGCAGATCGTCCACCCACCCGGCGTCATACTCGAAATAGAGTCCTCCGGAGACATCAACCATGGCACCTTCCCCGACGAACCCGGCCGGGTCGTGTCGCAGCAGGTTGGCGATATCCAGGTTCATGTGGAGACCGATGGCCCGGCTGAGTTCGTCGGCGCGCTCGCTCGACATCCCAGCGTCCAGCGCGATCCGCATCGCGGTCTCGGCACCGGCTACGGCGAAACACTTGCCCGGGACAGGGTGTTCGAGGTAGAGGTCGTGCAGCAGGCACGCGACAAAGCACAGCTCGTCGTACTCGGCGGTGAGTTGCCCGCTCCGGGTTTCGAGCGCTGCTCGGGCAAAAAAGTAGCTACGCATCGCGTGGTTCCAGACCCCCTCCGATAGCTGTGATGCAGCTGCCTCTATCGCGGCCAGCGCCAGGTCGGTGCGCGGAAGCTCGCGCCCGAAATCCAGTCGCACAGTTCCACGTTCACCGAGACGGTTCTTCATCTGGTAGATCCAGCGGGTACTCGTACCCATCAAGAAACGTCGACTGAACCGGTCTTGTATTTCTGGCGTCATTATCCCGCCAGTGGTCTTTGCCCATTCCCAGGTGCACCCCGCCGTCGCCGCCCTGTCGTGCATCATCGTCGCCACCATTGCTTCTCCTGTCCACCTCGGCCGCATTAATCGGCCAGAATCCCGGAATGTGAAGGATTCCCCCAATTCCGGTGCGCGACGCATTTGAATCTTCGTATCAAGCATCGGTTGGGATGTCGGTGGGGTCAAGGTGGTGAACCCCGTAGATTTGATGTGCGTATTCGTGCTATCCCGGACAGGGCGTGTGGGTGTGGGGCGTGATCCCGTAATTTCTGTACGGGATCACGTGACAGTCAGAGCTGTTCCTCACATCGGCTAGCAGGGATCACGCCTATGCCGGTAGACGATGGGGGATGTCATCGGGGCAGATGGAGACTGGAAGTGGCCGATGGGGGCTCCCATTCGTTGTCGATGGCCGTGATGTACAGGTCATACCCGGTTGGCACGTGGATGAGTTCGCTGGTCTGGGTGATGATCCGCATCTGGGTTCCGTCGATCGTCCCGTCTTCCACCCTCACGAACATGTCGGTGTCCAGTGCATCCTTCTCTGACATGTCGTTATGCCAAAAATGGTCGAAGTCCGTTTTGTATTTTGGTGCGGCAAAACGAGATTTGAACTCTTCAATCTCTTCGTCCGGTTGGATATCTACCGCAATATTAGCGATACTGGCAAAAAGTAGATGTGTACGCGTCTCCCAATTAACCACCGCAGCGCGAGCGACAGGGCTTTTCAACATCCATTCGGCTACGTTCATTCCTATCTCTAGTCCCTGAAAGGGTGCGAGGAATGCCGGGTTGGCCCATCTCAGGTTCCACATCGGTTTACTGAGGTACGCCGCGCCAGTGCCGATTGCTTCGAGCAGCTTGATGTGATCGCGTGTCGGTTCGGACGGTAGTTGGCCGAACCTTTTCTGTACTGCCGGAAACAGTTGCGCAGTAATCTTGGGTATGTACCAGTAGCTGGTGCCGAGAACTTCTAGCGTCAACTCCACAACAGTCGGTGACGGCTGCGTCTTGCCAGCCTCGTACTTTTCGAATGAGGACTGCGATCTTGGGAGGGTCTCATAACCTTCGTCTGGCTCGGATTCCATTTTGACGTCAAGAAGCGCTTGGTAGGCATCCATGAACTTCGGAAGAGATTTGTATATCGGATGCTTGGTTCGACGCTGCTTCATGAATCGCCCGTATTTAGCTCTGGTGTCGACCGCCACCCTTCCCCCTCCGCGAATAGGACATCTCCCCCTTGTCGGCGGCCTGTCCGCCGTGCGACTGTGCCCGATGCGGCTACCGTCCGATCAAGGTGTTTCCTGGGACTGTAGCCGCATCGGCGTGGCCCGAGAAGATCATCTCCATCACATATCGTACGGTGACGGCTCCGCAATGCCAGGCGTGGCGGGGCGTATCTGCTTCGCCGCCAATACCGATCGCACGCCGTTGATGCAGATCAGGCAACTGCACACCGCGGCCAGGCCGCCGGACTGGCATCCAGGCGCGAAGATCAGAATCTGATGTACAGGCTGAACTCGCATGTGTCCGCCCGGCCGATCCCGTAAACAATGTGCGGGAACGAGAGCAGATCCCGCATATTTCTTACGGGATAGCGCATGGTGTCCAGAGGGCAGGTGCGGAGAAATTCGGTCTCCAGCACATAATCTACGGTGGAACGGCGATTGACAAACTGTCACCATTCCCACAACTATTGACTCAATTGCGGTGCCCATCCAAGAGTGGCATCAAACCTAAGTAAATCTATTCATTTTCGAGCTGTCGGGTGGGCAGCGATTCACGGCTGGCGTGCCAGCCCTGAGCTACTACGACTGGATGAGGACAACGGCATGACGAAACCTGAAGGCAGGCGATGTGATCAACCGAGACCGTATGGAGTCGCCCTGCCTGAGCCTGCGGCGTCCCGGCTGATTGGTCCGCTCTATGGTCATCTATAGCCCGTGGTCGTCGGTGTCGGTACGCAAACTGTTGGCGTTTGGGATGTTTCGTTTGTCGCGAGAGACGCGCTCTTTCATGCCTGAAACGGCCTGGAAGGGAAATGTTCAGCACGCCAATGATGTTGTGCCTGTTCGGGATTCGGTGATCACGCATCTGGTTGAGGCTCTCGCGGCAGCGTCTGGAAGTCTGAAACCTGCTCGCAGTGCGGAATTTTCGGGGGACTCCAGCAGGCCGACAGGCCGTAGCCGAACCGACTCGGCTAGATGGGACTTGTTGTGCTAGTCCGAAGACCGCTCCTGTTGAACCTGCCGCTCGCCTCGCGCGTTCTGAATACGCTGCGGGCCAAGCCGCATCTACACGACCAGTCCGTATGGCGGGAGGATCGAGCTGAGGGTGTGGCTCATTGCGTGGCTGGTTGGACTGTCGAGCTCAGCGGGGCGGTGTGGGGTCCACTACCTGGGTTGGTGTCGTGGCGGGGTCACCTGCGATCGATCCCGGTGCTAGCCGGGGAACTGCTCGGGCTCGATCCGGCGCAGAGCAGAAGGCTTTGCTACTTGCGTGACGAAGCTGAGGTGGTCGCAGTCCTGGAGCGATGGGTCGAGCACGGTTGTGTCCATCAGCACGCTCAACTCGCTGCGCTACAAGCCGACTTCCACCGAGCAAGCTGAACAGTCGGCAATGAACCGCCTTGGGGTGCAACGCATGTCAAGGAATCACGATCGCAGCGCTCGCCTTTCGCCTGGCACACAGAGGAACCTTCCCACGTTATCTACTGATACGAGCTACAGTAGATAACATGGTGTGGACGGCAGCGGCACAAGAGGATTCGCGCATATGACAGGCACTGAACTGGTCACGCAGATCTGTCGAGACCTCGAAAACGCTGTGCACGAAGTCATCGGCCACCGCTACCAAACCCACACCACCGGCGACGGCACCCGCCATGGATACCGCGAAAGCATTTACGTCGAGATCCGCGCTGAACTTGCCGCCCGCCAAGGCGACGGGGGAACCCTGCGCCCGCGCAGCCTTCCCCCGGCCTGGGTCGACGGTCTGGACTGGCTAACCGAGGTCGACACCACCGTCGCCGCCTGGTGCCCTGACCCAGGCGAGAACAACGGTCAGCCCGATACTGTGCGCCGACTCAACCAACTCGCCGCCACTCCATGGGCGCCAGCCGACGCCGAGGGCCTACGCATCTGGATCGGCGAACTCCAACGGTGGACAGTGTCCGGCCGGGCGCTCCTCGAGCCGGCACGCCGCTGGGAACTCGTCGCCGCCTGCCCAGCGTGCGGCGTCCGTACCGTCCACCGCCCCGATACCAGCGGCGAACCCGTCCGCCAAGCCGCCCTCCAGATCTCCGCCGATGGCTGCATCTGCCAAGCCTGTCGCACCAACTGGG
>NZ_BDBY01000293.1 GCF_001613225.1 Nocardia pseudovaccinii NBRC 100343
GTCTGCGGTCATCAGGAATTCGAGATCACGAATATCAGGTGCGGTAGGGTACTGAAGGTTCAAGCTGGACAGTTCGACCAGTGACTGGGGGCGTATGGGTACGTTCAAAGCTGATCTGGAGCAGTTGGGGAAGCTCGGAACCACGCTGCACGACCTGGCCCGTGAGGCCGAGGGTGTCAAGCCGAAGCGGACCGCGGAGGTCAGCTCGCCTGAGCAGTTGCTATCCGTGGGTGCCGGATTGCTGCTCGAGAGCGAACAACTTCTCGGGGTTCTCATCCCAACGCTCAAGGAGCGATTGAGCGAGACCGGTGATGTGATGGCCAATGTTGCCCAGCAGTTCAAGGACGCCGACGAGAGCAACGCCAGCAACATCATGGACCTGTATCGCAAATCCACCGGCGACTGGACGGTGTAGGGGCGGGGATGACTCTGAAAAGCTGGATCGAGAACATCGATCCATCAAAGCTGATTGTGCTCGGTGATTCCTGGATCACTTTTGGCACCGACCTCGAGCACCTGTTCGACAGATACGTCGACGCCGTCACGAAGGTGAACGGCACCTACTGGAACGGTCAGTGCGCGACGGCGGCCCAAGAGCGTGCGCAAGCCGACCAGAAGACCATGCAGACCCTCGCCGACAAGATCAATGCTGTCGCGCAGAGAGTTAAGCAAGGATATGACGAGATCGATGCTCCGCTACGGCGTGCGCGGGGCGCGCTGATCGAAGCGGCTCATCGTAGCTATTCCATTGCCGACACCCTCGCGTTGAGCATTCCACCTGGGAAGTCGGTCACCGACGAGGACAAGCAGGCACTTCTTGTCCTGCAGGACGAGTTGAACGACGCTGTCCGTTGCACTGTGCAAGCCGATAGTAAGGTCCGCGACGATCTGAACAACGCACGCGCCGAGCTACGCACAGCCTTTGTTGCCACAGCTGCGCTCGGCGTCGAGCAGGGCAAGGCGGACGGGGCGAACCTGACGGACAGTCCGATGCGCTTGGGCCCGGACGGCGTGCAGCGCTTGATCGAGGCTGGTCAGTTGACGCCGGAGCAGGTTGCGGCGTTGCAGGGGGGTGACGCAGCGACGATCCCAGCGTCGCAGATGGAGTATTTGACCCAGATCAGTCGGTCTCTGGATAGCAAGAGCCCGCAGGAGATCGAACAGATCATGACCAAGCTGCCACCCGACGGGCAACGGGCACTGGCGAATTCATTCCAGATCGTGTCGAACGAGAAGATCAATGCCGGTGTCACCAACGATCCAGCAATACCGAAGCACGGCGGCGCGGACCAACTGCCCAAGCAGATCCAAACGTCTCTGACACGAAAAGACTTGGTGGTAAACCAGTTCCACAATACGGCCGGTGGAACAACCCGCAGCATCGAGTTGAACGGCGTCGCCGACAACCAGGCAGTCGCCAACATGGTCAGAGTCAGCGATCCTCAACTCAGGAACGGGTCCGCGATCGATAGCGAACTGCTCGATGTCGGTCGACAGTATCTTGGCGCGCAGGTCAACCATGAACAGTTGCAGCACAACGCGCTGACGTCGTTCACCCTCGACGGCAACGGTGCAAGCGACACCTCCGCGATTACCGAGGGAATCTTCAACGCCGTGGGGCAGGACAAGGTAGCTGTCGAGTCGGTTGTCACCGGCCCGAACGGCAAGGACTTCGTTTCCGATGCCCTCAGCCACCAATGGCCCGACGATGGGAAAGCGGTGTCCTCGCTGTTCACCTTCGGGGACAAAGACGCCACCGTCGAGGACCCGGGGAACCCGGCCGATGTGCAGTCCGCGATGCGTACCGGCCGGATCATGCAGTCGGTGGCTGAGGCAACCAGTACCGACGAGGCGTGGAAGTTGTTGTCGAATGTTCCCAATACCGACGGCCAGTCGGCGGGGCAGCTGAATCCTGATCTGCTGCAATCGATATCGAAGAGCATGTCACCGTATGTGTCGGACCTGGCAGGCGCTGACCAGCCTGACAAGCCCGGCTTCAATCTGCTGCGCTCGGACCACACGTCCTGGGCTGATCCCAACGGCAACAACAGTTTCAGCGGATCGGCCAACATTTTCGCTCTGATGAACACCGACGAAAACGCGGGCAAGGATTTCAACGGGGCCGCAGTCGCTGAAGTGCTGCGGCAGGAAACCAAATTTGGGGTAGACCCGACCAACCCCGACGCCGGTGGCTGGTTGTCGACGGCCGGTAGGCTGCATGGGCTTGTCGACAAGGGCAACATGATCGAGGTCCAAGACCAATACGACGATCGCCATGCGCAAGAGGAAGCCAGCTACAAGCGGAAAGCAGCATGGTTCGATGCTGGCAAAGCGGCGTTCAGCTTCGGATCCGGTTTCGGTGATACACCCGAGAAGTTCGCATACGCCCTCGTCAACGGCAGCGGCGACTCGCTCAAAGACGCATTCACCGGAGGTCGGCCGGGTGCCGCGGCGCTTGCGGGTCTGTCAGGCACCGACTTCTATCGGGACGACTACGCCATTCTCAAGGCGCGTCAGGACATTGGGCTTTCCTTGCCGCAGATCCCTGCCCAGCAGTCGTGGATGCTGGACGGAAGCGGAAGATTGCTCGACTACGAGCAGATGCGAGACAAGCTCGGAAATGACCCGCAACGCAAGGATGCGTTCGAGTGGTTGGTCACCCAACTGGGAGGAGGCGACGGCCATCAGATCCGCAATGGATACTCCGACGTGGTCCGAAAAGATGGGTGACTATCGCAGACTCGGCATCGCAGCGATTGCGGTGCTGGTGCTGTCGGCGGGTTGCGCAACCAGTCAGGATGCGAACACGACACCCCCCACCCCAACGCGCACCAACCTGGAGCTGATCAACGCCGACGTATGGTCGGCGGACCCGGGAGTCGATCTGTTCAGTCGGGGTGCGGAGTTGGTGCGCGCGACAGTTGAATCCGGTGACCTCACGCTATTCGGTGGAATATCCGCAGCGTTTCCAGGATATTCTTCCGCATTTGACGTTCCCCATGATGCCAGCAACTATGACATAGAAACGACATTTTACTCCGATTCGAAGACCTTGCCGCAGCAGCGTCGGACTGAATACCTGCATATTACGAGCTATGCCGCCGACAGTAAAAGGGTTTCCGCCGTCGTGTGTCGGTTCTATACTCGCCCGGAATCGATCCCGGGCGAGGAAAACAGTGCTCACACCTTTTGCGAAGGAGTGGTGCTCGAAAACGGTGGGGTCGACGCTGGGAAGCCTGGATTGCGGGACGAAGCGGCGGAAACCGGCACCCCTAACGGAAGTCGGGTGCCTGCATGGAATGTATTTGGCACCTGGAAGATCAAGAAAATAAAGCTCCTAGGCGGAGATGAGACCCCGGACAGCTGCTTCACCTGGTGGGGCGAGAAATTCCCCTATTTGACAAGGGTAGGATCCAGAAGGTTTTACGAAGTCGTACCTGGTGCCACGATGCCAACCGCGCCACTTGCGACAAGCTACCCGGAATGGATCGGCCCGTCCTAGCAAGCAGCCGACGCGAACTATTTTGCGGGCAGGGCTGACTCGACGATTGCGGCGATCTCCTGGGAGTGGTCGCATGCGTTCCAGTCTGTGAGGGCCCCCATGCTGCTGACGGACATATCGAAGGTGCCGTCTGGGCCGGTTGTGACGACGTAACACGCCTCCTCGGCCTGCTTGCGGTACGTAATCGCCTCACGGCCGTTCACCTTTGTTTCAGAGGCTGCGTTGCCTTCCCGCTTCCGGAACTCATCCAGAGTCAAGTTGGTCGATGAGATTATCAACGAGCCCACCCCTAGCGTCTGACCACGCACTTCTTGCTTACGCTCGAATATGCAACCGATAAATGCATAATCGTCATGAACTTGATCGATGCGCTCACGCGTTTTCGGGTCGAACCCTGCTTTAGTGACGGTGCCATCGTCGATCTCGACGCACGGATCGAATTGCACCGGACTGCGGGAGTTCCGGGGCTGATTCGGGGCGGGCTTGACAGAAACGGCAACACTCGGTTTCGCTGCCGTCGATGTCGCCGTGTCCGTCGGCTCGCCTGAGGTGCTATGGCTTGAGCATCCAACCAGCACAAGGGAAGTCGAGGCCAAGGCTACGGCGATGGCGACGTGTTTCATTGTGCTTCGTTACCCATCTCCGGAGTGTCCCCCAGGATCCTGATTCGATTTGCATTGAGCTGATCCGCCTCCGTGATCAGCCGCCCGGCGCGCAGATAAGCTTCCTGCAGGCGCATAGCACCGTCGATCAACTGGTTGACCACCTCGATCCCTTCCGCTGCCTTGTTCGAGAAGCCTGCTTGTAGTTCCTGCCCAGAAGGAAACCCGCCGAACCCCTTGCCCTCCTTCGCGGCGCGCAGCTTGTCGCGAATCTTCCCCAGTCCGTTGATCATCTGGTCATACAGCTGGACTGCTTCGTGAACAGCCTGCGGATCGAGCTGGATGACGCCCGCGGATGCGGCGTCGTTGAATGCCTTGATCTGGGCTTGTCCGTAGTCGATATTCGCCGCGCTCACCGGTGCCCCCAATCTGCTGGCTTCCGAAGAAGATTACACGAGCCAACATCGGGTTCGGGCGCCTGACGTTCGCTCTCATGGCTATGGTCGGCGAGCGCATCTTCCGAATGTCTTGGGAGGGATCGGCATTGAGCGTCAACTGGGAAGATCTGCTGGTAGTGGTCGTGTTAGGCTCCGAACGAACCGATCGGTGATGCCTAGGGGGAATGACCACGATGGGTGATCAGGACAAGCCATCCACAGCGTCGATTCCCGGTCTTCAGGATCTGTTGGACCAGCGCGACGTCCAGGTCGCTTCGCAGAGGTCCGCCGATTCACGATCACGAGCGCGACGCGATGACGCGGAGCTCAGCGACCTGGGTGCAGGTTCTGACCCGGATTACGTCAGCACAGAAGAGCACTTCGAGGGCATGACGTTGGAAGCGATGTACACCGCGGTCCACGGTGATGGCACGGGCAGGGGTGGTTTGGACGCTACTGGCCTGCAAACATTGCGTCGGACGTGGTTTGAGGCGTTCTCGGAGCTGACGAACCTGTCCACGTTCAACCTGATGGGGCTGAATCGGGTGTTCGGCAACGGGGGTTGGCAAGGTGTGAGTGGGTCAGCTGCCCAGAGTGCGTCGCAGCAGTATTCGGCGGTTGCCAATCAGGTGGGGCGGGTGTTCGAGACGATGAGCCAGCGCTTGGATTCCCTCGGGTGGGCTGCGGAAGCTGTGCGTATCGCTGTTCCGGCTCCACCGTCGTCAGTAGTAGATGGGCTCGATCCGGACAATCCTGCGCAGTCAGTGCTGCCGGGCCTGATCAATCCTGAGTATTCCGATCAGGTCGATAACGCGCGGGAAGAGGCCCGGCAAGCAGCCATCAGGACGCTGAACAGTGTGTATAAGGAGACCTTTCCTCCGGCGGGATCTGGGGTGCCCACGTATGCGACGGTTCCGCAGATCGGCGCGAACGGGGACCCCGGCGTCGTCGGCGCGAACAATGGCACTGGTACCGAACGCACCGGAGCCGGCCCCGGCACGTCCGGAGATGCATCCGGCGGTGATAGTGCTACGGCACCGCAAAATGCCGGATCTGATGATACATCGTCACCGACCGCGACCCAGCCATCCGGTACGAGTCCGGCAGGTGTGCGGATGCCGGAGATGACGGGCACCGGTCCCAGCACGACAACGGCGCCTGCGGGTATCGGTGACGGTCCCGGCGCGCCCGGAGGCTCTGGGCTGACCGGGCTGGGAGCAAACGGTGTGCGCGGCCCCGGCACGAGCCCTTGGGTGGGTGGCCCGGGTTCGTCGGTTCCAGGTGCACCTGGTGCCGCTCCTGGGGCGGTCGGCTCTGCTGCGGGCGCGGCGGCGGCAACTCGGACTGGGACGGGCACTTTCGGGCCGATGGCGCCTGGTGCCGGTGCTCGACGTAAAGACGGTGAAGGCGACGGTGAGCACCATGCTCCCGACTATCTGCGGGGAGTTGCCTCGGACTGGACCGAGGGGTTGGACACGCCTGTAGAGGTGATCGGTGAGGCTGGTTTCCCTGAAGCGGATCCGTTTGCCATCGTTGAGGCGGTTCCGCCGACACCGGTCCGCACTCGGCAACCAATAACACCGACTTTCGTTGAGGCTGAACCGGTCGAGCCGCGGACCGCGGTCGACGCCGCTCCTGCGCCGGCCGCGGGTACGCTGCCAGCGTCGGAGCCCCCTGCATCCTCAGACACCGAAGCAGAGCCCGCCGAGTCGGCTGGGTTCTCCGGGACGGGTCCCTCACTCGATGACCTCTTCGCCGAATACGGGTGGAGCACAGACGATGCCGATGAGGGTGTGGCGATGGAGCAGCCAGCCGGTGAGCCCGAGCAGCGAAGGTCGGGCGCTGAGTAGTGAAGACCCAGACGGTGTGGAGCTTCACGCCGGACGAATTCGCGTGGATTTGGACCGAAACCGGGCTCGACGTGTATCCGGACCCGATCAGCATCCTCGAATCAGCCACGACCGCAGAGGAACACACGCGGCTGATCCAGGAGATCAGTGCCCGTTACCCACGTGGAGCAGATCCTGATCTGACCGGGCCCCTTCGGGTTCTCGCACATCCTGATCTACGCATCGTCTGCAAAGGCCGCTCCCTCAACTCTCCCAAGCGGGTTCGCTCGCTCGGCGCGGCGACCGCGGACCTCGGCGTCATCCTGTTCCAAAAATCTGGTCCAACCCCAGATTTCGGCGGCGACATCAAACTCGTTGTCACCCAACGGCACCACCTCGCCAAGCACATCGCCGCGACCATGCCGCCGTCCTCGCCCGGTGGCGCGGAAACGATGATCGGCTATACGCCACGAGTGCGTGGCGAACAGCCGCCGACCTCATGGAAACCAGCGGCCAACGGCGACCATGCTGTCGAAGAACGCATCCGTGCTCTGCTGCGGCTACCGCGCACCGCCGAGGGCCACTTCCGGATCCAACGCCACACCCACGGTCAACGACCGCATCCACCGGAATACCTGAGCTGGATCGACATCCGCAATGACCACCCAGCCGCCGGTCGCTACCTCATCGACGTCAACGGCAACGACACCACCATCACACCCGCTTCCCCCGCAGTCACCCTCCGTGAGCTGCATCGCCGCATCGCGGCCGGATCCTGATGCCGTCCCCCTACCGCGAAGCGGAGGCGATGGTGGCACTCACGTCCGCCTCACCTGAAGTGATAGGCGTGGCCCTGCGGGTGATCTTCGGTCAAGGTCTGTTGCGGTTCATGACGTTCCGAAGCCGATGACCTCGATCTGAGTGCTCCCGTGGCAGATCGCTACGACGGCGCCTGGTACTGCCAGCGGTGCAGTGCCGCCGCATCGGTTGTTGTCGCGGTCGAGCGGGTAGGTGAGGATCGGGGTGCCATCGGTCCGGCTCCATGAGTGGATCTCGGCATGGTGCTGGCCGTCGGTTCCTTCATAGAGGGTCGCTTCGACGAGTTCGGTAGCGAGAAATACGTCGTTCACTCCGGTGAGCGGGTAGCGGCCGTGGAGGCCGGAAAGCTTGTACTTGACGATGTTTTCGTCAATTGCCATCACTTGCAGTGCGTCCGAATCGTAAGGGTGTATTGGGACCTCGGTCAGCACTTCGGGGCCGTTCGGATCGGCGGCGATCGGCGTCGGGGTGTTGCCTGGAAGGATCGGGACGGTCGCGAGGCGATCGGGTCGGTCGAGGATGATCGTTCCGGATTGGTGTGCATCATAGGAAGACCAGTTGACGACGATAGTGTTGGCGAGGGTGTGGGTGAGCACAGTGACGTCGGCCTTGGTCGGTATCCGGGCAAGTTCACGGGTGCTGATCACCGCACCGGTTTTCGGGTCCAGTGCGGTGGTGGTGAGGCTGGTGTCGTTCCCGTTCGTGCACCGTGCGATCCGATAGACCGCGGTGTCGGTGATCAGGATGTCGTGGTTGGGATCGTTGCACCCTTCTACCGACCACATCGATGTTCCTGTCCGGCCGTCGTATCGCACTATATGGGTCCCATTGGCGAGTATCAGAAACTGCGGGCCGGGTCGGAAGTCGTGTGCTCGTGGAAGATGCCACGGATTGGTTTCCGACACCGATATGACATGGGTGTTCGGATCAGGGGCTGTTCGGGTGAAGTCGGACTCGGTCCACAGCACCTGCCCGGTGATCGCGTCGAATGCGATCCAGCCCTTGTTATCCCAGCGCGCGAGCACGACCTTGCCGCCGTCGACCGACCGCAGCGATCCGGGAATGTATTCGACGCCGAGTTCCTCGCCGCGTTGCGCGTTCGTGCGCAGGTAGTGCCACAGTGGCGTACCGGTGGCCCCGTCGTAGGCGGTGAGGCCTTGGGTCGAGGCGAGCACGAAACCGGTGCCTGTCACCGCTATGTCCGGGGCGCGAAGGTCGTAGCCGTTGTCGGGATACCGATCGACGGCGATCATCGGGATCGGGATCCGGTAGCGCTCGCTACCCAACCTTTGTGGAAACGCTGGAACCCCCACTGCGGCAGCAGTGTTGTGGTCAATGTTGGCGTCGTCGTCACCGGCGCTGATCGCGGCTGCGGTCACCCCTGCAGTGGCAACGAGACCCAGTGACACCAACGCCACTAGGGTCCACCGCCCCAACCGGTGCACATCTGCGGGACGTCGGGCAAGGCCGATCACAAGTACCGTACCGGCGAGCACGAGCCCGTTGGCGGCTACTGCGGTCGGCAACTGGGTGAAAAATGGGTACTCGAATCGGATGCGTCCGTACATGCCTGGCAGGTGAGCTTTGGCTGCCACGACCGCCGTCACCGTCGCGGCGACGAGCGCAGCGAGCACTAACACGATCGCCCGGCCGGAGCCTTTCCGTGCGCGCAGACTACGGACGATAACGCAAGCGGCTACGACCAGCATGAGCGCGCCGAGTACCGTTGCACTGGTGGCGAATCGGTCGGGCACGTCGTTGATCGGTAGCCGGAACGACCCGAACACGTCCTCACCGTCGACCATCCGGTCGTCCAGTTGCACTTCCGCGGCGAAGAACCGGCTGTAGATCCCAAGGATCGTGCCGCCGGCGATAAGACCGAAACCGACGGCACCGGCCGCCGCCGTCAGCCAGGCCAGCCACCTGGACGAGCCGTTAGTTGTTGACGTGATGTCGGAATTCATTCTGTCCCCCAATGTGTGCACGCCCCGCAGTGCGGTCGTTGAGTTGTGGTGTCCTGCCGCCGGAACCAGTCCATGGCCGTACTGGCGAACGCGACGAGGTCGGTGCGCCGATCTCGGTTCGAGTCGAGCGAACTTCGTCGAGACCACAAGGGGCGTCCAACTTGTTGCCGATACCTCTCAGTCCATGGATCATCGGAGCGCACAGCCAGGCTCGTCTCGGGATAGAGTTCGGATCGAGCTCGGTAAGGTCTGCAAATCCCGCGTCGTTGAACGCCTTGATCGTGGCTCGCGACTCGAGTCGATGTTCGCCGCGATCACCGCTGCCCCCACTCTGCTGATCTTCGAGGAAGAGTACATAAGGCGGCATCGGATTCGATCCACCAACTTTCGACGGCATCCCTGTTCTGTGGGTAGGAGTGGCTTGCCACTACAGCCCGCGCCTGTGATCGGGCTCGGTCGAATCTCGTTCCAGCACAGGGAATGAGAAGTCCGGCAGTCGGCGCGTTCCGGCTGCGATCTCGAAGCACAGATCGCTGTAGGCCACGGCGAGCTCGGTGAGGCGATGCTGGGTGTAGCGAAACTCCAGTGTCGACGTGCTTTGCTGGGAGGCGACGCGGGCAGCGACCGAGAACTGAGCGAGGCGGTCGATCACCATGCCGACCGTCTCGGTGTGGTGGTACGCCGCATCGAAGGCTGGCAGTTGATCGGCGCTCACCCAGCTGTCGATGCGGGACACCAGTCGATCGCGCTCGCGGTCGATCGTGCCGATATCGGCGCCGCGGTCCAGACGGGCCTCGTGCAAGCTGGCCAGTTCGTAGGCGCCTTGCAGGATCGGATGCCCGATGGCCACTGTTCCAGCACAGGCTTGCAAGATCATCTCCCTGGACGGCAGCGGTGTCCTCATGACTGCCTCACCGTGTCGGTAAGCCGCCCGGAATCTGCGGTCGCCGAACCCTGTGCTCGCGGTGACCGCCGCTGTTCGTGGGGTGGGCAGCTGTGGTGGATGGTCATGGCGCGTATCGCGTCGTTATTGGTGAGCGCACCGGGGTCTGTGACGCAGTCGGTCAGATGCGCCTCATCGTCGGGATCGAATGACGTCGAGGTACTCACGACACCACCCGTACTGTCGCAGCGCTGTCGTCGATGATGCACGCTCCGATCCACCGGCATGGTTGGGCGTCCCAAGTGCGGTGCTCGCCGATCCGGTTGTCGGACACAGAGACTGAGCCGCAGAGCACGGCGGGGCATGCCACGCTGATCAAGCGGTTCTCGCTGTCGAACTTCGCGCAGCCGCAATCGGCATACAGTCGAACATGGCCATCGCTTGCTGCGCTGTACCTGGGTGTGGGCAGGTGGTAGCGAGAGGTTGCGCCGCCCGAGATAGATGGCGTCTGTGGTGGATGCGATTGGATGCGGCGGCGCCAGTTCACGCGAAGCGCGAGCCCCGCCGACACGGTATCGGTGTGGATGTTGTTCCAGGCGCGCGTTTTGTCGCAGCTTCGGTCGTTGAACATGGGCGTTGCACTCCTACTTTTACGGGACGATTCGTCGTTGATGGAAATGCTGTGGGGGACAGTGCCGTTCACTACGGTGCCGCGTGCTGGGGTAGTCGCCGGATACCGCAGGCGAGGTCGTCGGTGAGGTCCTGATACGCATCCGCGGCCTCCGTGAGCCGCAGCGCGGCGTCGTAGACCAGACCGTCCGGGGCGGCGGCGAGCGCGATATGGGTGTGCACGGACAGCTGCGCAAGCTGGTCGATTACCTGGCCCATGGTGTGGGTGTAGGTCTGCGCGGCGGGGAACGGGATCGGGATGGCCGCTACTACCCATCGGTCGATGGCCAACATCACGCGGGCGCGCTGCCGGTCTATCTCGTCAAGTGCACACAGCGGCGTGCGTTCGCGGGTCTGATGCAATATCGCGAGTTCCCCGGCCGCATCCAGCATTGGATGGTCGGTCATGTTCGGGAACCCTCGGCAGGCGGCCAGCATGGCGTCTTTGTCGGGGAGTCCGGCAGAGGTCACCAGTGATCCCCCAGGACTGGGAGTCGCCGCGCTCGCCGCGCGACGTCGGTGGTCAGATCGGTGTATCCATCGACAAGCTCAGCCAGCCGGTACCAGGCCGTATGTACGACCGGGTCGGCAGGATCGATCGTCATCAAAAGGTGGTAGGCGTGGACCTGCGCCTCGGCCAACCGGGCTATCACTGCTCCCAACGTCTCGGTGTGCATGGTCGCGGCCGGATGCGGAACCGGCAGATGATCGGCCACCCACACATCCACCGCGAGTACGAGTTCATCTCTGCGGCAACAACACTCACTCCCGAAGGTCAGACGCCGCTGGTACATGACACCGAAATCGTGCGCTAGCTTCGCCAGCGGATGGACTCCTACGTGATGCCCCCGGATCGCCGACAACAGCGCCTCACCCGATAGGAAGAGCGCTACCGGGCCAGGTTGGGAACCGTCCGAGACCGCTGCGGTCGTATCCGGACTTGCAATGGCGCGCATCGCTCACCGCCACACCACAGAAGACCGAGCCGGGCCGAGAAACCGACGCGCAGCCGATATCACGCTGGTCCGCGAGGGCAATGAATGCGCAGTTACCGGATGCGTCACCCAGAACCACCCGGTCGGATGGTCGGTCATCGGAAGCCACACCCGTTCGCCGGACTCGAGGATCCGCACCCCGCGCAGGTCCAACTGGGCCAGGGTGTGTTTGCCGAGCCTGCCGCCCCACGCAGGGCCGACGACGAAGACCCAGTCGCGATTGGGTCGTGAGTAGCTAATGATCGGTATTGACACGCACCGGGTCTCCTCGAGAAGAACCTCACGCACGTGCTTGCCCAGACCCGCGGGCATCGCCACTGCGCCCAACGCCGTCGTCGCGATCAGCGACACACGCTCGAACGAACACGACACCGAGAACCCCAACCCCCGATACACGTGGGCGACCTCATGGGCGCTGTGGCAGCTCTCGAACATCACCGCTCCATCCGGTTGTGGCCACCAGGCTCTGGCACTACCGAGAGGTGGGATCGCGACCTCTGCCGTGCCTCCGCTGCCACACGACGACCTCTGGCTGCACCGACGCTAAACGCAAGGATCATCGACGCCCGCGCCAAAGCTCGCCGATCCATCACCGAGACACTCCCGCCCACGACATCGCCCATGCGCTGAACTGCGGCGGGTGAGGGGGTGGCCACGGGCGCTCGGTCGACGCCAGCCTGGCGGCTTCCAACGCCGTCAACCCCAACGACGCCGCGCACGCCTGTAGCTGGACCACATGATCGGCCGCGCGCAAAGCAGCCACAGCCTGATTCAGCGAGAGAGTGCGGCCAGGCAGATAGGACACAACCCACCTGCTGTCACCGACACTCTTCGCCTGATGCTCGGTCTGGTCGCTGGTCATCAACGAACCCCCAACTACCTGCACCGCCATGACGCCCCGCTTTCCGAGTGGCCGCCATGTGAAACATGCGACCGAAGTTGAATTCAGGCATCGATTTAAACTTAAAACCGAGTTTGCCGCTAGACTTCGAGCGGAAGTCGATGCGGTATTTTGGGCGATGGCCTCGACGATGTGAAGGAAGGGACAGATGGGCGACAACGAACTTCCCGACGCGTCGGCCTTACGCTTCCTCGTCGGAAGCGCCCTGAAGACAGCACGAACCACAGCGAGAGTCACGCAGTTGGACGCGGCGAAGCAGATCGGCTTCACCTCGGGCAAGTTGAGCTATATGGAGAGCGGCGTAACCGCTCAGAACCCCGACCACGTTGCCCAGTTGATGCGCCACTACAAGGCCCCAGCTGAGGATGTCGAATGGGTCGTATCGCTAGCAGTTCGCGCTGACCACGGCGTGCTGTCCACCCGAAACGACGACGTGTGGCCGCACTGGTTCAAACTGTTCGTTGGCCTCGAAAAGCTGGCCGAGCGGCTGTTCGACTACAACAACAGCTTTCTGCCCGGCCAGCTACAGACGCTTGGGTACGCCACCGCCGTGCTGGAAGACAGCCTCCACATCCCGGCACGAGATGTAAGCCAGGCTGCACGAGCACGCATCGATCGCCAGCGCCTCACCGGCACCGACAAACCACTCCACCTGGTGGCTGTCATCGAAGAATCCATTCTCGACCGGATTATCGGAAGCCCAGCGGTGATGATCGAGCAGCTGGAGCACTTGCTGGAACTCATGCCCCTGCCCAACGTCGATCTGTTCGTGATCCCGACTTCGGCGGGCTTCCATGATGGGCTGGGCAGCTCGTTCATACAGCTGAACTTCGCCGAAGCTCGCGGGATCGCTTACGTCGAGTACCACACAGGCGCTTCCTACCTGCAAGAGCGCACCGACGTAGACTTATACACACTGATCGCGGAACGACTCATCGACAAGGCGCTCTCGTCGGAAGACACAGCCAGCCTCATTCGGAGTCGCATCGCGAAGATCAAGAGCATGGAGCAAAAATGACTACCAATATCCACCGGGACCGGTGGACAATCAGTAGCTACAGCGGCAGCAACGGTGGCTCGTGCGTTGAAGCCAATCTCACTGGTGACCCTGTCCAGGTCAGAGATACCAAGTTCCGCCGCGATCCCCAGAATGACGGCAAGGCGCAACCCCAGATTGAAGTGCCGGCGATCCTGTGGCCCGAGGTATGCCAACTCGCTCTCAGCCTGTCCTCCGGTCAGGTCGGTAGCGCGTTGACAATCACCATGCATGCAGACGGCTCGGCTACATTCAGCGGCTGCGACACGAACCTGTTCTACACGCCCGCCGAGATGGACGCCTTCGCCAAGGGCGTCATCGACGGCGAGTTCGAACTGCACTGAACCATACGAGAAGTGCCCGGTACAGCGCGAATGCGCGTCGTACCGGGCATTCTTCGTTGAATGGCCAATTCGACCGCGAGTAATCAATCGATACCGGCCCGCTTCGACACACCATCGAAGCCAGGCTCCCGCCAGCCCGCGCCGAGGCGCCGACTGATTTCGACCGGCCTACAGCTGAGCGGGTCACAGTCCGCTCTTGCAGAAGCTGATTGTGGACAGCTAGCGTCGGTTTCGCGCCAGTGGTGTGCCGAAATCCCTTTCCGCCGCTGACGTTTCGTACAACAGGACCCCGACGGTATGGCCTTCCTCTTGGCATCGTCGGGGGTTCTGTCGTTCTCCCGCCTTACTGCTCCGGTTCTGGAGGTTCCTCGTGAGTTACGGTCCCAGCCTTGTCATCTGGCTTCAGGTCCTCGAGTTTCTCGGCAACCTGATCGGTTCGATCATCGGCGCTCCGCCGCCGTGATCGTTGCTGGCATCCGCACTCGCACACGCACGGTGTCGGCTTGGAGGTCAGCATCCACCGACGTGGCCGAACCGATCCCGGACATTCGTCGTGCCGCTCCAGCGCGCACAACAGGCTCAGGTCCTCGGGTCTGGTTTCGTGGACGAGATCGAAAGCGACACCACCGATCTCGATTCCCCGATCCAGGAAGTAGGACAGCTTCCATCCCTCGCGGGTCAGCTCTTTGATTCCCAGCATCGAGTAGGTCGACCATTGCGGGTCGATGCCCTGCTCGAGATAGGCCGTCAGGTCGGTGTCTTCGGGGTATTCCAGTGGTGTCGGACTGATTCCGAGACCCGCGACGAAGTCGAACTTGCCCCGTCGCCGGATCTCCTGCAGACCGAGGCCCGGCCACAACGGCAGAGCAGTGCTCACGGCCGGGTACCAAGTCATTTCACGGATCGCAGTGTTGAGGTTGGCGCGGAAGGCATCCGGTTCGCTGTAACGGCGGTATCCGGTTCCCCAGTACCGCCACCCGTGTTCGATCCGGTCTCGCCGCCACACGCCTTCGGGTAATTCGTAGGCGTTCATGCGCGTCCCCAAACGGTTGCGACGTGGCAGGTGTCGGGTGCGGCGGGGCGGGTGTCCCACCAGTGGATGTCTCCGCCTGCGGGGTCGATGAAGTAGGCCCATCCGATCAGTGGATGCGTGCGAGCATCTTGGAGGTTGTAGCCGTGCATGCGCGGTCCGAGGGTGTAGGAGAACCCGTAGCCCTCGATCACCTCGCCTTTGTGTAGGGGAACACCGAGGTTGGTTTCGGCGTCGCCCTCGTCGAGTTCGGGCCAGAGGTAGGCCCATCCGTAGCGTCGCCGCGCGAGGGTGGCCAGGACGGTTTCGATACCGTCGCGGGCAACCAGCTGTCCCAGGCGGGGCAGCATCGCTTCCGGGTTGCCGTCGACGTGGATGTAGACGCCGGTGGCTTTGTCGCCGCCGAGTCTGCCCACGATGCAGGGGTCACTCATTGTTGTGTCTCCCGTAGATGTGGTGAAACGAAATCCGAGGCCCGGCCAGGTGCTAGCTGGCCGGGACCCGGCCCGCGAATTTCTTGTTCGCGGAACCTGCTGCGGTGCAGCAGGAGTCGGAGTCGCCGCCCGTTCGCGGGGGCGGCGTTCATCAGTCGGGCCAGGCGGGTGGTGTCTGGCGACTGGGTTAGCTCGATGTCTTCCGGTTCGGTGAGCGTGCGAGCTGGCCTGCAACCTCGAGGAGGCGCGTATGGGTGCTCCAGCTGGGATCGACTGGGCTTGGGCGCAGAACACCGGCGGCAACCTGACCGGCGCGCAGCGTCGTCAGCTGACCGGGGTGATGCTCGCCATGATGCCGGGGCTGGTGATCGACGCGCTGCGAGCACGGACCGGATACCGCGGCTCCGCGCGCCTTGAGCTGGCCGATGCACGACTGCCCGACACGAAACTTGTGCGCGAAGCCGAACGCGAAGCCCGCGCGGTGTTGTCACCGACGCTGCTCGAGCACTCCTATCGCACGTATTGGTTCGCTCGGGTGCTGGCTGGCGTCGATGGCGCCGACTATGACGACGAACTGGCGTATGTGTCGTGTCTGCTGCACGATGTGGCGCTCGAACATCCCACGCCCGGTTGCTGTTTCGCCGTCACCGGCGCCCGCCGCGCCATCGCTCTCGCGGTAGCGGTCGGTGAAACACCCCAGCGCGCACAGGAACTCGGCGCGGCGGTGGCCGGGCATATGACCTTCGGCGTGAGTACGGATCTGTCGGACCCGGCCGGGTTCGTCGCGGCCGGGACCTCACTGGATATGCTCGGTATCCGCCTGTCGCAGATAGACCCGGTGTGGGTGCGTGAACTGTTGGGTCTGCATCCGCGGATGGGGTTCAAACAGGCCGCTATCGCCGCGATCCGCGCCGAGGCGGCGGCCGTGCCGGGCGGGCGGACGGCGTGGTTGGCGTCGTGGGGAATCGAGCTGCTGATCGCCGGAAGCGCGTTCAGCGAATAGGCTGGTACACAACCGAAGAGAGCGCCGACCCGTGCTAGCGGGGTCGGCGCTCTCCTCGTCACCCTCATCTTGTTCAGTGCGGGCGGTACACCCACACTGCGGGGCTGTCCATCACTAGCATTGCCAGCTCAGGCGCGGTCGCGGGCCGGAACAGCCCGCCACCGATCGCCTGAAAACCGGTGCTGTGCGCTGCGGCGACCCACCCCTCGGGGCGGTGTTCCCACAGCGCGGTGACATCGCGTTTGTCCAGGCGTGGTCGCCCGTACTCGTTGACCGGAGTGCCCATCACGGTGATCCGCGGGTTCCCGTCGACCACGAGCTGGCTGAGGTTGACCTCCCACCCCGACAGCATCAGTGCCGAGATCAGATCCGCGAAACCCAAGTCGGTTTCGGTCAATAGGTCGGAGATGATCGACCTACTGTCATTGCCATCACACGAGACGACCTCGCCACAACCCGCGCACCGCAGCTCGATGCTCTCCCGGCACGGTGGGTGTTCCTTACTCAATGCGTGTTTCCTTCCTGTGTGCCTGCTAGGTTGCGCGGCAGGCTATTTCGCGGCGGACAATCTTGCGCCGCAGACTTTGAGGCGGAGACGATCACAGCTCGGTCAGGCGCCATGCGGCGGGAGGGTGCCCGCCAGCGCATAGCCACCGGTCGAGGTCGCCGAAGTGTTCGGCGATATCGGCCAGCACATCGTGTGACCGGTCGGCTACGTAGATTTCGTCTTCCTCGGCGTCGCTGTGAATTCGCGCGATGACCGCGCGGAGATCGGCCAGTATCTGGTCGGGATTCATGAGCACCTTCCTGTCATCGGACTGCGAAGTCCCCGGCCACCTGGTGGTGGCCGGGGACTGGTTGGTTATGAGCCGAGGGCTCGTCTGCCTCCTGTGACGCGGGTGTGGCCGACATCGGCGGCGTTGGCGCTGCGGATACCGGCGTCGAACCCGGCACCGCTGTTGCGGTGCGCGACAGAGCGTTTGACCGTCTTCGGCCACTTCTTGGTGAACGCGGCCTGCGTGCGTTGCTCGTCCTCGCGTATCGCTAAGGCGGCGGACTGGCCCGCATCGCGGATCGCGTTGGCTTCGGCCTCGGCGAGACGCTGATGGACCATGGCCGCGAATCCGTTCATGAACGACTGACGTTCACGAACGACAGCGGCGTGGTCGAACGGGTCATCCGGTACGTACTTGCTTGTCGCGGACAGCATTTGCGGCGTGAGCAAGCTGTAGAGGAACCGTGCTCGTTCGACGTTGCGGCGCACACCAATGATCCGCTGCACACCCGCACCGCAGTCGACGCCCCGGTTGTGCAGCGCGTTGTTCACCGCGGCGAGCAACAGAATGCGCTGCTCCCGGTAGCGGAGCGGGATGTCGAATCGCACGACGATGATCTGGTTGTCGCGCGCCGACTGCTCCGTCTGCTGGCCGGTGGCTCGTACTCGCATTTCATCGAGGTTGTGTTTGGCCAGCAGTTCGTAGGCTTTCGCCCGGAACGTGTCGGCCTCGGCCTGGTTGTCGGTGCCGTCCGCCTTGGCGAAAAGGCCCCGCACCCGCCGCATGATCTTCTCGGTGGATATCGAATCCTGTTCGGATTCCATGAGTTTCCTCTCCCGGAGATGGTTGTATAGGTGAGTCCGGTTGAGGCGTGTAGGCAACGCCTCAACCGGACTTCGACCGGCAGGGCCGGTAGTTAGGCGGCCATGCCTTCGTCGATCACTTCTTCCTCCACCCCTGCGGCGGCGTCCTCGGAATCGAGGCCACTGTCGCCGGGATCGGGTTCCACCGATTCCTGCTCGTCGTCGGGCTCCTGGTCGGGGGCCGGGGCAGGGTCTTGCGGTGGTGCCGGTGTCGAACCGGCAGGCAGCCCTTTGGATTCCGGGTCGATGGTGGGTTCCGGGGCAGCCGTTTCCGGCTTGTTCTCGGTGCCCTCCTTCGGTGTCGGCTTGTCCTGCGCTTTCGCGCTGGTCTTGCCGGTGCTCCGCTTGCCCTTGCTAGCATGCTTGGGCGCAGCTTCGGCTTCTTCGTCGATGGGTGCGAGCACCCATTCGGCGAGGTTGCGACCGACATACTCGGTCAGCTGCTCAGCGGTGCGGTTCTGGAATCCGGTGCCGTCCGGGCGGCTATAGCCGCACAGCTCAGCCACCTGCACCCATCCGATGTCGGTGCGGTGATGCCATGTCGCGGTGACGATCTTGCGGTTGCGCAGCGCCTGCCCGTCAGCGTCGACGGGGGTACCGACGACGGTGACCGTCGGCCGACCGTCGGCGACCTTCTGCAAGGTCTGCGACTGCCAGCCACACAGGAACAGCGCGCCCATCAGATTCGCGTAACCCGAATCGTCATAGAGCAGAGCCGATCCCAGGAACGGGTCGTTCTCCTCCGGCGCGATCCGGGAACCGCACGTGCCGCAGAACGGATTCTGCTTGCCCTGCACCGGTTCCGGCGTCGGGTCGGCCTTGCTCGGCTTGCCCTGACTGGGCTGAGCTTTGCTCGGCGCGGCCTTGGCCGGTCCGGTGCTGCGCGTGCGGGTGCTCTTGCGAGTGGACATGAATTCTCCCAGTTGAACTACTGCGGCCACATCAATGACCGCAGAAACGAAAAAGACAGAAATATCCTGCCTCTGCTTGAGTTCACACTGTGGAATTATCAAAACGGCATGCGGAGGCCACGCGAGCGGGTAAAACTGCGTGCGACTTCCCCCGTAATTTGGCATGGCTCCGCTGTCACCGGAATGCCGAATTCACCCAGAAGACGATATGGATAAGCCGTACCAATAGGCTGATTGTTGGGGCAACCCTGCCGTAAGTCGAAGGCAGGTACCCAGTGGTGAATGAAGTCTGATAAAGCACTTCCACCACCAAGAAATCACACTCACTCCTGATATGCAAGAGGTGAATTAAAACCAGCTGAAAAAGGCTGAATATGATCTGTGTGGCCTGGAATTGATCAGGGTAGGTGAATGTATCCCAGGGCAATCTGGGGGCTTCAGAATGGCCCAGAGGGCTGGCTATGGGTGTGTGCTGTGTCTGTAGTGGGTGGTTTCTAGCCTGCCCACTGAGCCCTAACTCTGGGGCTGCAAGGGAAATCATGCAGAGTGAGGATTTCATATGACATCAGGTTCACCCTGGCACAGTGCCGGCCGCCCGCCTGATCTCTTCAGGAGAGGGGAACACCGGTGATCAGCCTTCCCGGATATCCCACCTCCACTCAGCTCCTGGATGGGCTTGCCGTAGCCGGTAAGCCGGTGATCCTCAACTTCAGCCGCGGCAAGGACTCCGTCGCGGTATGGCTTGAGCTGGCAGATCGCGACATCCAGGTGATCCCGATCCACAAGTCCATCGTCCCGGGCCTGGGTTTCATCCGTGACGACCTCGACCGTTACGAGCAGTATTTCGGGACCAGGATCATCGACCTGCCCGCGGACGCGTTCTGGAGGATGTTGTCCAACTTGGTGTTTCAACCACCGCAGCGGTGCGCGATCATCGAGGCCGCCGACCTGTGGGTACCCACGCGCGAGGAATGGGATGAGTTGATGCGTGAGGCGTTCGCCGCGCCGGACACCTGGATCCTCGACGGGGTCCGCGCCGCTGACTCCGCGACCCGGATGTTGGCGATCAAGCGGTGGGGAGCGGTCAAGCATCGCACCCGCCGCCAGTCCCCGATCTGGGACTGGGAAACCAAGGAAGTGTGGGCGCGGATCAAACAAGCGGGGCTTGAGCTCGGCCCGGATTACCGGATGTTCAAACGGTCCCTTGACGGTATCCGCTATGACTATCTGGGCCCGATCCGCACCTACTATCCCGACGATTACCAGACGATCCTGAAATGGTTTCCCCTCGCCGATCTCGAAATCTTCCGCGCGGAGGTCATGAATGCCGCTCCCTGATGAAGTCCTCGCCATTCTGAAAGCCGGAAAATCGAAAGTCAAGGCGTCCCGCGAAGATATCGCCGACGCACTGCGCCGCCAACCTCACCCTGATCCACTGGCCGAGGTCCGAGATTCCTCAACCGGCAACCTCGAGGCCGATGTGAAGGCCGAACTCGACGCTCTCGGTAAGGGCTTGTCCGGTGCGAGTAAGCAGTGGGCCGAGAAATTCGCTGCGATGAACGACTCCGAATTCTGGGTCGCGATCTGCTTCCGCTCGCGCGAGCAGAAGGACGAGTTTCTCCGGAAGGCTGAACTGGTCGAACTGGGCGATAAATACCTAGACGGAGAGAAGGTCGCCCGCATTCTCGGTATCGAACTCAACGGCCAGTAACTACTACTGGAGCGCTCGGGAGCCCCGGCATAACTTCTGTCGGGGTTTTCTTGTGCCGTCAGCGCCCGTTGGGAAGGAGGTAGGAAATGAATCGCTTCGCAGCCGCAGGCCGTCGTCTCGGCACGGTCATACGTGCAGCCGGACAGCGTGCCCGCAGCCGGATCGCCGGATCGCGCGCCGGGGCTTCCACGTCGGGCTCGTAACACCCGTGACCGGTGGCCCCGCCAGCGCGGGGCCACCGGCGCCACAACTCCATCGAGGAGGTGACTCCGTTATGTCCGCATCGGAGTTCCCGGTGATCGCGTTGCGTCGCCCGACGCAACCGCTGTCGGTGTCGGCGTGGAAGACCGACCCGCCACCGTGGCTGACCGAGCAGGCCCGCAGCCTGTGGGAGCAGCTCGCGCCACACACGGAGCTGAATCCGGCCAACGTGGTCGAGTTCGCCTGCTACTGCGAAGCATTGGCGGAGTTCCAGGAAGCGACGGTCATCCTCGGTGAAACCGGGTTGCTGGTGATCGATGCCGCCTCTGGTGCTCCGGTGCCGAATCCGATCAGCGCGGTACGCGATCGCGCCGACCGCAAGATCGCTGCGTGGGCGGCCCGGTTTCGTTCCTGATGGCCCGACCGAAAAACTCCGACGCACCCCGCCCGCGTGCCGCCGCCCGGGGCGGAGGATCGCGGCCGGGCAAGATCACCGACGCCGACCAGCAACGCATTGTCGAGTTGCATGCACAAGGCAAGGGCCGCAACGAGATCGCCGATATCCTTGGGGTCACTCGCAGCGCTATCACCTACTGGGCTCGCAAGCTCGAGTTGCGCTTCGATGAATCCCAGACCGCCGAGGCGAGTGCCGCGCGTCTCGAGCAGCTCAAGCGCCGCCGCCTGGATCTGGCGGAGATGATCGAGCAACAGATCCCCGCTTTGCATGAACGGTTGTGGAGTCCGGTCACCACCTACGAGCGCGGCGTGGACTCCCTGATCCCGGTGACGCTGCCGCTGCCACCGTTGCGTGATGTCCGCGACGGCTACACCGCGCTGTCGCTGGCTCTGCGCAGCCTGACCGAGCTGCTGACCAGCCACAGCAACGACACCGTCGCAGCCGACCGTTCGATGCTTTCGGACCTGTTCGGCAAGCTCAAGGCGGCTGTCGAGCAGGATCAAGTCACCGGTTCGCCTGGGGACAAACCTGCCGATGAGGACCTGGTCGACGGGTTGGGCGGCGAGGACGAGCTGAGGTCGCCGCAGTGAGTGTGCTCGATGAACTGCCGATCTCCCGCAAACAAGCAGTGTCGATCGTGGCGGCCAGCGCCCGCTGCAATATCTGGGAGGGCGCGATCCGCAGCGGCAAGACGATCGCTTCGATTCTGTGCTGGCTGATCTTTCTGTCGAACCCGCCCGCAGGCGGGCAGTTCGTCATGGTCGGGCGCACCCGAGAGAGCCTGGCTCGCAATGTCATCGAACCTATGCGCGACCCCGCCCTGTTCGGGCACCTCGCCGGGCGGGTGTCCTACACCCTGGGCGCACCGACGGCGACCATCCTCGGGCGCCGCGTCTACATGCTCGGAGCCAGCGACGCCAAAGCTGAAATGTCGTTACGTGGTCTGACCGTGGCCGGGGCCTACGTCGATGAGATCACCGTCATCCGCCCGGACTTCTTCCGCCAGCTACTTGGGCGCATGAGTCTCGATGACGCCCGCCTGTTCGGCAGTACGAACCCCGACAACCCGGTGCACTGGCTCAAACGGGAGTTCCTCGATCGCATCGGCAGACTCGACGCCGACGGCGAACCGTTGTTGCCGGATTGGCGGACATGGCATTTCGAGCTCGATGACAACCCCGCCCTGTCGGACAAGCGCAAGCTTCAGTACAAACGCGAATACAGCGGGTTGTGGTATCGCCGCTTCATTCTGGGGCATTGGGTTGCCGCCGACGGGTCGGTGTTCGACTCCTGGACCGACCAGCACGTCATCGACTGGGCGGCACTGCCGTTGATGCGGCAGCTGATCGCGATCGGCATCGACTACGGCACCACCAACCCCACCCACGCCGTACTGGTGGGCCTCGGTGTCGACGGTGTCCTCTACGCGGTCGACGAATACCGCTACGAGCCATCGACAATGAGCCGACGCAAAACCGACTCCGAACTATCAGCCGACCTACGCGCCTGGCTGACAGAAGCTCACCTACCGGATCCGCGCCAGTCTCGCATGCGCGCCGAGCACGTCATCGCCGACCCATCGGCCGCGTCACTGCGGGTGCAACTCGACGCCGATGGCATCGAGACCGCGGCCGCAGACAACGACGTCCTCTACGGGCTACGCGTGTTGGCGATGCTGTTCGCCCGCAACCTGCTTCGGATCTCCACCCGCTGCCCAGCCCTGTTGTTGGAGATCCCCGGCTACTCCTGGTCGACCACCGCGACCGAAGAAGGCCAGGACGCTCCGATCAAAGTCAACGATCACGGCATTGATGCCCTGCGCTATGCGGTGATCACTACTGAACGCTTGTGGCGTCCGTTGATCGGATTCGACGAGGTCCCCGATGCTGCCTGACGCGAATATCGCCTGGCCGCCACCACCATTCGACCAAGCACACAAAGCGATGGCGGTGTGGGATGCCTGGTACACCGGCGACACCAACCGGCTCACCGACATCTATCGCCGCTACCCGGCGTATCGGCCCGCGCAGTTCTCCGGCGGTCTCGTCGGACGCATCGCCCGCTTCTTCTGGGGCCGCCCCAACCCCCAAGCCACCAAACGCCTGCACGTCCCACTGGCCGCCGACCTCGCGCGGGGTTCATCGAGCCTGCTGTTCTCCCAACCACCGCGCTTCGTCATCGGCGAGGACGACGCTCGCGGGGACCGCAAAACTGCCCAATCCCGCCTGGAGTTGCTGCTCGGGGGAGCCGATACGGCCGCGACCTTGCTGGAGGCCGGCGAGCTCGCCTCGGTGTTGGGTGGGGTGTATCTGCGGGCATGGTGGGACCGAGCCGTCAGCGACCACGTCAACCTCGGCAAGATGGCCGCTGACTGCGCTGTGCCGCGCTGGCGCTACGACCGGTTGGTCGGTGTGACGTTCTGGCAGGTCGTCGCCGAAGACAGCTCCAATGGTGTGGTGTGGCGGCATCTGGAACATCACGCACCCGGCCGCATCTATCACGGCCTCTACCTCGGCGGCCGTGACCGACTCGGTCAGCGCCGCCCGCTGATCGAGCACCCCGACACCGCATGGGCTGCACCACTTGTCGATGCGGACTCCGCCATCGCCACTGGGGTTAATACCCTCACCGCCTGCTACATACCGAACGTGCGGTTCAACCGGATCTGGCGCCACACCCCAGGTTTGGCGTCGCTGGGCCGCTCCGACCTCGAAGGGCAAGAACCGCTTCTGGATGCGCTCGATGAAACATGGTCGGCGTGGATGCGCGATATCGACCTCGGCCGCAGCCGATTGTTCGTCGACAAATCGCTCACCCAATCCCGCGGACCGGGCTCGGGCGCGGTGTTCGACTCCGAGCAGGCGATCTTCACCCCACTACCAGGTACGACACTGGGCAGTCTGAAGGACGGTAGCCCGCCGATCATCCCGCAGCAGTTCACCATCCGCTGGCAAGAACACCGCGAAACCGCCACCGAGATCACCGAACTCATCCTGCGCGGCGCGGGTCTATCCGTCTCCACCTTTGGTGACGCCCGCGCCGCCGGATTGATCACCGCCACCGAGGTCAACTCGCGCGACAAACTCTCCGAAGCCACCCGTGACCAGAAAATCAACTACTGGAAAGCCGAACTGGCCCCACTCGCACGCACTATCACCGAACTCGACCGCGTCCACTTCGGCAGCCGCATCGAACTCAAAACCAATCCCGAAGTGCGCTGGCCCGTCCGCGCGCAAGCGCCGCCGCTCGAGACAGCACAACGGCTCGCTGCCCTCAAAACCACGGATCTGATCTCCACCGAACAGGCTGTGCGCGAACGCAACCCGAACTGGTCCGGCGACGACGTCAACGACGAAGTCGACCGCATCCGCACCGAAGTCGAACAACACCTCCGCAGCCAGCCAGCACAACGGGATCTCACCGGATCACAAACGGCCACAGGTCGTTTCGCGCGATAAATCACGCCGAAGGGAAGCCGGAGGTCATTGCGCTCCGGTTTCCGCAATCGAAACACGCACAACCTCTGTGAGGAACAACGTATGTCCGACGAACCCACCCCACCAGTTGAGCCGACCGACCCGCCTCCGCTCATGGAACCATCGCCGCCGACCGAACCAACCCCGGCGCAGCCTGCACCGGAGCCGACCGAGGATCTGGATCCTGTTGCGCTGTCAGCGGTGATCGCCGAGTTGCGCCGCGACCTCGAGGACGCTCGCAGCGGTGCGTCGGCCGCGCTCGATCAAGCGGCCCAGCAAGCCCGCGACGCCATGGTGCAGGAGATCGGCCGCGCGCTCGGCCTGGTCGCCGATGAGAACACCGATCCCGAGCAGGTCATCGCCGAACTCACCGACCGCGCCAGCGCCTCGGACCGCAAACTGCGCGACTACCGCATCAAAGACGCCATCGCCTCGGCCGCCGACACCCACCACGGCGACCACAAACTACTGATCCCATACCTGCGCGGCACCGGCTCCCTCGACGAACTCGACACAGATGCAACAGATTTCACCACCCGAATCGACGCGCTGGTCGCCGACGCCATCACCACCAACCCGAAACTCGCCAACACCCCACCGATTCCACGCTCGGGCGGGGAATTCAACGCGGCCAACGCCACCCCACCCGCCCCAGCGGTGGACGACGACATCGAGGCCATCCGCCGCAAGGTCCGTGACTCGATCGCCGACTCCCGCACCTGAGTAGGAGACCCGCTGTGCCCAACATCTTCCTCACCCCCGACATCCTGGCGCGTCGCGGCCTGGCCAACCTCTATGAGCTCACTGTCATGCTGCCGCTGGTCTACCGCGACGTCTCCAGCGACTTCGGGCCACAAAAGGTCGGCAACACTGTCAACGTCAAACGACCCCCACGCTTCGAAGCCACCACCTTCGACCGTGCCCGCGGCATCGTCATCCAGGACACCGCCGAATCCAAGATCCCCGTCGTCCTGGACACCATCGCCGATGTCTCGGTCGAAGTCACCAGCGAGGAACTGACCCTCGATATCGAAAGCTTCGACGAACAGATTCTGCGCCCCGCCATGGAAGCGATCTCCCAGAAAGTCGACCGCGACATCCTCTCGCTGCGCAGCCAGGTCACCCAGCACTGCGGCGCCGAACCCATGGAAGCTGGCACCGGCCGCGAATGGGAGAACCCCGAGAACCTGATCGAAGCCGGACGCCTGCTCGACATCAACAGCGTCCCCGCACCCGGACGGCGCGCTGTGGTGGGTCCGACCACCAAGGCCCGCTGGCTCGGCAAACCGCTGCTGCTGCACGCGGACAAATCCAATTCCACCGCGGCGCTGCGGCAAGGATCCATCGGGCAACAGATCGTCGGGTTCGACGCCTTCTGGACCCAGAACGTCGGCCAGCCCGCACCCAACCCGGCACCAGGTGAACCGAGCACCGAGGTCGGTGTCGCCTTCCATTCCACCGCTTTCGCTTTCGCGTCCGCGCCGATGGAACTGCCGCCCGGCGCCGACGTGTACACCGTCGAATACAAGGGCCTGTCCATGCGTGTGGCGATGGATTACGACATCCGGCACAAGACCACCGTGATCTCCGTCGACACCCTCTACGGCGTCACATGCCTCGACCCTGCCCGCGCCGTGCTGCTCAAGGGCCCCAACGCCACCACCGCACCCGCACCGAACCCCGCTCCGGCACCCGGCCCGACTCCAGCACCGGCACCCGGGACACAGACGGCCAACAGTGGTGCAGACTCGAATCCCGGGACCGGGAAACGGAATACACCAACCGGTAAAGATGCCGCCAAGACCTCGGCGGCGGCGTGATGCTCGTCTACGCCACCCCCGCTGACCTCACCGGCCGTCTCGACCCTATCCCCAGCCATGCCGTCGCGCTGATCACGGCGGCCTCCACCCGAATCCGCGACATCACCAGCAACGACCTCTACGACATCACCCCCGCGGGCTTACCTGCCGATGACGACCTGCGCGAAGCGCTGCGCGAAGCAACCTGCCTGCAGGTCATCGCATGGGTAAACGCCGGAATCGATCCCTCGGCCGCCGGGCTACAGCCAGTGATCGCCAGCCAGAGCGCCGACGGCGGATCGGTCACCTACAGCCGCCCAGACCCCGACACCATCCGGCGGGCAGCCGAACGCCTCTGCCACGAAGCAGTTCTCATGCTCCGCAACGCAGGATTGGCCAGCGGGCGACCACTCATCTGCTGATGACCACACCGGACTACCCGCACGGGGTGATGCTCGAGATATATCGCGAAGGCGAACCCGACGCCTACGGCGACCTGCGCGACGAACACGGCCAACTCCTCGACCGCTACGCCCACCCCAGCCACACCATCGGCCCGTGTGCGATCTCCTGGACGACCAGCGAGGAATACATCGACGGCGAAACCATCACCGTCGCAGCACAAATCACCGCCCCACTCGATTCCGACGTCTTACCCGCCGATCGAGCCAAGGTCGATGGCCAGCCTTTCCGCATCGTCGGCAGCATCCTCACTCCACGCAACCCACTCACCGGATGGTCACCAGGCAGACGATTCCGCATCGCACGAGGATTCTGAACGCGGACATGCCGATTCGCTGACTCTGATGGCGTCCGGTTTCTCCTCCTCGCGGCCTGTCGCCGCGTATCGTCACTACTACTGCGTGTGATAGCAAGAGCGGCTGAGCGACGCTGTCGATCCCAGCGTCCGCATCCGGCAATACCCGATGGTCGATGCCGTCTGGTTTGTGGGAAGTGAGCGTGAATTTCAGATCCCAGAGCGAAATCCGTTTGCTTCCTGTAGCTTTCATTTGTGATCATGTGGTCGCAGGCCATGCACCAAATCCGGACCAGTGCCACTGCGCCCGATCTTGGGCTAAGGGCTAGTCGCTTCGCACCTTTGGATCGTGTCCCGGTAGTCATTGCAGGAAACGCTGGCGCTGGCAAGAGCCAACTTTGGTCGAAGTTGACACTACATAGCAACACTCCCGCGGTGATGAGTGTTGCGCGCGACAATGGGTACATGTTGTCCATGGTCAACCATGCGAAGGTCTCGACGGCGCTGACGACCATCCCTGGCCAACCGGGTCGTCCGCGCTACGCCGCAACGCGGTTCCTGTTCGGGGACTCCGCACGAGTCGATGGCGTTGTCTACCTCGCAAGTGCGGGTTTCGACCATATTTGGCCAGCCTTCTCAGATGTGGTTGCGGACATGCTGATGCGGCGAGGGGCATTCGACATAAACGGACTCATCGCCCGCAACAAGAAGACGGAAGCGGCTGGCTTCGAAGAGATATGCAAGGATATTCGTGCGAAGTTCTCCTTGACCGATGGCAACAAATATCTCTGTCCGAAGTGGCTTCTGGTCTTGGTAAACAAGGCCGACCTGTATTGGTCGGACAGAAGCTCGGTAGCGAACTATTATTTGCCGGGACGCGGAAGTGACTTCGATCAACACGCTCAACAACTATTGAACTACGTCGGGCGAGATCTATTAAAATACTACGTTCTTCCGGTCGCTGCCGAAACGGAGGAATATAAGTTCGGTTCATCATTCGGAACAATTACTTCACCGAGTCTGCTCAATGCCAACCAGCGGGATATGTCTCTCAAAATACTAGTCGACAACCTCGGAGAATTGTGCCATGCCTAGACCCTATATACCAGAAGATGACGGTCTAGACCTTCAGGAAGTGCGTCGCCTGCGCGACTGGCAACTCGCGGACGGCCATGATATGGAGAACGCCTTACAGGCGGCCGAGCGGCTGCTTGGCGAAGCGGATGAGCGCCACCGCCACGAGGAGAATCGAACATTCACGATCGTATCGTTAATCGTTGCCGTCGGCCTTTCGCTAGCAGCCTCGTTGTTTGCTATTAGATCGCTTTCCTCGCTCAATCTGGCCGGGATTCCAATTTTCATATCGAGTATCGTCCTGTTCGTCCTGGTGCGCGCTTTGCAAAGGCAGCGTCGACGAATGGCGCATGACTACACCTTGCAGCTCTCGGCTGAGCTCGCCTCCCTCATCGGCGAGGTCTATATTGAGATCTCCGAGCGGGAACAATGGAGCCTTCTCCGTAGGCAATCGACGAGACTCAGGCTTAATGCGTTTCCGCAGTATGATGACGTAAGGCGCCGGGTGTCTGATGGATAGCGCATCTTCGGAAAAATCGAAAAGACCCATTGAGATATTTCTTACAGGCTTGGGTACAACTGCGGATGGTTTGAGCCTTGCGACGTTTATCGGCGTGCCGACAGACAGCTATGCTGTACGGTTCAGTGTTGTAGCTGCGTTGAGTTTTCTTGCGGTGTTCTTGACCGGCGCCGCGCTGTACACCTCCATTACTCGCTGGTTGTCAGTTGAAGGCAGCTTCTATCCGGCGAAGTTTCACACGCGGCAGATATTCATGGCGGTGTTCATGTTTCTAGTGAGTGTGGGATTGGCCATCGGGCTGCTTCTGCACATTCCGCATGAGCCGTCGAAGGCCGATCAGCCGAGCAGTCCTCAGACATCCACCACTGCCCAATAGACCTCCATGCCAGCTACGGCCTCCGTGCTCCCTACGGGCCTGCGGCGTCAGGTCGTCTGCGGACCACCGGCGTAACGAACGCCGTGAAGGCCGCCGTATGCGATGCATTGCCTATCAATGAGTTTCCGGCGCAGCTGAGAGCCCCGACTCCGCCACGCCCGCACCGATCTCCGACACGGAACCATCCAGCGCCGGGACCCGCAGGGCGATAACGCTCATGGGGTAGTGAATGCCGCACCCGGGCAAGCTGACCGCCACAGGCAACGAGCCGATTATGTGGCTGGGTGAGCGTAGCGGTCGACCGCCACGCTCGGTTCCGATGTACTCGCCATCGACCGCGTGAAGGTCTATCGAGAGCCGTTCCGGATCGTCGGCGCGGTCCTAACTCCACGCAACCCCAAGACCGGCTGGACGCAGGGGAGATGCTTCCGCATCACCTGCGGATTCTGAACCACCGCAGGAGGCTTCGTGGACTACGACCCCACCGGCAACACCCTCGACCTCGCCATCGACGTCGGCGAGGACACCCGCGAGATTCTGCAACAAATCGTCGAGGTCGGCGCGGACTACTGGCGCACCCGATCCCACCGGCGCACCGGACACAACGCCACCTCCGTCACCGGCTATGTCGACCCAGGTGAAGGCCACCAATTCGGTGTCGTCTTTGCCTACAGCCATTACGCCCGCTACCGCGAAGAAGGCACCCGACACAACACCGCCGAACACATCATGGCCGACTTGCTGCACCTGATCGAGGGCCTGTGATGCCTACCTACCCGAACGTGCACGAAGTGCTCATCACCCTGCTGACACCGATCGCGCCGACTGTCAAGACGAAGCGGCAAGGACAACCATTGCCCTACAACCTCGTTCGCCGCATCGGTGGAGCCGAAGACGGCGTCACCGACCGACCTATCGTGCGCGTCGATAACTACGCCAGCACCGACGAACAGGCCGAACACATGAAAGAAGCCTGTCGCCAACGCATCACCGAATCCGGATGCACCCTCGTCGATGGTGTTCTGATCGACACCGCTCGTGAGATCACCGGTGGCCAGGACACTTCCATGCCCGATCCCAGCGACCGCAAACAAACAGCCGTCTACCAGTTGTCACTTCGGTCGTTGTAGCCAGACCGATGAAGTGTTCTGGCGCATACATCGTTATCAACGCAGTAGCGGTTTGTGACCGCCGTCTGCGGGATTCGGCATCCCTGACCTAATCATGGTCGCGGCGGCGTCGAAGGACCTTCAGCCGTGCTCAGCGCACGGTGGATGCGTGATCGCCGGGTCGCGCGAGCGTTGAGCAGCAGCCGCAATACGGTTATCGCTCGGCGGGCGCGAAGTTCACGCGTGAACAAGGCGACGACCGTCGCGAGAAGGACCGCGAAGGCATCGGTCGACGCGCGTAGGACAACCGAGACGGCAAAGGCTACCGAGGTGATCGACAACAGGGCCATTGGCGCAGACATCAGCGTTGTTCTCCTGGCATGCGAAGAAACAACGCCAGCTGCGCGGAGCTCTACAACAGTGGCCGTTGTAGCGGCCACCCCCACAGAGAAGAGACAGATGGCGAGGACAACGCCGATTATCGCATTCTGGCGTCGGTTCGGCTAGCCCAGATTCGCGGCGCCCAGCGTGGTACAAGCCTGTTGCGCGGCATACTGCTGAGCCTGCTTCTTGCTACCGCCCTCGCCTACACCTACGACTGCGCCGCCCACCAAGACCGTGGCGGTAAACCGCCGCTCATGCTGCGGCCCTCGATCCCGCACCGTGTACTCCGGCATGCCCAGTTGCCGGCTTGCCGTCAGCTCCTGCAGGTTCGTCTTCCAGTCCGGACCACCGCCGGGGTCCTGTGTCGCCGCTGCTATCGCCTGCTCGAACCATGCTGAGACCAACCGTGATGAGGTATCGATGCCGTGCTGCAGATAGACGGCACCGACGATCGCCTTCAACGCACCGGCGAGGATGCTGTCCTTGTCTCGCCCGCCGGTAGCGGCTTCACCACGACCTAGCCGTATGTATTGCCCCAAGCCGCCGGGTACGCAACGGCGCGCGACATCAGCGACCGAATGCATGTTGACCACCGCCGTACGCAGCTTCTCCAGCTGGCCCTCGTGGAGATGACTGTTTCTGTCATACAGCACATCGGAGACTCCCAGTGACACCATGGCACTGCCGAGGAACTCCAGACGCTCACTGTGAACCTGTCCGGCGTGCTCGTACGCGAAGGAACGATGGGTTAATGCTTGCAGCACCAGGGCTGCATCGACTGCCAACCCAGTCGCATGGGCCACCGCGGCAACACCGTCCCGCCGATCACCTGGTCGCACCGCGCCCCCTCCGGTCTGCGTGCTGTGCGATCATGCCACGCTCGATGATGAAGCAAAAGTATCCCGAGACTCCAACGCCACGGCCTGCGGCGACCGAGTCAATCGCTTGTTTACGCCAGAACCAAACGGTGGGCGGCCCGTCGCCGCTTGGTGCTCGCTGCGTCTTGTCCAACAGCTCGTAGCAGGCGATGATCTGCGACGGCTTTTGCGCGGTCTCCGAGTCCGGATCTGGCTGTCGCTCAGGAAGTTTCGACACCTCGTAGTCGACGAACGCAAGCAGTAGCGCCCGCACCACCATATTCGCGCCGGGATTGACGTATGCGACATCGCGTGGCCACGAGAAGGTGACGCAACTCGACCGGTTGTCCCGCCGGAAAGCCCCCAGCGACGTCGACTTGGCTCGGCTCCCGATCAGTCATCGATGCACCTCAAATGCCCACCTGCTAGGCGACGAAGTCGCGCAGCCACACCGCACCCGGTGAGACCGAACTCTGGAATCAGCTCGGACACAACGAGATCCAGCCGGTTGCTCACCCAGTACTCCCTACCGGCAAAGGAGGGACCGCCATGTCGATATGGCACATCACGATCACCAACCAGGGTGATCACCTCGAAGAAATAAGGAGAACCGTTATGGCACAGCAGGACACGATCGACGCCCTGGCCGCCCAGCTGGACAAGGCGCGCGGCGAGATCGTCACCGAGATCAGCCGCCTGGAAGACCTGGTCGCCGCTGGTGGCGGTGAGCAGCTGGACTTCACCGCCCTCAAGCAACGCGTGCAGGCCCTCGACGACGTGGTCGCCGACACCCCGGCACCCGGTGGTGAACAGCCACAGAACCCGCAGGAGCCGGGCACCGAACAGCCCACTCCCGCGCCGGGTTCGGAGGAGCCCGCCCCCGCCCCAGGCACCGATCCGGCCGAAGCGGCCTGACCATCGCCGCCGCTGCCTCCCACCCGCTGAGGTGGGAGGCAGCGGCGCGTTCGCGGGAGTGAGGGATTCCTGATGTCCGTAGCCACCTTCGAGCAGATCGTCAACGCGAACAAGGATCTGCTGTTCAAACCGCTCAAGGGGGCGGTGCTTGTCGCGCCGATGACCGTCGAGGTGCCGATCGCGTTCACCGCGGGGGCGTCGGCGAAGTTCCAGTCGCTGGAGGGGTATTCGTCGCTGGGGTTGATCGACAAATCCGGTGGCCCGCAGTTCAAGCCCGAGCAGCAGCTGTCGGAGACCGAGAGCTGGGGCTGGCTCGAGCCGACGCGTTCGGACATCGTCAAACGCGACATGAGTGTCGGGTTCACCGCCCAGGAGTTCAAACGTGCTGTGCTGGAGCTGGTTTCGGGTCGCAGTCTGGCTGATGTGAAGGCTGATGCGGTGACCAAGGAGTTGTCGTGGAACGAGCCGGTCTCCCCGGACACCATCCACTATCGGGTGATCTTCTTGTTCGTCGATGGTGTCGGTGCGCGGGAGAAGTGGGTGTTGCGGGTGATGCCGCGCGCCTCGGTGACCGAGGTCGGTCAGCAGCAGTGGAACGCCGAACAGGTCGCGTCGTGGCCGATCACGGTCAAGGCCACCGTTGATGACAAGCTCGGCTATTCGATGCGCAATGTCCTGTGCGGCCCTGGCGTCGGTGACTTGGTCATCCCGATGGGCTTCACCATCGCCACCCCACCCCCGACTCCGCCGCCCGCCAGCACCAGTGGGACCGCGGGCACACCACAGAAGGTGGCATAAATGGCGAACTCGGCGAGGCGACGCAAACCGCGCCGCAAGAACCCCGACACCAGCACGCCAGGGAAGTCGACCTGGTTGCAGATGCGCGACGAAGCCAGAGCAACACGGCAGCGGAAACGCAAACACCCCTACATGTTCGACGGCACCACCCCCGCCACACCCATCCACGAACCCGACACCGTGTGGCAGGTACTGACCCTGGCGGCACTACTGGACGGGCAGGACATGCCCACCGGGCGGATCCGGGAGCTGTTCGAGGCGTTATGCGGGGACGGTTTCGAGGCGGTGTGGGCGGTGGTGAAAGACGAACCCGCCGAGGTGCTGTGGCCGTTGTTCGATGCCATCAACACCCACTTCAATTCGCTGCCCGACCCGCAACAGGCGGGTGAGCTGCCGGGGGGCTGATTGGCCTCGTGTGCCTCATCGAGGAGCGTGGTGAGGAGATCGAGGCCGACCTATTCGAGCGTGGCTGGGATCTGCTCGATTACTTCCGAGGCACGCGGCCATGGTCACAGCTGATCCGGCTGCTGCGGCGGCTACCGATGTGGTCGCACTACCAAGCCGCCCTACTGATGGACCCCGACCTCGGGGAACTCCGCGCCCGGCAGGAGCCCGCTGAAGAGGCTGAGCCGCAACCACTGTCGCCCCTGCATTACGACCTGCCCTCACTGTTGGCGTTGCGGCATATCGATATCACCAAGGAACTCATCCGCGTCGTCGCCTCGGTGTTCGCCGACACCCCGGCCGCTCCGTTACCGCCGGAGCCGCGCCCGATGACCGCCGAGGCGCAGGCTCGTGCGCGTGCCGACCGGGACCAGGTCCTCGATGTCCTTACCCGGTTGGGAGTTCAGGTGTAGGAGGGGCGGTGAGCTGGTGGCGCAGTCCTATTCCGCAGGCTCAGCCCGCCTGAGCGTCGTCCCGGAGCTGGCGCGGGACTTCCTCACCAGCCTGCGCACCCAACTGCAACGCATCCGCGCCACCTTCGGGGTGCAGGTCATCCCGGATCTGAGCGGATTCACCACCGAGCTGCGGACCCGGCTGTCACGGATGCGCAACCTGACGGTGAAGGTGCAGGTAGAACCGGATCTGACCGGGTTCGCCGCCCGATTGAATACCGCGTTGGCGCCGTTCCGCAACCGGGTCATCCGCATCCGCATCGAGATCGACCAATCCCAGCTGCTGCTATTGCTGCAACTACTCGCGCAACTGCGCGGCGCTACAGGACCGGCCGGGATGTCGATGGGACGGCTCGGCTCAGCGATGACCCTCGCATCAGCGGCGGCGGGTGCGTTGAAGGTGGCGGTAGCCGGGCTGGTTCTCGGGTCGCTGTTTCCGTTGGTCGCGGTCGCCGCGCAAGCCGCGGGCACCCT
Organism: Nocardia pseudovaccinii NBRC 100343; assembly: GCF_001613225.1. Lineage (GTDB taxonomy): Bacteria > Actinomycetota > Actinomycetes > Mycobacteriales > Mycobacteriaceae > Nocardia > Nocardia pseudovaccinii. Next base: position 34,803 of record NZ_BDBY01000293.1, read on the forward strand.
CGGGTTGCTACCCGCCGCTGCGGCGGCCGCGGCAGCGGGGATCGCGACGATCGCTGTCGGCGTGACCGGGGTGAAGGATGCTTTCGCTGCCGCCAAGCAGATGTCGGAGACCGCGGGCCAAGACGCCGAAACCCGCACGAAGGCGATCGCCGCTGCCCAGCGCAGTGAGCAGCAGGCCACTAAAGCAGTCGAGACCGCTCGTAAGGCGCTCAACACCGCCTACGCCGAGGCGTCGAAACGGTTGCGGGACTTGGAACTGCAAGCGCGCGGCGCAGCCCTCAACGAAGGCGACGCCCTGCTCTCGATCGCCGAGGCCCGCCGCGATCTCGCGCAGCTGCAATCAACCGACCCGCTCGAGTATGTGCGCGCCAACCAGCGCATCGCCGACGCCGAACAAACCCTCCTCGAAACACGGGCGCGGCGCGCGGACATCGACGAACAACTCGCCGACGCCCAGGCCAAAGGGATCGAGGGCAGCGACGAAGTCGTGGCCGGCCGAGAAAATCTCACCAACGCCGAAACCCAGCTCGCCGACGCCCAAACGGCGGTTGCCGACGCTACCTCGCAAATGTCGTCTGCTGCAGAGGTATTCGAGCGGGCGATGGCGAAACTGTCCCCGGCTGCCCAGGATTTCGTCACCAAGATCCGCGGACTCGGCACTGCCTGGACCGGGTTCCGGATGGCGGTGCAGCAGCCGCTATTCGACGGCCTTGGAGACGCGGTCATCCACCTCGCCGATGCCCAACTCGACCGCGTCCGCGACGGTCTGGCCGGGATCGCGGGCGCGATCAACACTGGCCTGCGTCGTGTCCTGGATGACCTGTCGACCCCGGCGACGGGGGACAAGCTCGAGAAGATCTTCGTCAATGCCCAAGCCGCGATCGGCCCGCTGATCGACGGCGTCAACGACCTGGTGCAGGGCCTGCTGTCCCTAGCTGGAGTCGGCTCGGAATTCCTGCCCGACGCGAGCACGAGTTTCGCCGAGTCGATGGCCAGCTTCCGGGCCTGGGCCGAAAGCACCGATGGGCAGCAGAAATTCAGGGACTTCCTCAAGGACTCCCTCGATGCGCTGGGCCGGATCTGGGAGCTGGCGAAATCGATCGGCAAAGCCCTCGCCGGGCTCATCACGACCGCCGAGCCGTCGGGGGAGTCGATGATCGATTCCCTGGTGCGCAACCTCGACCGATTCTCTGCCTGGTTGAACTCACCCGAGGGCCGCCAGGCGATGAAGGACTTTTGGGAAGACGTCCGCACCACCGTCACCAACCTCGCCAGCCTCGCCGTCTGGATCGGACGCGCCGCCGAAAAGCTTTACGAGTTCTTGGATCTGATCCGAGATATCTCCGGTATCAATATCTTCCAGGGCGCTCTATTCACGCTCATCGAAAAGCTCGGACAGGTGCCAGAGGCGTTCGAGCGCATCCGCGAATCGCTCGATGACCACCTGCCAGGTTCGCTCTCAGGTGCTTCGCTGAACCTGACCGGCTTCGGTGACTCCCTCGATGGGCTGCGTACTCGGGTGGCGGGCATCGTCTCCGGGATCGGCGAGGCCTGGGACGGGCTGCGCGAGAAGATGGCCACGCCGATCAACTGGGTCATCTCCAATATCGTCAACGGCGGATTCAAAGGCGCCTGGAACGCCATCCGCACCGCTATCCCGCTGCTGCCGGAGTGGGCTGCGGACGTGCCACTGGTCGAAGTCGCCAAACGCGCCACGGGCGGACCCGCCACGGAGGGCAGGGTCACTGGGCCGGGATCACGGATTTCTGATTCGGTGCCTGCGTTGCTGTCGCGCGACGAACATGTCTGGACCGCAGACGAAGTCGACGCTGTCGGCGGTCACAGCGCGATGCTGCGGCTGCGCCACGCCGCACGCGCCGGGCGGCTACCCCGCTTCCGCGACGGCGGCGGGGTGTTCGGGTCGGTCACCGATTGGATCGGTGACCGCCTGTCCTCGGTCACTGCGGGGCTGCGGGGCAAGATCGCGGAGCTGTTCCTCACTCCCGTCCAAACCCTCGCCGACTCGATCCCCGACCTCGGAGGCGGGATCGGGCAACTACCCCGCGCGGTCCTGCAGCAGGTCACCGACTCCGCCACGCAGGTGATCGCAGGTCGGACCGCGAGTGTGTCCTCCGGAACCGGTTCGCGTAGCGCCGCAGTTCCGCCGGGTGAGGGTGTGCAGCGGTGGCGGGCGATGGCGATCGATGCGTTGAAGCGGGAGGGCTTCGACCCTGGACAGGTCGACATCATGCTGTCGCAGATCCAGTCCGAATCCGGTGGCGACCCTGATATCGCCCAGCAGATCGTTGACATCAACGGCACCGGTGAATCCGCGGGTGTCGGGTTGTTGCAGATCATTCCGGGAACCTTTGCCGCACACCGTGACCCAACGCTGCCTGATGATCGCCGTGACCCGTTCTCGAACATGGTCGCCGCCCTGCGCTACTACAAGTCCCGCTACGGCATGGACCTGTCGCAAATGTGGGGACACGGCCACGGCTACGACACCGGCGGCATATGGGAACCCGACACTCTCGGCTGGAACACCTCGGGCAAGCCCGAAGCCGTCCTCACCAACGAGGAATGGCGCTGGTTCCGCGAACTCATCGACTCCCTCACCCAACCCGTACCCGGCCAAACCCAGCCCGGTTTGGCCGATCCCGCCCGCAAGGGACTCGGCCTGGACACGTGGGAATCGCTGGGGCAGAAAGCAACCGATGCATTCACCAGCGCGGGCAAGAGTTTCCTCGACAATCAGGTCGATGATGCGTTGTCGGTGATCGGTGCTCCGAACCTGCTGAATTCGGATCGGGTCCGGGCTGTGGATGACTACCGCCGCGCCTACGAGGTGTTCGAGGCCACCAAGGCCGCCCGCACGGCCGGGGCCGCGGACTACCAGGCGTTGATGAACCAGGTCGCGCCGCCACCAGCGCCAACCCTCACCCCAGCCGCGGCACCGGTATCGAACATCGACAACTCCACCCACATCACCGTCCAAACCCGCGACGTGGACGAAGGCTACCGGCGTGCCTTGCAGATCGCGGACCTGCGTGCGCTGCAGCACACCGCTAGGAGGTGACATCGGTTGTGGTGCATCCGGATTCAGTCACTGTCGAGGTCTTAGGGGTCGATGACTCGCACTGGATCATCAACGGCCCTGATGCCGACCGCGATGTCATCACCCTGGCCACCAGCCCCAAGGGCATCAACGACGCCCCGGTCACCACCACCTACAAATCCTCGGTCTACCAGCGCGGTGCAACCTACCAAGGCAAACGCTATCTCAAACGCGACATCACCTTCGCGGTCAACATCCACGGCACCGACCCCGAGGAATGGGAACAACGCGACTCGGCGTGGCGCAACGCCTGGGACTACGAACTCGACGCCTGGGACCCCGACGCCACACTCACCAAACTACAGATCAGCACCGACCGCTCCACCCGCTGGCTGTGGCTCGCCCTCGACAAAAGTATCGAATTCGAATCCGAACGCGACCCACACCTACTACGCAAATCCGTTGTCCCGATGGCCGTCACGGCCGCGCAACCGATGTGGGAAGAACCCACAAAGGTCACCTTCTGGGAAACCGGTGAAGGGGCGAGTGAGGGCTTCATCGAGGTCTCCAACCCCACCGATCTCGAGATGGCGCAGAAGTGGGTGCTCACCCGCGGACGCTGGCGGATACCGGATGTGTCCTGGCGCGGCAAGAAGTATCGGCGGGCACCCGCCGGGCCTTATGCCAACCGCATGATCACGCTGCCGATGCTCGGCGATCGGGAGGGCGGTGCCCGCATCGATTTGGATCCGGCGCGGCTGTATGTGCGAGACCTCAACGGCACCAACCTCGTCGGCCGCCTCGGCGGGCTGCACTTCATGCACCGCATCCCGCCCCGCACCCCACCAACGTTGCTACCGATCAGCATCGACGACGCCCCAACCGGTGGCGCGCGAGCGGAGTTACGTCAGCCCCGGTTGTGGAGCCGGGCATGGGGGCTGCGGTGAGCGTCGACCTCGACTCCCTGTCGTTGGCCGAGCAGTGCGAGGCCATCTGGGAGGCCACCCTCGCCGCCGAACACGCCGACGACCTCGAACGCCAATCCCAGCCATTAGTGCGGCTGTGGGACGGACACTGGCGCCTGGCCGGGGTCGTGTGCTCGGAGTACCGCGCCGAGTTCACCTGGATCGACAACGACACCGGCACCGCGCTGCTCGAACTCCCACTCGATGACCCCCTAGCGAAATGGGTATGGCGCACCCGCGCCCGCGTCGAAGCCGGTGAAGGCCGCAACATCCACATCACCTGCGACAAGACCGGTGCCCGCTGGTCCGGACGCCTGCACGACCACTCCATCGAACGACGCGCCGACGGCACCCAAGTCCTGACACTACGTTTCGTCCACGACTTCCAGCACCTCAAGCACTACCTGATCTGGGCAAACCCCTTCTTCGACGCCTCAGTACAGATCCCCAGATCCTTCGGACCAGTCCCCGGTCCAGCACGCTGGGCATTGAAACTCCCACTGTTCCTCAACGTCTTGCGTGAGCAGGTGCAGCAACACGGGTGGCAGCTACCCGACGATCCCCTAGATCCAGCCTCCTGGCTGGGGGCGGTCGGGCTGGACATGTCGCAGTGGTCGGTGGTCGTCGCCCCGACCAGCTTCGCCGAAGACCTCGCCGCCGGAACACTGTGGGCGACACCGCATTCACGGTTCAAGTACTGGCACGACATGGCCCGCGACATCCTCGAAGACGCCGAACTCTCGGTACGGTGCCGCCGCTGGCTCGAAGGCGACCCACCACCCTGGCCCGGCGCACCACAGCTGCGCCACGGGGTGCTCGTCATCGACATCGTGAACACCTCCGGCTACTGCAGCGACACCAGCAACGGCGGCAACCCCTTCGACGGCCTCGCGCGCACCGTCGCCCGGTTCAGCGAAGACTTCATCGACAGCATCGAAGAACCCATCACCGACCCGGTTACCCCCGCCGACTACCTGATCCCCGGACAGCGCCGCACCCACGTCACCACACCGTTCGCGGTCTACTTCGACGGCCCCGACACCGGCATCGAAACCTCCAAATTCACCGAGACTGCTTCCACCGCAGTGCAGGTCGTGACCGGAGGGTCCTCGATGCCGGGGGTTGTGGGTGCCCCACCCCACGGTTGGGGTGGGGCACCCACAACCCAAACACTGTCGACGAAACCATCTCCGCCGGAGTCCAAATGGCCGGCGACCTCGTCGCCGCCATGATCGGCGTCCCACCCGTCGGTGGAGCCACCGACGCCATGCTCCGCCCCCTCTACCAAGGAACACTGCTCGCCTGGCACGCAGTCAAATCCGCGGCACGAGAACATAACTCAGGCTGGTCCCGATTCTTCGAGTACATGGCCGACTCACCCGGTCGCGCCTACACGATCGCCGCGATGATGGCCCTACGCAAGGGCTTCCACGACACCCGATCCTGGTTCACCCACGAGATCACCGTCCGCGACGGCGCACCCTACGTCATCGGCGAAACCGGACACTGGTTCCTCGGCGACCGCATCGGCGCCACCGCACCCGGCGACGACACCTACACCATCCGCATCGACCGCGTCCGCGAACTCACCCTCGCCTGGGACCGCGACCAATTCCCCGAATGGCGACCCATCATCGGCGACCCCACCAGCAACAAAGACCGCGGCCAACGCACCCTCGACATGGTCTCCGACCTCGTCTCCGGCGTACACGAACTGGGAGTGCTTGCCTGACAGCATCATCCATTGTGCGTTCAGATATGGCCGTCCGGCCTGCTGGCCGCCAGAGAACCTCGTCGCCGTCGTCCAGACGGGTGACACAACCGGTTGGCCACGTTGCGGGATGCACACCAAAGCTGCGCCTTGTCCGCCAACATGTCGGACTCACCGGCGGTCCTGCGGCTGGTACAGCAGGCGCAGGAGTCGGTTGCCTTGGAAGACGACGATCGAGGACAGCATGCCTCGCTTGATGTCGCGCACCCGCGGTGCTGCGGGGCCGTCGCTGTTGAGCAGCCAGTCAGCGAGCAGTTCCGGCAGCGCGAAAACGAGGCGGAACTGCGGCGGCCCATCACGGGGGACGATGACCCAGTCGCCGTCGTGTTTTCCACGATGGGCGAACTTGATGTCCACGGTAATCTCTGAGCCAGGGTGCCGGTCGAGATAGGTCCAGAATTCTGCCCTGGACTCGATCCGCAAAACCAGGATGAAGGGCGCGGAGGGAAACCCGACGATCAAGTTACCGAGCCGGTTGCTGTGCAGGTCACTCGCGATCGTCATGAGCTGGTCGTGCGGCAGCACCTGCGAACTTCGTTTCCCAGGCATACGACCCACAGTCATGTAGGACGAGACACCCATGTCTGGGCTCCACTCGTCCTGTGCGTCTGTCTCGTCGCTCTCAGCGGGTGTGTCGAATCCTCCGGTCCATGTGCCCAATGCGCGCCGGAGGGCTGCGCGCACCTGCCCAACTGGCAAGCGGGTGATCTCGCGCGTAAGCGCGAGATCACGTGTCGCGTCCGCGATATCGCTGACTAGCTTAAGAAGATCAGCGAAGCCAGAACCCGACAGATCGACGAGCGAGATCTGTTGGGCCAGCGCATATCGCTGCGCCTCCGGAGCGAATCCGCTGGCCGAGAACAAGGTGTAGCGGTACTGGTACCGCCGGATCGGCACCGAATGCACGCCCGAGGAGAAGGGCGAGTACTGCTCGTTGACGTCGTGGATGGTGCCGTGGGCGTTGCGCACCACCGCTATTCCGACCTTCTGTTTGGTGAACTTGGCTTCGACGAACAGACGCAGTGGAAGGCAGAACGGTACAGGTAGGTCGAACTCGCCGATGACGTCGGCTTGATGCTCGCCGCCGCGCCCACGCACGAGCAATCCGTGCTTGGCCTGCTTGAGCGCATCGGGATCCTGCTGCTCGGACACAAGGAGCTTGTAGCCGTTGTCCTGTAGCAACCGCGCCAGCACCTCTTCGAGAACGATTCCGCGCAACGCTTCGCGACCAATCACCGAAACTCCCTCCCTGATCCGAAGGCACCGATAGTAGTTCGCGATGATCGGCGGGGCTGGCGGACTGGCAGCACGATCGCGCCGCTTGCATGCCAAAAGCATCAGGACGACGCCGGTAATCGGCTACAGAGAATTCCTAGCAGGGGTGAGCCCGGCTCTCGCGGTGTCGAACAAGCGCGGCGCAATGGCGCGGGGATCGATAGCCCCCATCGAATCGCAGGGGCCCACGCACCGCACGAACCGAGGTCGGGTGATGTACCGGTGTCTTCCGACGGACAGTTCCCTACCCGGGGCAACTGCGACCCCTCCGACCCCGAAGAAGCCTTTCTCTGGATGCTCGTCGGACTCCCCGGATTGAAAGGCGCGCCGCTGCTACTGCCGATCCAGCACCTGCGGCAGGTCTCACGCCGGTTATGGGACTGCGGCGCTCGCCCGGTCGAAGATCCGATCATCAAATACCGGCCGCCACGTGCCGGTGACCCGCACTGGCTGGCCTCGCCCGGCACCTGGGCCGACATCAACGACCCCGAGCCCGAAGATGTCTTCGATGTCCGCCAGTTCGTGGCTGAGCTCCCGCTGCGCCAACGCCAGCAGTTGGCGGCCGCACTCGGTTTGACCGGCACCGTCCCCGACGGGCCGCCCGCACCGATGCTGCCGGTCACCACGGCAGTGTCCGACGAGGCATCGGCGTCCAACGATCCACCGCCACTGTTCGATCCGACCCGCCGCAGCGTCAAAGCCGTCATGGCCTACCTGCGCCGCGCCGACCCCGACGAACGCGACCGGGTGCTGGCCATCGAACGCCACTTCGGCAAAGCCCGCCCAGCGATCCTGTCGCGCTACCAGCACACCTGACAAGGCATCGAAAAATCCTGCGGACAAGCGGAATTCGGATGCCTGCCGCGTGCCGTTCATCTGGCCCTGTGGCCCTCGATCCTGCCGTCGCCCTCCGGCGCGGCACATCCATCAGCGAAATAGGAGAGGCAATGACGGAATTCGGCATCGATGTCAGCAACCACCAGAACACATTCGACTTCGCGGTCGCGGCCGCCGAGGGCATGAGCTTCGCCACCCACAAAATCTGCGAAGGGACCTGGCTGGATCCGTTGTGGCCCCGCGCCCGCGAACAGATGGCCACCCACTTCCAGTTCTGGGGCGGCTACATCTACTGCCGCCTCGACACTGCCCCCGCCCTCGAAGCCGACGCGGCCCTTGCCTACCTCGGCGATACCGACGTGCCGATCCAGATCGACTACGAAGACCTCAAAGGCGCACCCAGTATCGAAGACCTCCTCGCCCGCGTCGATGCCCTGACCGCGCGAGGCTTCCAGCTGCTGCCGATCTATTTGCCGCGCTGGTACTGGCGCGACCACATGGGCTCACCCGACCTCATCGAATTGCCTGTGCCGATCTGGAACTCCTCCTACGTCAACGGCACCGGCACCCCCGCCCAGCTCTACCCCGGCCACGACCACCCCGGATGGAAACCGATGGGCGGCAAAGACATCGCCATCCTCCAGTTCTCGGCCACCGCTTCTATCGGCGGCCAACTCATCGACGTCAACGCGATCCGCGGCGGGCGAGACCAACTCGCCCGCCTGTTCTGGAAGGAACTCGATATGCAGCTCACCGACATGATCACCAACAAGGACGGCAACGAAGTCACCGTCGCCGAACTATTGGCCAGCATCGACCTACACGCATCCTGGGTCGTCGACCAACTTGCCGGACCCGACTCCCGCCGCCAACCCGGCCCCGACCTGGACCCCACCGGATGGCCCCAGCTCGACGGCAAGTCGATCGTCGACTCGGTCGCGGCCGCACACGACAAGATCGACACCGTCACCACCGTGCTCGGGCAAATCCAGGACAAGATCCAGACCGTCCTCGAACACCTCGACACCGACCCGTCCACCGGGCGTCACCGCAAGCAGTAGCCGATGGGATGGCTCAACGCAGACCTCATCCAAGCTTTCGGCGTCGCGGTCGCCACCGTGATCGGCGCCGTAACTGCCCGCCAGGCCGGGGAGGTCCGCAAACTGCGCGCCCGCGTCACCGAGCTCGAACGCCAATCCCGCAGCGACGGTGAGCGTTTCCGTGACGCGCTGCGGTTGATCCGGCAGTTGCTGCGCCACAGCGACGAGCTCACCTCACAGCTACGTCAGCATGTGCCCGCTGTGGAACCACCGGATACTCCGGCGATTCCGGCGTGGCTCGAGGACGAGCTGTAGCGGCCGGTGACGACTCCGGACAAGTCGACCCCCGATGGTTCCTGGAACCTCGGGGCGTTTCGCAGGTTTCAAGACCAATCACCCGAAGACGCCAAAGCCGCCATCCGCTCCGGCGTCATCGGCGCGTTCACCGGCGCACAGGATGTTCATCGCCGCGAGGTCCGCCAGCCCATCCAACAGCGACCCACCTATGACGAGATTCCGACCGATATCCCACTGTGGGCCAATCTCACCGCCACCGACGACACCACCTTCCCCCTCGCCCTGCTCGCCCGACAACCCGACGGCAACGGCGTCCTGTCCGAACCGCCGTTCTACCAACCCGCCACCGGCGCAATCGAAATCGGCATGATCCGCGCCATCCGCGACCGCGAATACCGGCAAGTCGGACTCATCATCGGCCCGGCCGGATGGTCGTTCGTCAACTCCGCCTTCGTCGCCATCTACAGCCTCGATCAGAACAACGGTGACCTGACGCTGATCTGGGACAGCGGCGACATCAAAACCGTCCTCAACGCCGCCTCCACCCAATACCGCTTCGACATCCCCACCATCAACGCCCACCAAGGCGACATCTACGGCGTCGGATTCCTCGCCAACTACATCGGCCTCAGCGGCTACAAACTCGCCACCGTCGCCCGCTGGGTCATCAACCAGCCCTGGGGAACACAGCCCGGACACCCCTACTACTGGAGCCGCGGCACCGACGGAGCAGGCAACGGCGGCGGCTATCCCGCACCACCACTATTCGTCAGCGCAGCCAACTGCGGCACCAACCACTGGTGGCCCTGGTTCCTCCTCGGATAGGAGCGCGTGTGCCCAACTACCTCGGACACCGACCCAACCGATACACCCTCGTCCTCACCCGAGCGGCCGCATTTACTCAACGCTTCGAGAACACCGACAACGTGCTGCCCGATGGGACGACTTCTTGGATCGACGTCTACGACACCGACGACGAAATACTCACCACATGGCACGCCACCACGATCAGCGCCGACGCAGTTGAGTACCTAATCGGGCCGGACTACACCGATGTCATCGACACCCATACCCGCGCCACCTACTACCTCTACCTCAACTATCCAGGGACCCACTTGCCATACTGCTGGTTCAGAGGCCCGATCGTCCGCGAGCAGTAGAAAGTCATCCGTCCATGACTGAGCCGCACCGGAATCAGTCAGCAGCTGCATCGTGCAGTTCCGAATTGCCAAGGAGTCGAAACCCGTCGGTGGATCGAGGATTAAAGCCTTGCTACGTCGGAAGAGCCGGTTGTGCTCGCGCCTCCTTCGTGAGATCAAGCCAGCGGCCTTTAGCGTTGGCGATGACGGTCTCAGTTGCGAACAGATAGTGCCAGTCCCCGTAGACTCCTGCCGAGTTCACCTTCTCAACCCAGGCTTCTGCGGCCCTCCGCTTCATGACAACGTCGGGGTCACTTGCGTCATCGTCGGCCTTACCCTCGATGAGCCAATGATCGCCATTCGAGTCGACAGCGATGAAGTCGGCGAAGTATTTCCCGCCGTCATATTCGATCCAGATCGGCCCGTTGGTATAGATGCGGAGCCACCACTTGATCTGAGACGACGACTCCAAGATGTTGGCGAGGGCCCATTCAGTGGATTTCGCATCGAACGATGCGACTGGCTCGATTGAGTGGACCCAATCCCCGTACCAGAGGCCCTTGACGAAACTCTCCCAGCGGGAGTGGATCGGTGAAGGCATGATGCGGGTGGGCGGCAGAACAGGCACCTCGATTACGTTGAACTCCCATGTCGGAGATGTGGCGCGGAGCTCGTACGACTTGATAATCGCTGCTTCTAGGGCACGAGTGGCGAGCGTGGACCGTTTAGTGCTCCAGGTCGCCTCACCGTTGTCGGCGACACCGGCTCCCTCCAGGAACCAGCTGATAACCTCACCAGCCGCTGCGTATTCCGTGACGGTCGACTCCACAACACTCAGCGCAAGAACCCGGCTCTCAAGCTGAGACTTCACGGAGGAAACCGGGACTGTCTCCAGGTACGCCTTCTCCTCCTCAAGGAACCGTGTGCCTACTACGACATCGCCGTCAATACCTCGCTGGGCGTCGAGGGCAACCCGTGTCATGTATACAGACTCGTCCGTGAGGTATTTGCTCCCCAATGTCTTTGCCTGCTGCTCGGTAATGAGTTTCAGACTGAACCGGCTCGGTACTGCCTGACGTTCTAGGCGAGGGAATCGAATTCGCGGTGCATCAGGGACAGGCGCAACGTACTTGATCGTGGCCGCGGCAGCGGATCGGTGCTCATCGATGACCTCGTCGTACTCCTGCACCTTCAGGAGTAACGACGGGTCTGTAAGGTGATCCCCACTCTGATCATCTCCACCGAAGACAAAGGTGAGGCTGGGTTGGCTAGGGATCCCCGCACCCTCGGAGTTGGTGGCTGTGGACGTCTGACTACCGCCCGATGTGGCCGACGGCGTAGAGGTCAGTTCGAGGGCGGCCTCGGTTCGTTCCTGAAGAACCTGTTCGAGCAGGGCTTTCTTGTTGGCGAGCAAATCACGATAGGAATCGTGGGCGACGATATCGACCGTGTCGACGGCCTCGATTCCCACGCGTCTGCCGAACGGTAGCCGCAGACCGCGCCCTAGAACCTGCTCGGTTAGTGTTTCGGAGGCGAGGGCGCGGAGACCGATAATAACACCGATATTGCGGACGTCCCACCCTTCTTTCAGTTTATTCACGCTGACCACCGCGCGTACGGGTGAATCAGGGGCTTCGACAGCCTGCAAGGCACGCAACGCTTTGTCGCTGGATCCGCCTGTGACCAGGAGCACTTGGCCTTCTCCCGGAAGGAAGTGAGTGGCGAGGGTGTCCGCGGTGCGTTCCGCATCGGCGACGGTTTGGCAGACGATGAATAGCACCGGCACCACGGTCGAGCTTCCCGCGGCATGGGCGTAGGCGCGCCAGGCGGTCTCCTTCACATCGCGCAGGTGACAGGCATCGGCGAGTTGAGACCGTTCGTCCTTGATACCGTCGCCGCGGTAGACAACAACGGGAATTTTGACGAGTTCGTCGGCGATTGCCTCGGCGAGCGAGTACTGGAAGATGACCTTGTCAGCGGTCACATCACGCTGGTTCGGGGTGGCGGTCAGGCCGATGACTGCGCGGGCGCCGAGATTACGAATGGCCGCGCCGTACTTTTCGGCATCGCCGGAGTAGACGTGGTGCTCGTCAGCGATCACGACAAGGTCATCAACGTTCTGGAGGTACTCGTACAGGCTGTCGCCGGTGTCCTCGTTGACGCCGTGTACTCGACGTCGAATTTCGTCGTTGGGCTTCAGCAAGGTCTGGATCTTGAAAATGTAGAGCTTCAGACGGTTAGGGTCATCGCGAGCTTCGCCCGAGGTCCGATAGTTCTCGACGGTGATTATCGTGGGTTCCCAGTCGGCTCCGGGGATGTACTTCTGAGCGCCGGGAGTGAAGTTGGCAATAGTCTTCTCATAGATCGCGTCCAGGGGAACTACGATGGCGACGTCGCGGACCCCCCTATCGGCCAGGTACTCCAGAAACCCAGCTGCGAGATACGTCTTGCCGACGCCGGTTGCGAGGTCACAAATCCATTCCGCCCCGTCACCTGAAGCGATCTTGTCCGCCACCGCGTGCAGGGCGCGGCGGTTCGGATCCCGCAGATCCAGACGGGCAGCGATCGCCTCGACGAGCTGTCGGTCATAGTCGATCCAAGTCATCGGACCACCTTCGATCGCTTGATGAGGGCGTCGGGAACCTTCATTACCCTGGATCCGGGTCGTAGAGAAGCCAGAGTGGTTACTGACGCCGGATGCACAGCAGTGCCCGCGAGTGTCACTGTCTCGCTCTCGTCGAGCAATGTGATGCTGTGGTGGATGATCTCGTCGTCAACCATGCCTGCGATTACGACAAGCGCGTCACGCCCCTTTACTGCGGTCAATCCTCGACGGCCTGTCAGTGTATAACCGAGTTGTGCAGCGACGTACCGGCTGAACGTCACGGAGTCCACGTCCCTCAGAAATGCGAATCCACTCTCGACCTGTAGGCAGGGCGGTGCAACGGACAGAGCGCTGAAGCCTCCACCGCCGGACCAAATTTGTTGCTTGACAGGCGTGGTGCGCATCTGTGTAAGGAGCTCAGTCACGAGGTCTCGGTCGACGTCCAAGCCGTCGGAGTCGAGAAGCTTCTGAACCACTTTCCGCGCATCATCAAGGGCGGACAAGGTCACACCAGCGGGTAGGTCGAAAGGCGCCTGTCGCGACTTGACTATCGAGACACCGCCTTGCTCCCCTTCGACAACCTGTGTGAGTCTGGGGTTAGTGAAATCTTTGACCGTTGCGTCGACAGCCTCGATTGTGACCCATCGGCGTCCAAGCTTATGCGCAACTGCCGCCGTTGTACCGGACCCAGCGAAACAGTCGACCACGATGTCGTTGGGTTGAGTCGAGACTTCGATAATCTTCTTCAGAAACCGTTCAGGCTTCGGCGTCGCGAACGCAGTAGTGCCGGGAAACAGAGCCTTGATCTCCGCCTTAGCTTCTCGGTTGTGCCCGACCTCGGTGTTGAACCACATAGTTCGGGTATTCGAGCCGGTGTCCGGTTGCGGGCGCTTTCTGCCCAGAGTTCCCCGAGACCGCAGGATGTACTCCGGCCAGATGCCGGCTTGCTTTCGCTCTTCGGCGTATTGCCGGGCTTCATCGAGAGGAACAGCGAGCATCAGTGCCGGAATCCCCTTGCGGAGATCCTCAACAGGCACTCCACAGATCTCTGCACGCTTGGCGTCATCGTCGAGGACCCGCAACTCGTAAGGTGCCCATTCCGACATCGCGGCAAGTACGGACTCTTGCTTCGTCGCCCAGCACCGGCCTTTGGCGGGATACATCAGATCGCCGGTGATCGGGGACTGAACGGCGTAGACCCAGGTTTGGTTGCGATGTGCCGAAGGAGCGGTCGGGTCGCCGTCGAACCAAGGCTTGGGATCCCCGTCCGGCGACTTGTAGATCGAGTTCAGCGCTTCGTCGCGCTCCGACCGGTTGAGTCTTGCTCTGGGCGTTTTGCCGTAGACCAAGAGCGTATCGTGATCGCTGGAGAAGTTCGGAAGATCGCTGCGTGGGCTGTCTGCCTTTTGCCAGATCACCGTGCCAAGGTATGAATTGATCCCAAACTCGCCATCGAGTACTTGTCGGGCACGGTGTACCTCGGTGTCGTCCAGGTGTACCCAAATGATCCCATCATCGGCCATCAATCGGGCAAGCTCTCGGATTCGGTCGCGGAACATGGTCAACCAGACCGAGTGCTCAAAGTTGTCGTCATATTGCTCGAACGCCTGGCCAGTATTGAAGGGCGGATCGATGTAGACGAGTTTGACCTTGCCTCTGTACTGCGCCGAATACTCAGGGATACGGTTCAGTGCGCGGAGGGCATCATAGGCGTCGCCAAGAATTAGCAGGTTGTCGGCTGGAGTGCCTTTGGCGTTGCCTGCGGTGTGTGCCAAGTCGAGCAAGCGGACCTCGGTGACTCGGGGGTCATCGCGCTCAACCCACTCGTAACCGCCTTTGCCGTCCGACAGTAGCGTCTTGGCCTGATTCATCCAGGTCAGGGTCAGCCGGTTCGCCGCCATCCGTATCCTTCGCGTCAGGTCACGGCTCCCCGTGAGCCGTCACGCATACAGTAATGGGTGGGTAGGACAGTCAGATCCGGGTTACCGCGGTCACAGTGCAACTCCGCATCAGCACCTACCGCGGGCGCGACAAACGGGGCGAACTTCCGAACAGCACGACTTAGCCCTTAGCCCGTGGCGGTTCAGCCAGTCGACCAGTTCAATAGCGTTCGGTCGCCGGTCAGAGTACTTGTTCGATAACCGCGTGTACATCTCCACACGATGTCCCCCAAGGTGCCCGATCATCGTCCTATGCTGGGCGGCACCCCGGTGGCCATGGTTGGGATGAGGAGTTCGGCCTAATGAAAGCGGATGCGCTGGCACCGAAAGCGTTGTTCGACAGTGCGGTTCACTACGAGATACCAGTCTTTCAGCGACCTTACGTGTGGTCGGAGGATGATCAGTGGGCACCGTTGTGGCAGGACGTGATTCGCGTAGTCGACAAGGTCTTGGCCGTAGGTGATGACCAGGACGCCTTGGACGCGATTAGCGGGCACTTCCTCGGCGCGATCGTCTTCAAGTCGAAGCCCGCCAGCACCGGTGATGTAACACGGCATTCGGTGATCGACGGCCAGCAGCGAACGACGACGCTGCAGGTGCTACTTGATGCGGCGCAGAAGGTGCTGGCGGATCTGGGGTACGAGGACGAGGGTGAGGCACTGGCGGAGTTGACTGTCAACTCCGCCAAGAGGTTTCGCAACAAGCCCGAGCAATTCAAGCTGCGCCCGTCCCGCTCGGATCGTGATGCTTTCTCCGCGGTCATGTCCGGTGCGGACGTCGGCGGATATGACGATCACCGTGTCGTCGAAGCGCATCGCTTCTTCAGCAACGAGATCCACATCTGGATCACGGGCGTGCGCGATGACCATGACCGAGGCCTGGTGGGGACGCAGTCCGAGCGGGTACAGGCACTCACGGATGTCCTGCAATTTCGTCTTCTCGTGGTAGCGATAAACCTATCTGGCCATGATGACGATCAGCTGATCTTCGAGACGCTCAACGATCGTGGCACCCCGCTGCTCAAAGCTGACCTGATCAAGAACTGGATCTTCCAACGGGGCGAGCAGTTGCACGCCGATGTCAACACGTGGCCGGACCGGTTCTGGCTGGAGTTCGATGACGACTGGTGGCGTGAAGAGATTGCGCAGGGGCGGCACCTGCGTTCGCGGATTGACGTGTTCTTGCAATATTGGTTGACGATGCGGACTCGCGACGAGATCTTGGTCGATGAGACGTTCCGTCGCTTCACCGAGTACGTCGATACCCAGATGGCCACCGTCGAGTATGCCGAGGAACTGCTCACTCAGCTGCAGCGTGATGCAGAGCAGTTTCGATCGTTGGCCGAGATGCCGACCTCGACCGCGGCCGGCCAGTTCTATCGGCGGGTCATCCAAGAGTTCGAACTCGCCGCCACCACGCCACTTCTGATGTGGTTGCTCTCCGACAATCACCGTATTCCCGACGACCAAGTCGAGCTGGCGCTCACTGCGTTGGAGAGCTGGGTGATTCGCCGGACCCTTCTTCGCTACACCAGCAGCGACGTTAACCGCCTGATGGTCTCCACGCTCGGCATCGTCGAGGGAGTTCCGCCCCAAGAAGTTGGCAACATAGTGTCGCGCTACCTTTCAGCGCAGACGGCGGAGACTAGGCGCTGGCCAACCGACGAGGAGCTTCGGGAAGTACTGCCCGGTCTTCGCATGTACGGCAATATCCGACAAGCAAGGCTGCGGGTCGTCCTCGAAGGCGTCGAACATCTGCTCCGCACAGAACGTCACGAAAGAATCAGCGTCGACAATGCGTTGCAGATCGAACACGTGATGCCAAAAGCCTGGCGCAAGTTCTGGGATGGCCGACCACCCCTAGATGACAAGGCCGCAGGTGCTCGCGACCGGTTGGTCAACACTCTCGGCAACCTCACTTTGGTCACCCAGAAGCTCAACGGGTCGCTGTCGCACCGCCCATGGACCGACGAGCAGGCAATGCAAGTGGCTCCAACTGGCAAAGAGGCGGGCATGGGTAAGCATTCGCTTCTGAGCAAGTTCAGTGTTCTGGTCCTGAACAAGGAACTGCTCGATGCCCATCGAGATGCTTGGACCGAAGACGACATCTTCAAACGGTCTGCGCACCTCACCGAGATGATCTGCCAGGCTTGGCCAGGCCCACAACATTTTTGGCCCGCCGAAACAGCCGAACTCTTCCGTGGCGGCAATGGTGTCCAGTAACAACGAGAAGCATCTGATCGGCAACGCTCACGGGGACCGGGTGTCTCTGTTCCACGACGGCCGCGTCAAGATCTGGTCGACAACGCATCTATGGACAGTCGGGCACCGGGAACGATCTACCGCGCTCGGCGAAATGGTTCGAATCAGAATTGGTGAACAGCTCGATGTGCCAGGGGCAACCCGGGGCCAGCAACGCCCTGACTTCGAGATCGTGACCAATCCCGCACTCGCGCATGAGCTAGCTGCAACCGTCTGCGCTGACAATGGCACCTTCGTGCAGTTCTTTCATGATGGCACGATCACTGTGGGGAACGACGGACGGGACATCCACGAACTGCTCAATGCAGGTCGACGCGCCAACCCGACACGAGGACAGAACGGTGTAGGCGGATCAGTCATGATCGTCTTCGGCGGGAGTTACCGCCCCCGACAATTTCGCCCATCGGACTACCCGCTGCTGCCGATATCGGAAGAACACCCGCCGAGCCCTCTGCGGCTCTACCCGGACGAGTTCAAGATCGAATCACCCGGGGTCGATTGATATCACCCAAAAAGTCCTGCAGGGCTGGGCGGGCTACAGTCTTGGGTCTCGCTGCCAGGCCAAGCGCATCGGTCACCGGCGGTGTAGCCAGTGTCGATCGGTCTATGATGGCGTCTCGTCATTCCGCCACTTGCACGGAGGAATCTCTATGGCGCGAAGGCTGATCAACTTCAGCTGCTCAACGGTGTTCCGGTAGCAGTCCTGGCGCGGACCGTCAGGGCCCTGGCGAGTTTACTTCGGCCGATCGCGACTTCTCGACGGGATGAGATTCTGTCAACCGCAATCGGAAAACCGCTATCCATCAGTGTAAATGGGCCATGGTGGACTACTGTCGGCAATCGAACGTAATTTCGAATGATGCGGACTGGTGGGTAATTTGTCTGGACCTCGTTGGGGGTCACAGGCGTCAGGTGTCGTTGTCGCGCTTCGAGATCGCGGGCAACCACTACACAGCGTCGTTACGAAGGTACTGTCAAGACCAATCGAGAGGGGAGGTGTCATGGCGGACAAGTCGAGTATCGAATGGACCGAGGCGACATGGAACCCAGTCACCGGGTGCGATCGCGTCTCACTCGGGTGTGACCACTGCTACGCGATGACTCTGGCGAAGCGACTGAAGTCGATGGGCGCGGAGAAATATCAGAACGATGGCGATCCTCGCACTTCCGGACCAGGGTTCGGAGTCACGATCCACCCAGCAGCGCTTGATATTCCGCTGCGCTGGCGTAGCCCGCGCGTGGTTTTCGTCAACAGTATGTCCGACCTGTTCCACGCGAAGGTACCGATCGGCTTCATCCGGGACGTATTCGACGTAATGAGGGAGACGCCTCAGCACACCTACCAGGTACTCACCAAACGATCGCTGCGGTTGAAACGCCTTGCCGAGCAATTGGAGTGGCCCGGCAACCTCTGGATGGGAGTCTCGGTCGAGAGCGCCGACTATCTGGACCGAGTCGATCATCTACGGAGTGTGCCCGCGGCCGTGCGGTTCCTGTCGTGCGAGCCTCTGCTCGGCTCACTTGATGGTTTGGTGCTCGACGGCATCGGGTGGGTGATCGCCGGCGGCGAATCCGGCGTGGGTCACCGCTCGATGGATCCGGAGTGGGTGCGCGGCATTCGCGACGCCTGCGACGAGGCCGACGTGCCGTTCTTCTTCAAGCAGTGGGGCGGGCGGACACCGAAAGCGATGGGCCGAGAACTCGACGGCCGACTCTGGGACAGTATGCCAGCCGTGTCTACGGTTGTTGCCTAGGTCCGATCACCCAGTTGCGCAACTGGTTCGCGGTCGCGTCAAGGGTGATCAGCCCCTGCTTGTCGAGTTCGCGTGCAGCTCTACGAACCAGCTTCTCCTGCGCCACACCGTAATAGGCTCCGAACACTTCCGTCGTATGTTGGACCAACTGCGCACGGTTGTGATGATCGGCCAGCTTAAGAAGATTTGCCTTGATCGCCTGCAGTCCGGCCTCCTGCTCGGTTCTGATCTGGTAGTCGACACCGACATCGAAGAGCATCTCGGCTCGCTCCGAGTCAGACGGCCCAAGGACTTCGAGCCATTTCTGCCGTGCTGTAGCCACAGCATCGCCGAAGACCCACAGCCCGTAATCACTCCTGGTCAGAAACACCAAGTGGTAGATCGGCTGATGATGCTGTTGTCGCCGAACTGGAACGACAACCGAATGCATTTGAGCTGTCGTACCAAGCAGTGTGGCGTATCCCTGAACGACTGCTTCAGCGGCCGCCTCCCAGGACTCCTCCCCGGAGGCAACACGCGCTTCCATTGCCCGCTGACGCCACCAATCCCCGCCGCACATCGTGTCGACATGTCCGAGCACTGCATGACTGCTCAGCTCTTCTTTCACAGCAACACCTGCGGCTCGACGGGTCAGATCAGCGCTGATATTCAAAAGCACCTCGGTCGGTGGCCACTTGGACCGACGCTTTCTCAGCGCCTGAACCAACACCTCAAAAGGGACGTTGCGGCCACAGGGGTCAAGGAATAGGAACAACGGCACGCCGGTCGCCCGATTCACCACATCGTCGAGATGTTGCTCGACCTGTCCATGGTGGGCGTCAGCGAGCACTCCCCGGGCACGGTACTCAGCAGTTACCTGCGTGAGGTTTTCGTACGACGGCCGATACTTCTCAACGAGAACGACTTCAACCGACAGCGCGCTCTTCGCCTTCTGCGCAGCCAGGAGCATGTACTCAGCCGAGGCGGGCTTGCCGTCTGGGTACCGACCACGGCCAGCAAAACCGTCAAGCAGGACAACTCGGTTCTGTTCCCCAACACGGATTCCGGCCTGTGGTCGACTCCCCGTCATCCTCACGAAAGGCGTGATGTAACTGTCGAGGATCTGGTGCTTGAACACCGATTGCGCTCGCACCTTGTCCAACAAGCCCGACGACGTTCCTGCTGACACCACAGCCCCCCTTGCACACAAGCTGCGACGACGCACAGGGCGTCCTCGGTTTCCCACTTCAACGATAGCGACGAGCCGCATCCTTTGTATTGAGTACGGCACGATCACGCGCTTTCGGCGCCGAGAGTTTCCGAATCGATGTCACGATCGCGTCAATACGACCAATCGCCCAGCACATCATCGACTCGGTCGGCGAAGAGGGGCTGGGTCAAAACCTCGGGCTACCCCCGACATTCGGCTGCGTGATGCGCGACGCGCTTACCACCAGCGTCGGCGGGGGACCTTGATGTAGCGGACCGGGATCTCGGACAGGTTGAGTGGCCGGTCCACGATGGGGCGGGCTGTTTCGGGACGGATGCGTTCTTCTTCGTGTTGTCGTTCCAGGACATCGGCCAGCATGCCGTTGTGCTCCTTGACGATATCGATCAGACGGGCAACGAGGACATCGAGTCGGCGTACTTCTGCTTCGGCCGCGACCAGCCGTTCTTGGAGCGTGACCGCTCGATGGCCGCACCATTGGCGGAGCAGTTCGTGCACAGGGCGGTCGTGTCGGAGGTACCACTGGTATTCCCACTCAGGGTCCGATGTTCGCTCGCCGGAGCCGTCGTGTGCCTGGTAGCTTCGGCCGCGCTTGCAGCTTTCTCGTTGCTGTTTCTCTTCTTCCATCACCCAGTCCAGGACTGGCATTGGGTTGTGATGGCAGATAAGTTCGGCCGCCATGAGAGCGCCGACTGCGGAGAAGATCGTGGCAGCGTCGAGGTCGAATGATGCTGCAGTGGAGGTGATTTCGGCGAGTGGTGTGCCCAGCAGTTCCTCGAACTTCTCACGGCTGTAGATTTCTACCGCGTACTTAGCTGGGCGGAGATCGCAGGTCGCGACTTCTTCGGGGACGAGAAGGTCGAAGACCTGGTCGATCGCATACTCTTCTGCCTGGGTGAGGTCGTACTCGTCTTGCAGGCGTTCCCAGTTGGACATCGTCCAGTCGAATTGCTCGACGCCGCACCATGGCCCCCGAAGTCGATTGCCTGGGATGTTCTCCCGGGTTCCGCTCTTCTCTCCGTCGAGGAACTCGATGTCGACCCGCACTCGCTGCTTGTGCTGCTCGATCGCGAGGATGCGAACCCGCTCTGATGGGGCCCGGTCGCGTAGCCGGTAAATCCACTCGTCGCCGATGTTCATTGTCGGCTCCTCACTGTCGATGCAACGAGTGTCTCGGGCGCCAGTCGTAACTGCTTTCGATTCGGCAAATTCCGAGACATCTCAGCGACAGTGCGCGCACCATAGTGCCCATGGTGCGGCGGAGCGATCCGATCAATGACCGACAAGCCGATCTCCTGGAACGAATCGCGGACGGTGACACCCTGAGCAAACCGGATGACGCTTCGCAGCGAACGACCGCATATGCCCTCCAGGCTCGTGGCCTGATTACCGTCGCGAAACGCGCGGGTGTGTTCACCGCCAGCATCACCGACGTCGGCAAGTACTACCTCACGCATGGCCGTCATCCCGAGGCGGGGGTGTCAACCACGGGTCGCTTCGCGACCAAGACGGCGGAGGCCAAGAAGTTGATCGACCGTATTCGTAAGGCGCCCAATGAAACCGTTCGGATCTCGGAACCGGACGAGCAAACACGAGCCGCCTACCGGCGCGCGGTTCACGCCGCCAAACAGAGCGGGCTCGTGCCGAAGGGGCGGGTTCTCCGGTATACGGGGCGGTCCAGCGGCGACATCATCGTGCGTCTCCTGGATGCCGACAAACCTGACGAAACCGATTGGAACCGTGTCCGATTGAGAGCACGGAAGCCGAAGTTCGGCGTACACGACCTACGCCAGTTGCTCACCGAGAATCCCGCGGCGATTCAGGTCAGTGACAGCCAGCGTGAGCGCGCGGTGCGGTTCCTCCTCGAACTCAACAACGCAGCCGCCAAACACGACCAGGAAGTACGCATCGCGCGCCGCGGCCAATACGCCAAACTCGGATACCGCATCGGCATGGCGCAATGGGACCTGAGCCTCGTCGAGGACTATGTCGACTCGCGTGGGCACCCGGCAGATCGGTGGCAGATCAAGTATTCGTACAACGGAGTCAAACCGACAGGAAAGCTACGACTGACGATCGGCTCGTCGTGGAACACCAATTCCAACACCTGGACAGATGACAAGCGCTCGCCCCTGGAACGGCGGGTTCGCCACATCATCAACGATGTCAAAGCCGCCTTCGACAGAGCCGAGCGTCAGCGTGAGGAAGACCATCGAAAGCACCTGGCGCAGCTGGCGGAATGGGAACGGCAGCAAGCCGAAGAACAGCGGGAGTGGGAGTCGGCATTGGCTGATGCCCGACCGAAGGCAACAGCCATGCTGCGACGAAGAACATTGGTCGCTGCCCTTCGCGCATGGCGGGACGCGCAAGAACTCCGTCAAATCTGCACCGTCCTCGACAGCGCCGCCGCGGTTGCCGAGCAGGATGGCGATCCGAAATTGGCTGTCAATCTACGCAATTGGAGTGCAGGCGGACGAGAGCTAGCCGAACGTCTCGATCCGACAACAGGTCTCGCCGCGCTGGGCGAAATCAACTTCGACATCGAGCCTGCCGCCGATGATCTGCGTCCCTACCTCAAGGGATGGAGTCCAGACGGCCCGCATAAGGACTACCACATGAAATCTCTCGACGAACTGTCGTTGTCCCGGCCATGGCCTTCGGATTGGGAGCTCGGAAGGCTCCACCGATAACGTACGGATTGGTCTCGGGTTCCCCAGCAGGCGTGGGGCTTCTGTATCAGAGTTGCGGGAGTGCAACCGCTGACGAGTTCACTGGTGGGTGAGCAAGATGAAAGACGGAGATGAAATCGCCTCCGCAACTGCGTATCTGTCCAAGTGCGCAGACGGCAAGCAGGAGCCCGGCTCGGTGCAACCGTTGAGGCTCGTGCGTGCACCAGTGCCCACGATCCCCGTCGCACGGCCGGAGGCACCGAGGACGCCAATTTGCGTAGTCGGCGCCCCGTGTCCACCCGTTCTTGCTGTCGGGCGGGATGAGGCGCAGCGTGAAAGCAGGTGAATCGCGAGTTCATCGGAGAGGCTCGCCGCAGCCGATCGGGTCGGCGGAACAGCAAGGCGAAGCCACCGCTGACCAGGACAGGTGCATGCAACGGTGCCGCCAAAATTGTTCGTACACTACAGGATTCGTTGTCCAGGGATGGATGTGCATCTTACAATGCAGTGAGGCCGCCCAGGCGGTCCTGTAAGCACTGGTGTCAGGGGGTTCACGGTGTCACCGCAATCGGATCTGCGCTCGCTGTTCAGCCCGGGACGCGACGGCGTGGACGCGCAGGACGTTTTCGCCAATCGCCATGATGAGTGGCGGGCGACGACCGACAGTCTGCTGGCGCACTGGGCCGCGGTGCGAGCGCCGGGATTCAGTGTGGAGGATTTCGCCACTCCGCGCCGCAATGTGCTCGTCTTCTATGGTGTCGGCGGCATCGGGAAAACCACTCTGTCCAAGCGGCTGGAAATGCGCCTGACGACTGGTTCGGAGTCCGTGGGCACGGAATGGGGGCCCGTACCTGCCGAGGTCGGCCGCGTGCTGCCGATCCGGATCGATCTGTCGCGCCAAGGCGGAGCCCAGTTCGAAGATGTCATCCTGGCCATACGGTTGGCGGTGGCGCGGGTCGGGCATCCTATGCGGGCGTTCGATCTTGCATTCCGGCGGTATTGGGAGGTCAATCATCCTGGTGATCCGTTGGAGGGACATCTGCGCCGCAACGGATTTCTGCGCCGGGCAGGTGAGGTGACCGATCTTCGGGAGCAGATGCGTGCGGTCGCTGAGGATGTCGTTCAGGCGTTGACGTTGCCGACCGCGGCCGGGGTGGCCGCGACCACCGCGGTGCGCGAAATCGTGCGAGCGTTGCGGCAGCGACGCAGTGCTGTGCGGGCCTTGGCGCGCTGCACCAGGTTGGCCGACCTGCTGGAAGCCGATCAGGATACGGAGACTCTGAGCTATTTCCCGCATCTGCTCGCGTGGGATTTGGCGCAGGTGCCGGTCGATCGCTCTGGTGTGCTGGTGGTCTTGTTGGACACCTTCGAAGAGGTCGGGGACCGCAGTCACCGAGACCTCGAGCGGCTGTTCCAACGGATGGTGTGGCTGATGCCCAATGCCCTGTTCATCGTCACCGGCCGCAACCGGCTGCAGTGGGATGCCCCCTCGCTGGAGGGGCAACTCGACCAAGCCGGACCGTTCTCGTGGCCGCAGCTGGCACCGGCGGCGTCAGCGGATCCCCGCCAGCATCTGGTCGGTTTCTTGTCTGACGACGATCGGGAGCACTATCTGTGTACCCGGCTGACCCGCAACGACGAAGCGGTTATTCCGCCAGAGGTGAGGTCCGAGATCGCTTCTCGCTCTTACGGTCTGCCGCTGTTCCTCGACCTTGCCGTGATGCGGTTCCTCGACATCCTCAACCGTACCGGCACTGTGCCTGGACCAGCTGAATTCGATCATGACTTTCCGGCATTGGTCGCCCGGATCGTGCGTGACCTGACCCCGGGAGAACGCACGGTCCTGCGGACGGTCACCCTGCTGGACTCGTTCACCGTCGACCTGTCCACCACCGCAGCCGGACTGGACAGCGACGCCTCCGCGCTCAACCTCGTCGAAAGACCATTCATCGGTAACGATCCCGCCGCGCCATGGCCGTATCGGCTCCACGATCTGATCAGATCCGCCGTCCGCGAAGCCGACGCAACCAGCGAAGACCGCTGGTCGCCGAGCGACTGGCGCCGCGCCGCGCAACGCACCCTCGACGCGGTAGGCACCCAGATGCCCGCGCCGGGCGGCTACCAACATCGACGCCAGCTGATGGCCTGTCTGACACAGGGACTACAGATCGCCTGCGAGTTCCAACTCGAACCAGGCTGGATCATCGACGCCGCGTGGCGGTACGTGATCGAGTCGGTCTGGGAGCCCATCGACATCCCAGATCCCCGTACTCGAAGCGACGACGAGCCCGACACTCCTTGCGCCGCAGTCGCGTTGGCTCGGGTCCTGCATTCGGTATCCCGGGGGCAACGCGCACACCGGCAAGACACTGCCGACGAACTCGAAGCCGTTCTGAACCTCGGTGTCCTGCCGGAATCCGCCGAAGATATCGCGCACTACTTCCTAGGTGAAAGCCTGCGCCATCTCGGACGCCACGAAGCCTCGGCGCAGCACATGAGCCATGTCGCGGCCGGACGCAGTCCAATGGCCGGCGAAGCGCGCCGCGGCCTCGCCCACATCGCCCGACACCTCGGAGACTTCCCGACCGCCCTCGACACCATCGAGGCACTCGACCACGACACCCATTACTACCGGGCACTGGGCCACCTGTGGTGGACCCAAGGCGATCTCGCGCTGTCATGCTCCACCTACGGCACCGCACGCGAACTGGCACTCGCCGACCACAACCCCGGACATGCTGCACTCGCCCAAGCCGGGCTCGCATTCGCCGCGGCACTCGGTGACCACACTCGCGCCGACCAGCAGATCGAGCTGGCCCATAACCTGCTCGAAAACGTCAAGCAGAACTGGTCGGAAACACAGGTTCATACCGCCCGCCTGCTACGAGACGCCGGCTCGGACGCGCACGTGCCCGCCCGCGCCAGCGAGCTCGAACGCGACGCCACCGAGGCCGGTCTCGGGTCCGCACTCGCATACATCCGGTTCGCCCGCTGCTTCCACCACGCTCTACGCGCAGAAAACGACCAACTCCACGAAGCCCGCGATCAACTCCACCTCAGCGTCGATCACGGCGAATACGCATACCTCGTCGAAATCACCCACTTCTTCGACGGCACCGAACCCTACCCGGACCTGCGGCGCGCAAACTGGATCGACGGACCCCACACCGCGGCCAGCCGATGGCAGAGACTGATCGCCGAACGACGCGCCGCACTCGGCTACGAACCCAATACCCATCCACCCCAACCGAATTAGACTCGCGCAGATGACCGTCGACCTCGACGCCCCCTTCTCCGACACCACAGCCCGCCGCGCCCTCGAACTAGCTGCTACCCGCCTCGGTGTAGCCACCGACGACGCACAGCTCATCCGGATGGGCGAGAACGCTATCTACGCGCTCCCGCACGCCGATGTCGTCGCCCGCATCGCCCGCAGCGAGCAACGCCGAGCGCGCGTGGAGAAGGAACTGGCCGTTGCACGGTGGCTCACCCGACACGACTTCCCAGCCGTCCGCGTAGCCGAACAATTCGAACAGCTCATCCCCACCGACGGCCGCCTGATCACCTTCTGGCAGCTGCTCGACATCACCGGCGAACCAACCGAGGTCGAGCTGGCTGCCCTGCTTCGTGACTTCCACACCCTGCCCGAACCCGAGTTTCCGCTACCGACATTCGACCCGTTCAGCGCCGTCCCGACTCGGCTGGCCAATCCCGGGAACGCCGATCCCGCCGCAGTCGAGTTCCTCACCGAGCTCTACCACACACTCCGAACCCGTTACGCGGAACTGGAACTCACCACCCCGCACACCGTGATCCACGGAGACGCGCACATCAACAACGTCATTCCCACTCCTTCGGGCCCGATACTGTCGGACTTCGAAGCCGTCGCCCGTGGTCCCCGGGAGTGGGACCTGACCACCGTCGCCATGACCGTCGACCGATTCGGCCTGCCCCGCACCACCTATCAGGCATTCGCCGACACCTACGGCTACGACGTCACCGGCATCCCCGAGTATCGCGTCCTATGCGCTGTCCGAGAACTCACCATGGTCACCTGGCTCATGCAGATCATCGACGTCAGCCCGCAACACGCTCAGGAGTTCACCCACCGCGTCGACTCTCTGCGCAGCGGCGACCAACAACAGCGATGGCACATCTTCTAACCCCCGGGCGACGCCAGGGAACAGTTTGCAGCCATCGGTGCAACCGGTCACGATTCCGGTGTCCCCGCGTGCGTTCCCGCCGCAACTTCTCGATCCGCACGATGACACCTGTAGCGGTCCCGGCACCGATCGACCAGCCGTCGCCGACCTTCCACCGACAACGGGGCATTAGCTTGCATCTGCGCGCACCTGCTCAACTGTGCTCGCGATGCGCCGCCGCTGCCCCATCGCGGCAACACCTACCGCAGCCGTGGTGAAGACGGCACTGCACCACAATGCCGTGGTGGGGTGATCGGTGCGATCGACGAGCAGACCGCCAGTGACAGGGCCGAGGACAGCACCGATGTTGAAAACGGTGGTCGCCAACGCGCCGGCGATGCGCGGAGCAACCGGTGCGGCGGTCTGCACGATCGTCGCGATCAGCGTCGAACCGACACCGAACGCGACCGCACCCGCCACCACCGACATGACCATCACCCCGATCAACGCATGCGCGGCCACAACCGCCAGCAGCCAGACTCCGACGAGCACGACCGTTCCGGCGACGATGATCCGCCGCTGATGACCGTCGCTGTAACGACCGGTGACCATCACTCCGAGAAACGAGCCCACGCCGAACAAGGCCAGCACCACTGGAACCCACGGGCTACCCCCAGCGATGCCGGTCGTGATGGCGCCCAGATAGGTGAATCCAGCGAAAGTCGCGGCGTTGACCAGGACCCCGGCAACGACGGCGATCAGGACCGGCCGCTGCCGCAGCACCGACCACTCGTACCGGATCGATGGTGCTTGCCCGTCCGGCATATCACCCTCTCGCACGTCACGACCGAGCATCACCCAGACCGGCACAAGCGCTGCCGCGCTCAGGACGGCGATGGCCCAGAACGCCGAACGCCAACCCCAGACCTGCCCCAGCAACGTGCCCGCGGGAACCCCGGCAATGCAGGCCACCGTTACCCCGGACACCACCACCGCGCTCGCGCGCCCGATCAGCGCCGGACCGACCAACCTAGGCAACGTAGCCAGCACGACCGCCAAGAACCCGGCATTGGCGACCGCCGCGACCACGCGAGTCACCAGCAGCACCGCGAACTCGGATGTGGCAGCACCGACAACATGAGCGGCACAGAACAACCCCAGAAACGCTGTTACCGAATACCTGACGGGCAACCGGCCCGACGCGATCGCCATCACCGGCGCCCCCACCACCATGCCAGCAGCGAACAGCGAGGTCAGCAGGCCAGCGGCACCCAGCGAGACCCCGGCATCGGCCGCGATCCGCTCCAGCAGTCCCGACATCATGAACTCGGACGTGCCCTGTGCGAAAACCGCAACAGCCAGCACAAATACCACAATGGGCATAGGAAAGAACTCCCCGGATACAGGGCGCCACGGTCATATCCACGGCACCCGAGATAGGTTGCAGAATCGGGCGAACTATCACCCGAGAGCAGGAGATCGACATCATCCGGCGCTGCGAGATACCCGAACCACACCGGTCGCTGAACGACCGGTGGCGGGAACCACACTCACAACGCCGCCCGGCCACAGGCCGAGCGGCTACCGTCTGGACGCCTCCGGAGAACTCACCCCGACACCCTAACAACCCACCCGCATCAAACCGAAGCAACGACTACAACGTCATCACCCGCAACACCTAGATCGGGCTTCGGCTCTTGCCCGGGGCTTCGCTGTGCCTCGCGCGGCTGCGGCAAGGACCGTACGGCACTCCGTATTTACTCCTGATTTTCAGCCGAATCCACCCGAAACCGGTGCGGCGCAGCATGATTCAAGAGAAGATAGCCATGAGCTATTCATGCTGGTAGAAGTAGGTAAGCGAAGATGATCGCAGAGTGCCGAATCCCGTTGTGCCAGAAGCAGAAGTTCTACCATTGAACTACATCGGCAGACCCCGAAGGGTACGTCCGAGACTGTAGCAGAATCGTCCGGCGGCCGGTAAAAGTCCAGGTAGATGTCGCTGACCTGGTCTGATGCGGACAGGCAGTGGCGGCCACCGGATCGTGGTCGGCGCCGACACCTCGCCCGCGATCCGCAGCGCGGCGAACTCACCGCGCGTTCGGCATCGATGTGCTGAAATATCTCTGCGACACCAATTCACTAATTTCGATAAAAGCGAGGATCGCAATGCATCTGTCCGGTGTTAACAGGAGAATTGAATTTATATAGAATTGCATCTTGTATTGCAATTCGGTCGGTTTATACGTCACGCACGGCATCGTGGTTTAGAGTATTTGGTCATGGGATCCGGGGGCGAAGGTCCCTGTGTGGCAACATGTTGCATTCCGCCTGCCGATTCGCCATGCCTCTCGAAGGAGAGTCGGGAGATCCGCAGGTCGCCACCGCGAATCGGGTGAAAATTTCACGGTGCAGATTCCGGAATGTGGGTATACATCGGCGAATGATTCGGCTTAGACTGGCCGTGGTCGGGGTTAGAGGAAAGTTCAATGACCGTTCTGCGACCACAGCTTCGCCCCGACCGGGGGTCGAGCAGAGTAACCGAGCCGGACGTGTCAGCAATAGCGCGGATACCGTTGTCCGCTGGGCAGCGTGGGTTGTGGCTGGCGCAGAAATTGAGTCCGGATGTGCCGATATGCGAGGCACAATATATCGAGTTGCGTGGCGATCTCGATGTCGATCTACTGCGCGAAGTCTCGATACGAGCTGGCCAGGAGTTCCAGTCTGGCTACCTGCGGCTGGTAGAGGTGGACGGCGAGCCGTACCAGTTGTTCGACCCGTTGCTCCATACGACGGGGCCGTTGATCGATGTGCGCGGCGAGCCGGATCCTGTTGCGGCTGGCTTGGAGTGGATGCATCGGGAGTACACCAGACCGCTCGACATGACGCGGGACCGGTTGCTCGGATCGGCGATTGTGCAGGTCGGGGACCATCATTACCTGCTGTACCTCAAAATCCACCATGTCGCGTTGGACGGCTACGCCGGAGTGCTGATCGCGAACCGCATCGCCGCGCTGTACACGGCGGCGGTACAGGAACGGACACCGGAGCCGAACCAAGCGGCGGACGTGCGCACGCTCTTCGAGGCCGACCGCAGCTATCGGGAGTCGAAGCGATTCGCCGACGACAAGGAATACTGGCTGAACAGACTCGCCGATGCGCCGGACGAGTCCAGTCTGGTCGCCGGGCACGCAGCTGCCCGCGCGGACAGTACGGTCGCGACCGCCGAACTCTCGCCCGTGACGGTACGGCGGATCGGTGATTCCGCGAAAGCGCTGAACGCGAGCCCGGCCGCGGTGGTGATCGCCGCATTCGGCTGCTATCTGGCCCGGATGACCGGCCGCGACGAGGTCATGGTCAACATCCCCGTTTCGGGCCGCACCAACGCCGTACTGCGGCGGTCCGGCGGGATGTTCGTCAATGTCGCACCCCTTCCGCTCGCGCTGGGGCCGGGCGATACCGCGGCGACATCGACGCGGCGGGTGCAGTCCGATCTGGTCGGGGCATTGCGCCACCAGCGGTGCGGGCTCACCGATATCCGTGCGGCCGCCGGATACCACGGCGGACAGCGACGTTTCGCGGGGCCGGTTGTCAATGTCATGTTCTTCCACCAGGAGATCCGGTTCGGATCCATGAGCGGGGAGTTCCATATCCTCAGCTCGGGGCCGGTCGATGATTTGCTGATCGACCTGTATCAAACCGGGGACCCGCCGCGCACGATCCTGCACTTTCTCGCCAATCCCGATCTCTATACCGACGCCGAACTGTCGGCACACTGCACCAGATTCGGGGAGTTCCTCGATGCGTTCGCGGCCGATCCGGACGCCGCGCTCGAGCAGATTCACCCCGCCAGCATCCGTGATGGCGCCCTGATCAAGCGTCGCCAAGAGAATCTGGCGTTCTGGCAAGCCGCGCTCGCGGATCTCCCCGAGGAGCTTCACCTGCCGTTCGACCGACCGCGCCCGGCGGTGCCGTCGAATCGAGCCGCGACCGCACGGTACCCATTGCGTGCCGATCTGGTTCCGGTTTTGGAACGGTACGCGCGCCAGCACGACTGGTCACTGTTCACCGCGATCCATGGCGCGCTGGCGGTGCTGCTCGCCCGCCTGAGCGGTACCACCGACATTCCGATCGGCACATCGATCACCGCGCACGCTGGGGTCGCGCGCGACGAGGTCGCCGACGGGTTCGTCGATACTCCGGTGCTACGGACCGAGATCGATCTCGATGAATCGTGCGGTGACTTGCTCGGCCGCATCGAACAAGCCGATCTGGACGCCTTCGAACATGCCGATGTTCCGTTCGAGCAGGTGCTCGATGACATCGTTCCGCGGCGGTCCCGGCAGCCGGTGTGCCAGGTGATGTTGGCGGTGCGGGATATGGAGCCGGATCCCGAACTGTCGGCGGTCGATCTGCCAGCTGAAGCATCCCGCATCGACCTGCAGTTTCTCCTGTCGGCCGACCAGGACAGCGGCGCTGCGACGATAGCGGTCACCTACGCCGTCGACCTGTTCGACGCCGCGACCATCGATTCTGTTATCCATCGATGGATCCGGATTCTGGAGTCGATCGCCACCGATCCGAGTGTGCCTGTCGGGGCGATCGACGTTCTCGAACCCGCTGAGCGAGCTGATCTGCTGACTCGGTCCGGTGCGCCGTCGGCTCCGCCCACCACGTTGCCCGATTTGCTGGCGGCTGCGGCCGCGCTCGATCCCGACGCCACCGCGATCGTGTGCGACGGGCAATGGCTGAGTTATCGAGAGCTGGATGAACGTTCCAATCGGTTGGCTCGCCAGCTCATCCAGCGCGGTATCGGACCAGAAGACATTGTCGCGATCGGAATCCCACGCTCCGCGGATTCCGTGCTCGCGGTGTGGGCGGTCACCAAAACGGGAGCCGCCTTCCTGCCGATCGACCCGACCCACCCCACCGAGCGCACCACCCACATGATGACCGATTCGAAAGCAGCAATCGGTCTGACCGTGACATCTGTCCGCGCACAGTTACCCGACAGCACGGACTGGTTGATATCGGACAACCCCGGCACTTCCGACGACCAGCCGACCACAGACGGTCGGCCCGTCACCGACGGCGACCGGGTTCGTCCATTGCGGATCGACGATATCGCCTACGTCATCTACACCTCCGGATCAACCGGACTCCCCAAGGGCGTCGCGGTCACCCACCGCGGACTCGCCAACTGCGCCGCAGCACATCGGGCTGCGATGGGCGTCGAACCCGGCTCCCGGACATTGCATCTGGCGTCACCGAGCTTCGATGTGTCGGTGCTGGAGATGCTGCTGCCCTTACCCGCTGGTGCGGCCATGGTCGTCGCACCCGACGACGCATACGGCGGGGACGAACTCGCCGCACTGCTCGACCGCGAGCACGTCAGCCACGTCCTGGTCACACCTTCGACACTGGCCACCATCGACCACACCCATTGGCCACTACCGGATCTGAAGTATCTGATGGTCGGCGGCGAGGACTACGGCACCGAGCTGGTCGAGCGCTGGGGCGGCGACCGTGTGGTGCTCAATGAGTACGGTCCAACCGAAACCACTATCGCCGCGACACTGATCTCGCCGTTGG
>NZ_BDBY01000294.1 GCF_001613225.1 Nocardia pseudovaccinii NBRC 100343
TGCGTGGTTCAAAAGCAGCTATAGCCAGGCCGGCTCGGAATGTGTGGAAGTCGCCTGGCTTAGCGGCATCGGCGTCGGCGTTCGCGACTCCAAGAACCCGGCCGGTCCGGCGCTGGTCTTCGCTCCGGCCGAGTGGGACGCCTTCATGGCAGGCATGCAAGACGGCGAGTTCACCTGGCCGACGGTGTAGCGGCTCCCCGATCCGACCACAGGCAGCGGCCTCAGTCTTACTCGTATTGGACTGGGGCCGTGCCTCTTTCATGTTCCACTGGCCTCACCGCCGAAGCGCGCTGCGGAAGAGCGAAGAAGTATCAACGGTGGACGTGCCGCGGCCGTCGTTGATCCAGCAGGTGCCCGCGGCATGCCGAACTCCTGTCCTCTCCTCCCGTCCGTGCGCAATCACGTGATATCGGATGCGCGATGCCGCTTGGCCGGCGCTGTGCGGTGCGAATGCGTTTCACTGGAAGACGGCACCCCCGAGCACTGCTGAGGCACACGGGTGCCCCGACGGGCAGCCGTTGCTGTCCGCCGATGGGTACATGCGGCGGTGCCGGTCTCCGGCTGGGATCGCGATCGCAGCCATTGCCGGTGTTGTTCGCGTTCGCGGCGTCTGCGAGCTTCCCGTTCGCGTTCGTTGCGGGTGTGGATGCGTGTCAGCACGGCGGCGAGCAGTTCGTTGGCGTGATGGCGATGGTTGATCGTCGGGGTGCCGGTGGGGTCGATGTGCTCCGGCGCAATCCAGGCGGTGCGGCCCGAAAACGCCGAATTCTTTCCCTCGGCAACGGTTTTCCAGCCGCCCGGGCCGTCGTGCACGAGTGCATGGCATGCGTCGCAGGCCAGCACCAGATTGTCGATATCCGTGCGTCCGCCCTTGCCGTAATCCAGGATGTGGTGGACCGCGCAGAGGCTGGCCGGTGCGTCGCACCCCGGGCGTGAGCAGCCGCGCAGGGCGGCGATCAGCGCCAGCCGTTGTGACCTCGACCCGAGCCGTTTCATCCGGCCGAGATGCAGCGGCAGCCCCGCATGATCGAATACCGCCAGATACGGTTGCGACCGCTCGGCCAGCGCGAGCGCGTCCCGGATCGGCACAACCCCACCTGTGGCGGTGGTCGCTACACCCGACATCTGTTCCAGGTCATCGAGTTTCATCGTCAGGATCGTCGTTACCGGCAGGCCGCGATGGCTGCCCAGGTCCTCGGCGACGAGCCCGGACCGCAGCACGGCGGTGAGCGCATCGTGGTTGCGCTGCGCGGCGCTGCGGTGATCGCGCCGCGCCGCTTCGGCCAGCGCGGTGGAATCCGCGGCGTCGATGTCGATGGCGGGGCTGTCGGGGTCTTCGGGATTGCATACGCCAGGGCGGGCATATTTGGCCAGCATCGGATCCAGCAATGCCCGCAGCACCGGATCGATCTCCCCGCGGATCGGTGACATCCCGTCCGGCCGTTGCCGACCCACCGTGATTCCGCGCATGCGAGCCCGATCGTGGTTGTCGGTGAGTCGGCCGTCGGGGTCCAGATGGGCCAGGATTCGGTCGCCGATCTTGCCTATATCGTCCGGTGAACCCGACCGCGCGAACTCGGCCAGGATCTGCTCGGCCGCCTCCCGGTCTTCGGTGGACGCCCCGCGCGGAACGCGGTTCATCACTTGCGCGATGCCCCGCACATGGTCGGCGGAAATCTCTCCGCGCGCCAAAGCGCTGGCGGTGCAGGGCAACTGCGGCGGCAGCTGTTCTCCGCCCATATCGCGCGAAGCCCCCACCCACTGCGCCGCATGCACCCGACTTCCGGCATCGACGCCCGACAACCGCAGTGTCTGCATCAGAAACCGCTTCAGTGTCTTCGATCCGGTGTGCGCGGGGATCGAGCGTTCATCGGCCTCGACCAGCAGCCGGTGCTGCAGCGCGGTGAGCTTGCGTGCGCATCGCTCCACATCCCGCATCAGATCGAGCACATCGTTGTCCGCCAATCCGACCAACGGCCGCTCGAGCAGTTCGGAAACCGCAGCGAGCAGCGCGCCGGCTGCCTGCGCCTCGGTGTCCTCACTGTTCGAAAACATGTTCGAATTCTATCGCGGAACCACCGCCGGGCACACCCCTGAAGATCATGTGATCTGCACGTCTTCACACTGGACGATCGACTGAATAGTCCAGTGCCGCAGTGTGCTTCGGTCGATAGGTACGGCGGTCGCGAGAGTTGTGGCCGAGCGCGAGAGCTGGACGGGCCGATCGAGCCGTCTCCACAAGGACCCCGACAGCCCGCCGTCTACATCGCGACGCGGTGGATTTCACGGCGCCAGCCGCAGCCGCATGGCGCGATCACCGCAGCGCAGCGCAACCACGGTGCGCTGACCGCCGTGCTGCGGTCCTGGCTGGTTGCCGAGGACCTGGGCAGCCATCGCGGCCTGCCGGTGACCCCGAGATTCGGGCTGATCGGCCAGGTTCTGGCGCACCGGCTGTGGGCGCACCGACGCCGCGATGCCTCGCTCGCATTGGCCTACTTGGATGGCTGGCGCATCGGCTCTCGGCTGTTCGTCCGAGGGGCAAGCGGCCGCTCGGCGGGTCCGGCAAGTTGTCATGCATGAAGGCAAATGGCCTGATCAGACAGTATTGCTGGATACTGGAACAGAGATGTCTCGGACTGCGCGGTTCGGCGGGTGCGGGTACTCGATTCGGCGGGTAACGACCGCGCAACCTGGGGCGGTTGTCGCGCAACATCGCGGCAACCCACGGCTTCTACTGTGGCGACAGCGGTAGTGGAGCGAGGTGTGGCGTGGATCTGGATACGATTCGGGATGTGGTGGTAGCGCGGGGGCGCGCCGACCTGGCCGTTGTGGGCGGGAGTTGTGGAGTGCTCGCCGGGGGGACGTTCTTGTTCTCGGAACCGCAGGAGAAGTTGGATCGGCTGGTCGATATCAGTGCGCTGGGGTGGCTCGCGTTGACCGAGACGCACGAGGGATTGGAGATCGCGGCCACGTGCACGTTGGCGGAGTTGGCGGGGGCCGGGGTCGGGCGGGAACTGGGGTTGGAGGTCTTGCGGGCGCAGTGGCCGGGGACGGCGCTGTTCGCGCAGGCGTGCCGGGCGTTGGTGGCGTCGCACAAGATATGGCGGACGGCGACGGTGGGCGGGAATGTGTGCCTGTCGTTGCCCGCCGGGGCGGTGTCGGGGGCGTTGGTGGCGTTGGACGGCGTCGCGCTGGTGTGGTCGCCGGATGGTTCAGATCGGCGGATTCCCCTGCGGGAGTTCGTGCTCGGGCCGGGACGTAATGTGCTCCGCTCGGGTGAAGTGTTGCGATCGATTACCGTTCCGCTTCGAAGCCTGCACGCGCGCACTGCATTCCGGAAGATAGCGCTGGCTCCGCTCGGTCGTTCCGGTGCGGTTGTGATGGGCCGACGTGAGGTGGACGGCCGCTGCGCGCTGACCATAACCGCGGCGACGACCCGGCCGATAGTGCTGGATTTCGATGGGACGCCCGGTGCTACCGAGGCGCGGGATGCGGTCGCCGCCATCGAACCGACGCTCTGGTTCGACGATCCGCATGGAGCGCCGGACTGGCGTCGCCATGTCGCCGGGGTGCTGGCCGGTGCGGTTGCGGCCGAGTTGTGCACCGAAGCCGGTGATGGGCAATGAGATTCGAGGTCGACGGTCAATCGGTACAGGCCGAACCGCGTCCGGGTCAATGCCTGCGTACGTTATTGCGCGAAAACGGCCATTTCGCGGTGAAGAAAGGTTGTGATGCGGGCGATTGCGGTGCGTGCACCGTGCAACTCGACGGAATCCCCGTGCACTCCTGCATCATTCCCGCCTACCGCGCCGCCGACCGCACCATAACCACCGCCTCCGGCCTCGGCACCCCAGAAGTGCCGCACCCGGTCCAGCAGCGTTTCGTCGACTCCGCCGCCTTCCAGTGCGGCTTCTGCACCGCGGGCATGGTGGTCACCGCCGCGGGGCTCGGCTGCGGCGGCCCGAACGCTCCGGATCCCGCGGCATTACCGGAGCTCATGAAGGGAAACCTCTGCCGCTGCACCGGATATCGCACCATTGCCGATGCACTGGGTACACCTCCTGACACGGCCTCGCAGGCCGCCGAAGTATGTGGTGCGGGCCCGACCACAGGCACAAGCCACGCTTGGGCACCAGGCGCTCGTGTGACTGGTGGCGTGACCGTGGGGAGC
>NZ_BDBY01000295.1 GCF_001613225.1 Nocardia pseudovaccinii NBRC 100343
CGGTGGTGGCGCGACCGTGGGGAGCGGCGATGTTTCGGCACCGGGCGGCGGTCATACGCCTGGTTGCCTGACCATGGGGAGTAGCGCTCCGGGCGTTGGTACGACTGTTGGGCCTGACCAGGCGAAGGACCCTATCCACAGGTCTGAAGCTGACACAGGGGTCAGCGCCGCAGCGCAGGTCCGTCCGGACAATGCCGCCCATGGACACGCGGGCACCGACGTCGGTGCGCCCGCCGGAGCGCGAGTCGTCACGGGCACAGAGCCGTTCACCTTCGATGTCCGTCCGCAGGATGCGGCCACTGATGTGGATGCCGCCACAGCGCCGCCCACGAGCCCACTGCATATCGCTATCTTACCGAGCCCGCACCCCCACGCGCGAATCGTGGCCATCGACACCTCCGCCGCCGAAAACCTGCCGGGCGTGCATGCGGTGCTCACCTACGCCGACGCTCCTGATATCGCCTTTTCCACTGCGCGCCACGAACTCCGAGTCGACGACCCGGATGACACCTACGTGCTGGATCGCACGGTGCGATTCGTCGGACAGCGGGTCGCCGTCGTAGTGGCGGAAAGCCTGGATATCGCGCGCGCGGGTTGCCGGGCCCTGCAGGTCGAGTACGACATCCTGCCCGCGGTATTCGATCCGGCCGAGGCATTGCTGCCGGAAGCGCCGAAACTGCATGGTGACAAGCCGGATTCGGCTCGCATCGCCGATGCCGAACGCAATCTGATCGCTGAGATCAACGGCGAGGTCGGCGACATTTCGGCGGGTATCGCCGCGGCGGCGCAGGTGGTCAGTGGCGTCTGGCATTCGCCGCGCGGCCAGCACGTCCATCTGGAAACCCACGGCGGTATCGGCTGGTTGGACGCCGACGGCAGGCTGGTCGTCCGCTGCAGCACGCAGGTCCCGTTCCTGGTGCGCGACGAACTGTGCCAGATATTCGGGCTACCGCGTGACCGGGTGCGGGTATTCGCCAAGCGCGTCGGCGGCGGATTCGGCGCCAAACAGGAAATGCTGGCCGAGGATCTGATAGCACTGGCCGTGTTGCGAACCGGCCGACCCGTGCAATACGAATTCACCCGCTCCGACGAATTCACCAGCGCCACTTGCCGTCATCCGATGCGGGTCGCGATCACCGCGGGCGCGGATGCCGACGGCATACTGACCGCACTGTCGATCGACGTGCTCGCCGATGCCGGGGCATACGGCAATCACAGCGCGGGCGTGCTGTTCCACGGCGTCGGCGAATCCATCGAGGTCTACCGCTGCGCCAATAAGCGTGTCGAGGCGAAGACGGTCTACACCAACAACGTTCCCTCGGGCGCATTCCGCGGCTACGGTCTCGGACAGATCATCTTCGGCGTCGAGTCGGCATTGGATGAACTGGCGCGCGAACTCGATATCGACCCATTCGAATTCCGCCGCCGCAATGTCATCGTTCCCGGCGACGCATTCGTCGGCGCGGAAGTCAGCGACAGCGATCTGGACTTCGGCAGCTACGGCCTCGATCAATGTCTAGACCTCGCCGAACGAGCTTTATTGCACGGCAACAAGATTCGCGCTCCTGGTTCGGACTGGCGGGTGGGCACCGGTATGGCGCTCGCCATGATCGCCACCATCCCGCCACGCGGCCACCGCTCCGAGGCAGTCGTCACGCTCCTACCCGATGGACGGTACGAACTCCGGGTCGGCACAGTCGAATTCGGCAATGGCACCACCACGGTGCACGCGCAACTCGCGGCGACTGCGCTACACACCGACGTGCGACGCATCGTGATCCGTCAGTCGGACACCGATGTCGTCGGCTACGACACCGGCGCCTTCGGGTCCACCGGCATCACCGTCGCGGGTAAGGCCTCCTACGCCGCTGCCGTGGCGTTGCGCGAGCACATCCTGGTCCGGGCCGCCAAGCTGACCGGTCGCGCCGAAGCGGGGTGCGTCCTGGTGGCCGATGGCGTCCGCTGCGGCGATCGGCTGATCGACGCCGCCGAGCTGCTGGC
Organism: Nocardia pseudovaccinii NBRC 100343; assembly: GCF_001613225.1. Taxonomy (GTDB): domain Bacteria; phylum Actinomycetota; class Actinomycetes; order Mycobacteriales; family Mycobacteriaceae; genus Nocardia; species Nocardia pseudovaccinii. The sequence goes on from NZ_BDBY01000295.1 coordinate 2,002, forward strand.
CGACGGCGAGTTGTCCGGCCACGGCGAACACGCGGGCAGCCCGCGCTCGGTCAGCTTCAATGTGCAGGCATTCCGGGTGGCCGTGCAGCCCGACACCGGGTTGGTTCGCATCCTGCAATCGGTCCAGGCCGCCGACGCGGGCACGGTGCTCAACCCGGTGCAGTGCCGCGGGCAGGTGGTCGGCGGTGTCGCGCAGGCCATCGGCACCGCGCTCTACGAGGACATGCGCTCCGCACAAGGCGAGGTAACTACGCGGACACTGCGGCACTATCACATTCCGCAGTTCGCGGATCTGCCACACACCGAGGTCTACTTCGCCGAAACCGCCGATGACCTGGGACCACTGGGCGCCAAGTCGATGAGCGAATCCCCGTACAACCCGGTTGCCCCCGCCCTGGCGAACGCCATCCGCGATGCTGTCGGGGTACGACAGACCGGTTTGCCGATGACGGCGGACCGGATCTGGCGCGCCCTTCAGGAAGGAGACCAGGGGTGAGTTCCCAGCGACGTGAGCGTCAGGCCCGGAGGAGGCAGCGTGCGTAACCACGGAGGGCCCGGGAGCGGCGCAATTCGAATCCCGCGCCGCGAGCGTCAGCCCCGGAGGAGGCAGCGTGCGTAACCACGAAGGGCCGGGGAACGGCGCAAATCCAACACAGCTACCCGGGAATGTCCGCGCTCGCATCGACGCGATGCTCGACACGGTCGACGCCGAGTTGCGGACCCGGTACCCGGGCCCCGACGGCCGGGTCCAGCCGATCCACACCGCCTACGTCCCGGCCGACCGGGCCACCGCCGCGACCCCCGCCGAATGGGGTGCGGCGGCGATAGAGCTGCTCGATCGCCACCACGACCTGCTCGCCGGAATCGACGGCACCGACGCGCTGCCTACCGTGCGCAGCCGACTCGAACAGCAGCCGATCCAGGATCTGCGCATCGACTTCGAAGACGGTTACGGCTTCCGTGCGGACGCCGAGGAGGACGAGGCCGCCACCAATGCGGGGACGGCACTCGCCGAGTGGGCGAAGCAACCTGGTGGCCCGACGAGTCTCGGCATTCGGATGAAGGGTCTGGCGGGCACCGAACGCATTCGCGCCCTGCGCACCCTCGAGCTGGTTCTGGACGCCGCGGGCGGTGTGCCGACGGGTTTCGTCTTCACGGTCCCGAAGATCCGTGCGGCGGAACAGGCTTCGGCGTTGGTCGCGCTGTGTGACGGACTCGAGCGCGGATCCGGACTCGTCGCGGGCACCCTGCGATTCGAACTCCAGATCGAGAGCCCGCAGGCGATTATCGCCGCCGACGGCAGCGCCCCGATCGCCAAGATGATCAGCAGGTCCGATGGCCGTTGCAGTGCTTTGCACTTCGGCACCTATGACTACACGGCCGCGTGCGGTATCGCCGCGCCCGATCAGGCGCTCGACCATCCGGCTGCGGACTACGCGAAGTCGGTCATGCAGGTGGCCGCCGCCCAAACCGGGGTGTGGATCTGTGACGGCTCCACCCAGATCGTGCCGGACCGCGATCCGGAATCCGCACTGCGCAACCATCATCGGCTCGTCGGCCGGGCGCTGCGCCTCGGTTACTACCAGGGCTGGGATATGCATCCGGGCCACCTGATCACCCGCTGGCTGGCCACCTACGAATTCTTCCGCCGCGCCATCGACGTCGCGGTTCCCCGTCTGGTCGCCTACCTCGACCGGCGCTCCGGCGGCGTCATGGACGAGCCCGCCACCGCGGAAGCTTTGGCGGCCACCGTTTTACGCGGCTTGAACTGCGGTGCACGCACCGCCGATGAACTGCGTGCGCTCGCGCCGGTGCTGACTCCCGAGGTGCTGCGGGCGCTCGTCGCGCGCGAGCCGATTCCGCAGGAGACGGTGTGAACGACTACGCAGGAGGCCCATTGAACGCGGATTTCACGCTGCTGCCCGATCTCGCGGTGCGGCCGCTCGGTGGATCGGTCATCTGGGCCGATGACGAATTCTTCGCGGAGAAGGAGAATTTGATCAATCCGGGTCCGTCGGAATACCGACCGTCGACCTTCGGACACAAGGGCCAGATCTACGACGGCTGGGAAACCCGCAGGCACCGCGGCCGCCCCGGTGACGACTCGGCCATCGTGCGCCTGGGCGTGCCCGGCGTGATCTGCGGCATCGTGGTGGACACCGCCTGGTTCAAGGGCAACTATCCGCCCGCGGTTTCGGTCTCCGCACTCGAGATCGATGGCTATCCGCCCGCGGAAACCATTGCCGAGCGCGACGATTGGGTGCCCCTGATCGACCATGCCCCGGTAACCGGCGACAGCCGCAATCCGTTCGCGATCGAGAACGAAAACCGTTGGACCCATGTGAAACTCACCATGCATCCGGACGGCGGCGTCGCCCGGTTGCGCGTACACGGCGAGGGCAGGCCCGATCCGAAGCTGCTCGGTCTCGGCCCACTGGACTTGGCAGCACTGGAAAACGGCGCCCTGGTCCTCGACTGCTCCAACCGCTTCTACAGTTCGCCGAACCAGCTGCTCTACCCCGGCCTGGCACGAAAAATGGGCGACGGCTGGGAAACCGCCCGCCGCCGCGACGACAGCAACGACTGGGTGCACATCCGGCTGGCTGGACCCGGCCTGATCCGCCTCGCCGAGATCGATACGTCGTACTTCCTCGGCAACAGCCCCGGCTCGGCCCGGCTCACCGGCCGCACCACCGACGGCACCGAACTCGAATTGCTCCCGCGTACCGAACTGCTGCCCGACACCAGGCACCGCTTCGCGATCGCGCCGATGGCGGCCTCGGTCGAGGAGGTCCGCCTGGATATCTACCCCGACGGCGGGCTCGCGCGACTGCGCCTCTACGGCGAACTCGGGGGTTTGCCCGACCGGAGGTCCAAGGGGCGAAGCGCCGCAGTTCCGGGGGGTGTGGGGGTTCCCCCACAGGAGACAGCATGAGCGAACGAGATTTCGTCGGCTACGGTGCGACGCCACCGGATCCGCAGTGGCCCGATGGTGCGAAGATCGCGGTTCAGTTCGTCCTCAATTATGAAGAGGGCGCGGAGCACAATGTGCTCGACGGCGATCCGCATTCGGAGACGTTTCTCTCGGAAATTACTCCCGCGCAAGCCTTTCCGAATCGTCACATGAGCATGGAATCGCTGTACGAATACGGCTCCCGTGCCGGACTGTGGCGGGTCCTGCGCGCCTTCGAGCGCCGCGACCTACCGCTGACCATCTTCGCCGTCGCCCGTGCCATGCAGCGAAATCCCGAGGCGGTGGCCGCCTTTCGGGAACTCGGCCACGAAATCGCCAGCCACGGCCTGCGCTGGCAGTCCTACCAGCTCACCGACCGTGACACCGAGCGCGAGCACATGGCCGAGGCCGTGCGCATCCTCACCGAACTCACCGGCGCGGCCCCGCTCGGCTGGTACACCGGCCGCGACTCCCCGCACACCAGGGAACTGGTGGTAGAACACGGCGGTTTCGTCTACGACTCCGACTCCTACGCCGATGATCTCCCGTACTGGGTCACCGTGCACGGCCGGAACCACCTGGTCGTCCCGTACACCCTCGACACCAACGACATGCGCTTCGCCTCACCCGCGGGTTTTCCCAGCGGCGAGCAATTCTTCGCCCACCTCCGCGACGCCTTCGACGTGCTCTATCGCGAAGGCGCGGAGGGCAGTCCGAAGATGCTGTCGATCGGCCTGCATTGCCGTCTGGTCGGCCGCCCCGCCCGCCTCGCCGCGCTGGAACGGTTCCTGGACCACGTCCAGTCGCATGCCGACGTGTGGGTCGCGCGCCGCATCGATATCGCCGAGCACTGGCGCCGGGTGCATCCGGCGGTCTAGGCGAACAGATTCCGCACGAAAGGCAGCGAATCCGGCAGCGACGCATTGACGGTCCCGCTGTGATCTTCCGGATAAGTGTGCAGCGTGACCGGCTGCCGATTCGCCTCGAGCACCGCGGCGTACCGCAGCGTCTCCGGCGTCACCACATCGGTGTCGCGCAAACCCTGCCCCAGAAACAGCGGCCTGTCGTAACCGGATTCGGGCAGGCCGAGATATCCGGTCAGCAGCCCGTGCAGGTCCGGGATCTCGAGCAGCGGACGTGCGAACAGGTCACCGATCACCACGCCGTCGGCCGCGAGCGCATCGCTGAGCGGGGTGATGCAGGCCTCGCGGGCACGGGCGAGCCAGTCGCGGCCGGACTCGGTCAGATACGAATCGATATTCAGCGCCGGATAGGTGGTTCGCAGGCCGTTGAGGATGTAGAGCACATACGCCGACGAGTGCGGCGACAATTTCACCGGCGGCACATGCGGACCGAGCGGCAACAGAATGTCCTGGATATACGCTGGTATGCCGGTGCCGACCGCGCCGCGGTAGTCGAGTTCGGGTCCGCCGAATTCGGAGGCGTAGCGCGCCGTGTAGACGGCAGCACCGGCACCCTGTGACTGACCGACGACCACCCACTTCTTCGCCAGCGACGAGTACTGCCTGGTGGCGGCCCGCACCGCGTCGACGACGTTGTGCGCGACCACGACGCCATTGAGATACGGATGTTCGCCCGGCGTGCCGAGCCCGGCGTAATCCGCGGTGACGATGGCATAGCCCTGCCGCAGCCACGTCTCCAGATACGCCCAGTCCCGCTCGACCGCGCTCGGCCCGGCGATGCTGTAGGCGCAGTCGTCACCGAGTCCGACCGTGCCGTGCGCCCACGCGATCACCGGCCAACCACCCTCGGGTGCTTCCCCGGGCGGGAAGTAGACCGCGGCACCTGCCACCGTCGGGACATCGTTCGCGGTGGTCGTCTCGTACAGGATGCGGCTGGAATTCGCCGAACCGGGCGGTGTCGCCACCGCGGCCAGCGGTGCGACGGATTCCACCGCGCCCGGGTCGGCGCTCGCCGCTGGCAGTTGCAGGCCTAGACCACATATGACGACAACGGCGAACCACAGTTTCCGCATGAAGGCTCCTCTCGGACGCGGAACGTCTGACCGCGATGGACGCGGTCTGCCAATCGAACCATCGGCGCCGATTTCGAGGTGGCGGAGGCCACACGGAGGCTTGTGAAGGTGCTCACAACCCGGAATGCCGGGCGCGTCGGATGGCAGCCCGTCTGGCGATCTCAAACAGTACGAGCGTTACGCTAAAACCGCATGTCAGCGCTACCGGCGGGTAGGTTTCACGCTTGCAATTCGCGGGCAAATTTCGCAAGGTTAGCAAAGACTAGTCGAAACCTAGCTCGGATTCGCACTTGCAACAGGTAGACGGCTATTTCCTGGTGTGCCATCGTGTGGAAGTACACCCCATGGGCCTAGCAAGCCTGCAAATTGCCGCCACAGCAGTTCGAGTGATGCTCGACCGTGGGGCACCGAAACGAAGAAGTGGAGTCAGAGATGTCGAACGCCGGCACCCCGAAGACCGCTGCGGAGATCCAGCAGGATTGGGACACCAACCCGCGCTGGAAGGGCGTCACCCGCAACTACACCGCCGAGCAGGTGTCGAAGCTGCAGGGCACCGTCGTCGAAGAGGCCACCCTCGCCCGTCGTGGCTCGGAGATCCTCTGGGATCTCGTCAACAACGAGGACTACATCAACTCCCTCGGTGCCCTTACCGGTAACCAGGCGGTCCAGCAGGTCCGCGCCGGCCTGAAGGCCATCTACCTGTCCGGTTGGCAGGTCGCCGGTGACGCGAACCTGTCCGGCCACACCTACCCGGACCAGTCGCTGTACCCGGCCAACTCGGTTCCGTCCGTGGTCCGCCGCATCAACAACGCGCTGCTGCGCGCCGACGAGATCGCCAAGGTCGAGGGCGACACCTCGGTCCAGAACTGGCTGGCTCCGATCGTCGCCGACGCCGAGGCCGGCTTCGGTGGCGCGCTGAACGCCTACGAGCTGCAGAAGGCCATGATCGCCGCCGGTGCCGCCGGTGTGCACTGGGAGGACCAGCTGGCCTCCGAGAAGAAGTGTGGCCACCTGGGCGGCAAGGTGCTGATCCCGACCCAGCAGCACATCCGCACCCTGACCTCCGCGCGTCTGGCCGCCGACGTCGCCGACGTGCCTTCGGTGATCATCGCCCGCACCGACGCCGAGGCCGCCACCCTGATCACCTCGGACGTGGACGAGCGCGACCGTGAGTTCCTGGACGGCACCCGTACCGCCGAGGGCTTCTTCGGTGTGAAGAACGGCATCGAGCCCTGCATCGCGCGTGCCAAGGCCTACGCCCCCTACGCCGACCTGATCTGGATGGAGACCGGCGTGCCGGACCTCGAGGTCGCGCGCAAGTTCGCCGAGGCCGTCCGCGGCGAGTTCCCGGACCAGCTGCTGGCCTACAACTGCTCGCCGTCCTTCAACTGGAAGGCGCACCTGGACGACGCGACCATCGCGAAGTTCCAGCGCGAGCTCGGCGCGATGGGCTTCAAGTTCCAGTTCATCACCCTGGCCGGCTTCCACTCGCTCAACTACGGCATGTTCGACCTGGCCTACGGTTACGCCCGCGAGGGCATGACCGCCTTCGTCGACCTGCAGGAGCGCGAGTTCAAGGCCGCCGCCGAGCGTGGCTTCACCGCCATCAAGCACCAGCGTGAGGTCGGTGCCGGCTACTTCGACACCATCGCCACCACCGTGGACCCGAACACCTCGACGGCGGCCCTGAAGGGTTCCACCGAAGAGGGTCAATTTCACTGAGATGAAGTGAAAGATGGCCATCGCTCAGTCTGAGTCGGTCGAACACCGGGGTGTACCAGCGTTCGGCGCTGAACCGACCCCGACGGAGC
>NZ_BDBY01000296.1 GCF_001613225.1 Nocardia pseudovaccinii NBRC 100343
CGAACACGCCGCGCGGAGCGCGGCCATCCAACACCGCCCTCCCGGCTGAACAGCCCCAGCCGGGAGGGCATCCCTATACCTTGGACCATCGAAGGCCAGCTCGTATCCGAGCGTCCTTCGCCACCAGCCACCCGACAGCCAGACAAAACCAGCAGGAGCGGGACGTGAGCAGCGAGAAGATTCAGCGCGTCGGCATCATCGGTGCCGGACAGATGGGTGCGGGAATCGCGGAGGTGTGCGCAAGGGCGCATATCGACGTGCTCGTCTACGAACAGACTCGGGAACTAGCAGCGGCGGGCCGCGCTCGCATCCTGCGCTCGCTGGACCGTGGCGTGAGCAGCGGCAAGATCACCGAGCGCGAGCGCGAACAGGCCGCATGGCGACTGCGGTTCACCTCCGACCTCGGCGACTTCGCCGACCGCCAGCTGGTGGTCGAGGCGGTGCTCGAGGACGAGAAGGTCAAGACCGCCATCTTCGCCGAACTCGACAAGGTGGTCACCGATCCGGACGCCGTGCTGGCCTCCAACACCTCTTCCATCCCGATCATGAAGATCGCCGTCGCCACCGCCAACCCGGAGCGCGTGGTCGGCATGCACTTCTTCAACCCGGTGCCGGTGCTGCCGCTGGTCGAGCTGGTCACCACGCTGAAGACCAGCGAAGCCGTTTCCGCACGGGCCGAGGCTTTCGCAGGCGATGTGCTCGGCAAGCAGGTCGTGCGCTCGGCCGACCGCTCCGGTTTCGTGGTGAACGCGCTGCTGGTGCCGTACCTGCTCTCGGCCATCCGGATGGTCGAATCCGGCTTCGCCACCAAGGACGACGTCGACAAGGCGATGGTGCTCGGCTGTGCCCATCCGATGGGTCCGCTGGCGCTCACGGACCTGGTCGGCCTCGACACCGTGAAGTCCATTGCCGACTCCATGTACCAGGAGTTCAAGGAGCCGCTGTACTCGGCGCCGCCGCTGCTGATGCGCATGGTCGAGGCCGGTCTGCTCGGCAAGAAGACCGGCGCGGGCTTCTACCAGTACAAGGTCTGAGTTGATGCCGCGTCGCTCCTGGCTCTGACACCGCGTGGTGGTTCCCTCGGCGCTGGTTCCCTCGGCGCCCTGGCAACCACGACGGAGCCGGGCCTTACGAGCGACATTCGTGGCCCGTCTCGCGGCCGAGTGGTCGAAGTGCTTGTGACGTAGTCGCGAGTCCGGCCACTCGGCCGCAAGGCATCAGACGTCGCAAATCAGACAGAGCCGATGCTGTCCGCGGCATAGGCTGCAAGAAGGTCGGGCCGTGACCAGCGGCTCGGCTGAAATACCGAGAGCGCAGCGCTGCCGCGGGGTCTGGGTCGAGGACTTCGCGCAGGTGATCGAAAGGGAGTACCCCGCTCATGGTCAACGTCACCGACGGTTACGGATCCAGCATTCTCGGCTACCCGAGGATCGGGCCGCACCGGGAACTCAAGCGGGCCCTCGAGGGCTATTGGCGTGGTGGGGTCTCCCGCGACGAGCTGCTCGCGGTCGGGCGCGATATCCAGGAGCGGCAGTACAACGGGCTGGCCGCCACCGGTCTGACCCAGGTGCCCGGCAATACCTTCTCCTTCTACGACCACATTTTGGACAATGCGCTGCTGTTCGGTGCGGTGCCCGCGCGGTTCAAGCCCTACCAGGACGAGCTGCACCCGCTGGACTTCTACTTCCTGATGGCGCGTGGTCGTCCGGATCTGCCGCCGCTGGAGCTGGTGCGGTTCTTCGGTACGAATTACCACTACCGCCAGCCCGAACTCGATGAGAACACCGAATTCTCGCTGCACCCCGAGGCTTTGCTCGACGAATGGGATCGCGCGAAGGCCGCTGATATCGAGCTGCGTCCGGTGGTGGTGGGTCCGGTGTCGCTGCTGCTGCTGTCCAAGGCGGGCCATATCCCCGGTGAGGCAGGCGGTTTCGACACCCTCAGCCTGTTGGACAAGCTGCTGCCGGTCTACGAGGAGCTGTTCGAGATCCTCGCCAAGCGTGGGTCCACCTGTGTGCAGCTCGACGAGCCGTGCTTCACCAGTGAGCGGACTCCGCAAGAGCTGGCCGCGTTCGAGCGTGCCTACCAACGACTTTCGACCTCGGCGCTGCGGCCGCGCATGCTGGTCACCGGGCAGTACGGCGATTTCGGTGAGGCGCTGCGCATTCTGGCCGAAACCAATGTCGAGGCCATCGGATTGGATCTGGCCAGTTACCGCATCCAGCCGGAAGAGCTCGCGGAGATTCCCGGCATTCGGCGTAAGCGCCTGTACGCGGGCGTGATCAGCGGTCTCAATGTGTGGCGCGCGGATCGCTACGTGACGCTGGAATACCTGAACGAGCTGGCCGAGGTGTGTCCTGATCTCGTGGTGTCCACCGGCACGACACTGCTGCACGTGCCCTACGACGTACTCGCCGAATACGAGATCGAGGGCAATGTCGCCGACCGTCTCGCGTTCGCGCGGCAGAAGGTCGGCGAGGTGGTTTCGCTCGCCAAGGCGCTCACCGAGGGGCCCTCGGACAAGTGGCGCAAGCGGCCGACCGAGGTGCACTTCAAGCAGAAACACGCGGTGCGGCAACGGGTTTACGCGATCACGCCCGATATGCGCTCGCGCGAACCGTACGAGGTGCGCCGCGAAGCCCAGCAGCGCAAGCTGAATCTGCCGCCGGTGCCCGCGACCACGCTGGGTTCCTTCCCGCAGACGACCAGGATTCGCCAGGCCCGCTACGACCTGGGCCAGGGCAAACTGTCCTACGACGAATACCGCAAGAAGATCGAGGCCGAGATCGAGGCCACGATCCGCCTGCAGGAGGACATCGGCCTCGATGTGCTCGTGCACGGTGAGCACGAGCGCAACGACATGATCCAGTACTTCGCCGAGCTGCTCGACGGCTTCGCGACCACCCACTTCGGCTGGGTTCAGGTGTACGGATCCCGTTGTGTCCGACCGCCGATCATCTACGGCGACGTCTCGCGGCCCGCGCCGATGTCGGTCGAGTGGATCAGCTATGCCCAGTCGTTGACCGACAAGCCGGTCAAGGGCATGGTGACCGGGCCGGTCACCATGATCGCGCGTTCGTTCGTGCGCCAGGACCAGCCGCTGTTCGAGACCGCCGATCAGGTCGCGCTCGCCATTCGCGATGAGGTCGTGGATCTGGAACGGGCCGGGATCTCGATCATCCAGGTCGACGAGCCCGCCATTCGCGAGTTGCTACCCATGCGTCCGCAGGGGCGCGCCGAATATCTGCGGTGGGCGGTCGGGGCATTCCGCCTGGCCACCTCCGGTGTCGAGCCGGAGACCCAGATCCACACGCATATCGGCTATTCCGGTCGCACCGAGGTGGTCGACGCGATCGAGGAGCTCGATGCCGATGTCACCGCGATCGTGGCGACCCGCTCGATCGAATGGGTGCTGAAGGCGCTCAAGGAGGACTCCGCGTCGGGTCACGGGCTGAGTCACGGCGTCGGTCCCGGTGTCTACGAGAGCCGTTCGGCGCGGATCCCGGATATCGACGAGCTCGACGAATTGCTCACGGCCGCAGCCGAAGCCATCAGTCCGGAACGCCTGTGGGCGAATCCGGACGGCGGACTCAAGACCCGGCACTACTGGCAGCTGGAGCCCTCGCTGCGCAATATGGTCGCCGCCGCGCGCCGTGTTCGTCGGCGGGCAACGCCGACGGAGTAATACGAAGACGAAGGCCGCCGCCATATCTCGGACGTGGCGGCGGTCTTTTGCGGCTCGGGTGATGGACGCCATATCGAATCGGTACAGTACGTACCGTATCGTTGAGATATGGCTGAGCAGACATGGCCCGAGTCGTTGCCGGTGGCCCAGGTTCGAATTGCCAGGCCCACCGATCGGTTGGTAGAGGTCGTGCGGTTCTACGTCGAGGGGTTGGGACTGCGCGAGCTCTACCGATTCGAAAACCACGCGGGCTACGACGGCGTGATGCTCGGATTGCCGGGGACCGGATATCACCTGGAGTTCACCACCCACGTGGACGGCAGTCCCGGCGATGCGCCGAGCGCGGAAAACCTACTGGTGCTCTACTTTTCGACCGAAACCCAGATGTACGACGTGGCACAGCGCCTCGGTGAGTTCGGGGTGGAGCCGGTGCCCGCCGAGAATCCGTACTGGGCGGCCAACGGCGGCTTGACCTTTCCGGATCCGGACGGTTGGCGAGTCGTCCTGATGCCGCGGCCGGTGTTCTGATGCCGGGACGCACGCGCGAAGACCGCATCGACGCCGCGGTACTCGCCGCGGCGCGAGAGCTGTTGAACGAGAACGGTTATGCCGAGTTGTCCATTGGTCAGGTAGCGGCCAGAGCGGGCCTGCATCGCCCGGCGATCTACCGCCGCTGGCCCTCCAAACGCCACCTCGTTGTCGATGTCGTCGCCGATCTGCTGGGTTTGCAACCAACGCCGAACACCGGCGACCTGCGTGCCGACCTGACCATCGCCATGCGCAATCTGGTTGCCGCACTACGTGATACCTCGCTGAGCCACGTCCTACCCGCCCTGGTGGCGGATCTCGCCAACGACCCGGATCTACGCGCCCACTTCCTGGCGACGGTATTCGAACCACGCAGGCGAACCACCGCGAGTGCCCTGGAATCGGCCATCCACCGAGGCGAGATCGACCCGGGTATCGATATGGATTTCGTCCTCGACGCGGTCGCAGCCCCGATCTACTACCGCGCCCTCTTCGGCCATCTGCCGCTCACCGAACCGCTCGCCGACCAGTCGGTCGATGCCGTGTTGCGCGCGATCACGCGCTGACCGGACGGAATGGGCGGGCAGGCTGTTTGTGTTGATCTGATGACCGCTGTCAGGACACCGGAATCGGGAGCAAGCGCCATGCCCTCGGGAGAATCAGCCAGCAATGCCCTTCGGCTCGGTATCGCCCCGCATCGGTTGTGGCCCGGCAATGCCGCTGAAATCGACGACGTCGTCGAAACTGCCCGTACCGCAGAGCAATTAGGCTTCGACCACATGGTCGCCGGGAGTCATGTGCTCGCTGGTGACCTGGGTGTCACGCATGAGCCGCTGATCATGCTGTCGGCCATCGCGGGTGCTACCTCGCGCATCGGTATCGCGACCAGCGTGCTGATCCTGCCGCTGTACAACCCGGTCGTACTGGCCCATCAGACCGCGACGCTCGACCGGCTGTCGCGCGGGCGGTTCACGCTCGGCGTCGGAACCGGCTGGGACCGTGCCGAATTCGATGCGGTCGGGGTGCCGTTCGGGGAACGCGGCAAGCGCGCCGGTGAGCATCTGGAAGTGCTGTCATCGTTGTGGCGGGGTGAGTCCGAGCCGCGGATCGGTATCGCGCCGCGCACGGCCGGTGGACCGCCGGTGTGGGTCGGCGGGCAGAGCGATGCCGCGCTGCGCAGAGCCGTGCGCTTCGGCAGCGCGTGGCACGGGTCGGTCGCCGATCCCGCCGAACTGCGCCACATCCGCACGCGGCTCACCGAACTCGCCGAAGCATCCGGCATCGAGCGGCAACCGCGGCTGACTTCGGTGGCCTTCGTGGTCCCACCCGGATTCACCGCCATCAGCCGCGATCCGGGACGGCTGCTCGGCGGTGGGCAACCAACGGCCGCGAGCATTGTCGACGAACTCGGGGCCCTGCACGAAGCCGGACTCCACGCGTGCTCGATCTGGCTGCCGGTACCTGCTCCCGCATTCGCCGACGCGATGGCTTGGGTGGCTCGGGAGGTGCTGCCGGAGCTCGGTCAGTGACTGAGCGCCGCGACGACGAGCATGAATGTCGCGCCGGTGACGGTGCAGGCGAGGGTCAGGCGGGACGGGTGTACGGCGTGGGCCTCGGGGAGGATGTCGGCGGTGGCGAGGTAGAGCAGGAATCCGGCGAAGTAGCCGAGGTAGAGGCCGATGGTCCCGGCGGGCACCCGGACGAGGGTGCCGATCACCGCACCGATCACCGGGGCGATGGCATCGAGGGCGAGCAGGGTCAATGCGCGTCTGTGGGCGGAGCCGTACAGCGTCGTGATGGTGAAAGTGTTGAAGCCGTCGGCGAAGTCGTGACAGATGACGGCGATGGCGACCGCGATGCCGACGGTGGCCCCGGCTTGGAAGCCCAATCCGATGCCGAGACCGTCGAGGGTGCTGTGGAAGATCAGCCCGGCCGCCGCGACCAGCCCGACGGATTCGAAACCGTGCTTGTGTGAACCGAATTCGCCTTCATGGCCGGTGTGGATGGCAACCGCGCGCTCGATCACATGGATGGTGACGAAGCCGAAGACGGTGGCGATGAGCGCCGCGGGAACCCCGAGCACGATATCCCCCGACTGCTCCAGTGCCTCCGGCAGCAGATCGAAGAACACCACACCCAACATGACACCCGCCGCCAGCCCCAGCACCAGATGTTTGCGGTCGCCGATCCGCACCGCCACCAGCCCGCCGAGCAGCGTCGAGCACATCGATACCAGCGCAAGCAGAATCGCCATCGGTCCAGCATCTGTCACTCGTTGTCGGCGCGAAGCGATATCCGCGCAGTAAGTGCTGTTCGCGATGCTGCCGCCCACGGCACCGGCAGCCATCCGGGCGCGCCCAGCGCGATACGTCATGCGTGGCGGAGCGGGACCCGCCTGGAAGCCGCGGCGGCTATGCCCCGCCGTCAGTCGGTAGCAGGGTGGCGAGAGTGTGCAGACCTGCGGTGATGTCGGTGGCGGTCGGGGCGTTTGCGGGGTCGATCAGGTGTTGGATCAGCAGGCCGCCGATCATGGTTTGCAGGAGGGCGCCGAGTCGAGCGTCTTGCGCGGCCGGGCCGAAGAAGCCGGATAGTTCGGTGCGCGCCCGTTCCTGGGCGGAGCCCAGTTCGGCACGCAGTTCGGGGGAGTGCAGTGCCTGGGCCAGACTTTCGCCATTGGCGGTCCAGAGGGCGTGATCCTCGGTGAACGAGGTGATCAGCTGCTGTAGAAAATCTTGCAGTCGCACGGCCGGATCCGCGGCGTCGCGGGCGGGGAGCGAATCGAGAATCTGCTGGACCGCATCCGCGCTCGATTCCATCATCGCCTGGTTGAGCAGCTTGTCGCGGGTGCCGAAGTGGTAGTTGATGGCGGCCAGATTGGTGCCGGAGGCGGCCACGATATCCCGCACGGTGGTGCGCGCGTATCCGCGTTCGGCCAGGCACTGCTTGGCCGCGGCGAGCAGATCATCTCGGGTTCCCACCTTCGCACCCTATCAGCGTGGAATACATCTGTTTGTGACAAACGTTTCAAACAGGGGTTTGTGACAAGTGTTTGAAACATCTGTATGTTGAGGGACGTAGCCTGCTCCGCCACACGGAAGTACGAGACGATCAATGACCGACCAGCGACCGCTTTCTCCCTTCGAACTCATCTATTTCGGCTCCGAAACCCATCTCGGCAGCGTGCCGACCGGCGGTATGCCGCTGTTCATCGGATCCACCGTGCACGGTCTGCTGGATGCCGAGATCCTGCGCCGGGTACTCGACGAACTGGCGGCCGACCATCCACTGCTGCGCAGCAAGCCGGTGGCCGATCCCGACGGCACGCTGTACTTCCACCTGGACGACGCCTACCGGCCGCGCCTCGAATTCACCGATGGCGGTGAAGCCGAATACCTGAATCTGGTCAACGGCCCGCGGGATTGGCACGACGGCCTGTTCCGCGCGCATCTGCTCCGCGACGGTGACCGCGATCAGATCGTCCTGGTCATCCATCACGGAATCGCCGATGGCAGATCGGCATTCGCACTTCTCGCGCAGATGTGGCAGCGCTACACCGCTCATGCGACAGGAACCGCACTGCCACAGTCGGATTCCGCTCGGGAATTGCCGGAGGCCGCCGATATCCAACTCGCCGCCGTCGTCTCGGATGCGGAGGTTGCCGGGTGGCTCGACCAAGTCCGCGCCGTGGCCGCGACGATGGGTCCGGAATCGGCTCCGCGCACCTTACCGATCGACGGGAATGGCGACGATCCGCTGGGCCGGTTCGCTGTACACCGAATCGAATTGGATTCCAAGGAAACCCAGCAGCTGGTCGACGCCGCTCGCGCGCACGGACTTTCGCTCAACAGCCTGCTCGGCGGCGCCGCACTCGTCGCATTCCGCTCCCAACTCGAACCCGCGACGGGAACGCTCCCGGTATTCTGCGGCCACGCGGTGGACGTGCGATCCGAGCTGAACCTGCCCGCGCACGCGATGCTGAATTGCGCTTCCGGCGCGGGCACCTTCGCCCTCGTCGCCGAGAACGCGGGCCCGATCGAGATCGCACACGAGGTGGCCGAGGGCATGGCGGCCGCACTGAAGCAGCGGGAAGCGCCCATATTCGTACTAGCCTCGCAGCGCGTCCAGGACGAGGCGACCGCCGCGATCCTTGCGGCATCGCCGACCGTCGCCATCTCGAATATCGGTCGCCTGCAGGCACATTCGATCCCGGACGGCATCCGCCACATTCGTGACGACGTCTACGCCATGGGCCCCGGCATGCCGCCGAAGCTCACCGTCTTCACCATCGGCGGCCGCCTGACCATCCAGGTCGAGTACGACACCGCCCTGTACAGCCGCGCCCAGATGGGCAAGGTCAGCTCGGCACTGATAGGTGCGCTGCAGCGGATCGAATGATCACTCCGGTGGCCGACCGCTGCCGCTGAGGCGAATGGTCAACTGACGCGTCCACTTTCGTTGTTTCTTCGGCGGCCGCTCGGGCTTTTCGGTATCGCTGTCCGCCTCGACCTCATAGCGACGGATGTAGGCGCCCGCGAACGCCTGCACCGTCGCGGTCACCGGAATCGCCAGCAGCGCGCCGGTCGGCCCGAGTATCGCCGCACCAGCTATGACCGCGCCGAACGCGACGGCCGGATGCATGTCCAGCGTGGTCGCGGTGATTCTCGGTTGCAGGACATAGTTTTCGAACTGCTGATACACCACGATGAAGCCCAGAATCCACAGTGCGGTGGACGGACCGTGCACCAGCGCGACGAGTACCGGTAGCGCTCCGGCGAGATAGGTGCCGACGGTCGGAATGAACTGCGAGACGACGCCGACCCACAGTGCGAGGGCGAATGCGGACGGCACATCGAGGATGCGCAGTGCGGCATAGTGCGCGATCGTCGAGCACAGTGCCAGCAGTCCGCGCGAATAGATATAGCCGCCGGTCTTGTCTACGGCGATATCCCAGGCGCGCAATACATGTCGCTGGCGGTGTGGCGGCAGCAGCGAGCAGACCGCATTGCGGAAGCGCGGCCCGTCGGCGGCGAAATAGTAGGTGAACAACAGCACGCCGAGGGACTGGAAGATCGCGCCGATCGCGGCGGTGCCGACACCCCAGGCATTCCCCGCCAGCCCGACCAGATAGCGGTCGATGGTGGAACTCCACTCACCGAGGTACTTCCGCAGATCGTTGCCGGACAGATTCGTCTTGAAGGTGCGATTGACCCAGTCGACGGCCTGATCCGCGTTTTCGGGCGCGTTCTTGACCAGGGTGGTGACCTGATCGACCAGCAGGGCGCCGAGCGTCCACACGAAGGCGACGGTGCCGACGGCCAACACCAGGAACACCACCCCGGTCGCCAGCCCGCGCCGGACACCGCGTGCGGCAAGCCAATTCACCGCAGGCTCGATGGCGAAGGCCAGAAACAGCGAAACCAGCAGCACCAGCAGGAAACCCTGCAGTTTCTGCAGAACCCAGAAGCCGCATACCAACCCGGCCACCGTCGCCGCCGCGAGCAGGAACGCTCGCAACAGCCACGGCGGCGGCCCCGCGGTCACATCGGCGGTGACCACCGCTGTTTTGGCGGGCGGGGATTGCTCTTCATCCGCAGACACATCGCCAAGCTAGCGAACCGGCGACGAATCGGCGCAACGACACGGACTAGATCGTTGCGGCGTCGATCACGAACCGGTACCGCACATCACTGGCGACGACCCGGTCGTAGGCGCCATCGATCTCGTCGGCCGAGATCAGCTCGATCTCCGCGCCGATTCCGTGTTGGGCACAGAAGTTCAGCATCTCCTGGGTCTGTGCGATACCGCCGATATTCGAGCCCGCCAGCGCTCGTCGATATCCGGTCATGGTGAAAGGCTTGACGCTCAACGGGTTCTCGGGCAGGCCGAGGATCACCAGGGTGCCGTCCAGCTTCAGCAGGCGCAGGTAGTCGTTGATCGGCAGATCGGCCGAGACCGTATTGAGGATCAGATCGAAGTGGTTGCGCAGCTCGCGGAAGGTTTGCTTATCGCCGGTCGCGTAGTAGTGGTGCGCGCCGAAGCGTTTGCCGTCGTCCTGCTTGCTGAGCGAATGGCTCAGCACGGTGACCTCGGCCCCCATCGCCGCGGCGATCTTCACCCCGACGTGTCCGAGTCCACCCATGCCGATGATCGCGACCTTCGTACCCGGTCCCGCATTCCAGTGCCGCAGCGGGGAGAACAGCGTGATGCCCGCGCACAGCAGCGGCGCCGCGACATCGAGTCCGATACCCTCCGGAATCGAGAGCACGAAGTTCTCGGTCACCACGACCTGGGTCGAATAGCCGCCCATCGTGTACCCACCCGGCTGGATGGACGAGTCCACCCCGGCGTTGTAGGTCATGGTGGCCCCGTTGTCGCAGTACTGCTCCTCATTGGCCAGACAGGGGCCGCAGACGCCGCAGGAATCGACCATGCAGCCGACGCCGACCCGATCGCCGACCCGATGCTTGGTCACCTCCGGACCGACCGCGGCGACGATGCCCGCGATCTCGTGGCCGGGGACGCACGGGTATTTGGCGCCGCCCCATTCGCCGCGGGCGGTGTGGATATCGGAGTGGCAGATGCCCGCGTATTTGACATCTATCAGCACATCCCGCGGTCCGAGCTCGCGTCGCTCGATCGTGAGCTTCTCGAATTGCCCATCGGGCGCGGACATCGCATACGCAGCAGCAACGCTCATGCCTGCGCCTCGCTGGCGCTCGGCTTCGGCATGCGCGTTGCGCGCTGCGACATGATTCGCTCACTGCATTCACTCATGCGTACATGCCTACCGCCGCGGCGGAGGTTTGCCAAACGCATCGCCGAATAAAGATCTCCGGCCACAATGGAATTGGTCAAAGGCCCAGCCGGAGGCGGGAGAGCGGCATGGACGACGACGAACGGTACCGCGCGCCCGAGCGGCAGCGAGACGGTGGCGGGCGTGCGTTGGCGCTGTTCGCGGCCGTCCTGCTCGCCGTTGCCGGATTCTTCGGTTTCCGCGGTGAACTGCCCGACTGGTCGTCGTCCTCGGGTGCGGACAACTCCCCGCCCGCCCTGCTCGAGCCGCTGCCGCCGCTGGACCCGGTGGCGGTCGCTCATGCCGTCGAACCGGCGCTCGTGAATATCAGCACGTCCGCGCGGCCGTTCGGACTCGGCGCGGCCGGAACCGGAATCGTGCTGACCACCGACGGGCAGGTATTGACCAGCCATCATGTGGTCAAGGGGGCCGAAACCGTGACGGTCACCGATGTCGGCAACGGCACCGTCTACGACGCGACGGTGCTCGGCTACGACGCCGGTGCGGATATCGCGCTCCTGGAACTCACCGGCGCCACCGATCTGACGATCGCGCGCATCGGTCGCTCCGCAGAGCTGCGCATGCACGAGGATGTGCTCGCCATCGGCAATGCGGGCGGCGCGGGCGGCACGCCGACCTCGATCCAGGGCAATATCACCGATCTGAACAGCACGATCGTCGCGCTCAATGCCTCCGATCTGACCCGCAAATCGCTGACCGGGATGGTGGAGATCGCGGCGCCGGTCACCGCGGGACAGTCCGGCGGTGCGCTCGCCGATCCCGGTGGCACGGTGGTCGGCGTGATCACCGCCGCGTCCGGGGAGACCTCACGCGAGGTCGGGCACACCCCGAACGGCTATGCGGTGCCGATCGACACCGCGATGCGGGTAGTGGGCCAGATTCGTTCCGGCACGCCCACCGAAACCGTGCACATCGGGCCGACCGCGACGCTCGGCGTACTGATCTCCGATGCGAAACCGAGCGGGGCGAAGATCGATGTCGCACTGTACGGATTTCCGGGCTACTCCGCCGGGCTCGTCGAGGGCGATGTCATCACCTCGATCGACGGCCGTGACATCACCACCGCGAAGGCGCTGCGGGCCGCGATCAATGTGCACAAGCCGGATGACACCGTTGCGCTTGATGTCCTCGGCGCAGGCGGAGCGCAGCGCACGATCACCGTGGTGCTCGCGCTGGGCACACCGAACTAGACCAGCGACAGCCAGTAATCCTGGAACTTCAGGAAGATCAGCAGCAGCACCACGGCGTAGAACACCGCGACGAACGTCCACCGCCACTCGACGACGATCCGCATCGGCCCCCGCGCACCACCCCACACCTGCTCGGTGGCCACCGCGAGCAGCGGCGTGATGATCGCCCACACCACCATGCAGTACGGGCACAGTGCGCCGATCCGGTACAGGCTCTGGAAGATCAGCCAGCAGATGAAGACCGTGCCGAGCATGGTCCCCGCCCACAGTCCACCCCAGATCCAGCGTGGAAAGCGCACATTGGCGACCGCCAGCACCGCGAGGGTGACGACCACCGAGAAGCCGACGATGCCGATGATCGGATTGGGAAATCCGAATTTGGCGGCCTGTTCGGTGGCCATCACGCTGCCGCAGGACAGGATCGGGTTGATGCTGCAGGAAGGCCGGTAGTTCGGATCGGTGAACAGCTTGAACCGCTCGATGGTCAGCGTGACCGAGGCGAGCCACCCGGCCAGCCCGCCGATCAGCAACACCCAGGCGGCCCTGGAAGAGGTGTTGTTCACTTGGCCGCGGCTGCCGCGATGACCGCTGCCATCGCGTCGGGCTTGAACTGACCGTTCGACAAGGCGAGGTCCTGGCTGTTCACCTGGGTGCCGTTGACGAAGACCGTCGGTGTGGATTGGACGCCGCTGTTCAGCACATCCTTGGTCTTGGCGCCGATGTACTTGTTGTAGCTGTTGTCCTTGACGCACTGCCCGACCGAATCGGGAAGGCCTGCGCCCTTCGCGATGGTGATCAGCTGGTCATCGGTCAGACCCGCACTGCCCTCGGCGGGCTGCTGCTGGTACATGGTGGCCAACCAGCCGAGGTACTTCGACGGATCCGCCTCGGCGACGCAATACGCCGCATTGGCGGCGCGCGAGGAGTACTTCGTGGTGGAGGCCTTGTCCAGGAACGAGATGATGTTGTATTCGACGATGGCCGTGCCATTGTCGACGGCGTCCTTCAGGACCTGGGCGTTGGCGGCCTCGAAGGCCTTGCAGGCAGGGCACTGCAGGTCGGCGACGATCCGGACGGTCACCTTCGCATCCGGCTTGCCGATGCGGACCGCACCGTTGTCGGTGATGGTCGCGGTGGCGCCGTTGGGCAGCTGGCTCACGGCGGCGGCGATGGACGGGGTGGCGCCCAGATCGTTCTTGTTCGCGTTCTTCACCGCGATACCGATGCCGATCGCCGCGATGAGCCCGACCAGCACGACGGCCACACCCACCTGGATCAGGATCTTGCGGTTGCGGTCGGCGCGCTCCGCCGCCGCGAGCGGATTCGTTTTACCACCCGGTTTATTGCTCACCGTGCGTTCACCACGCCTTTCGCTTGCCTGCCGGTTACCTGCCGCCACGATGGTAGATCCGGAACTCCCCCGGGGCGTGGACGGGCACGGCCACATCATCCGTGGTCAACCTGAGAGGAACCTTGGTCAGGCTTCGGCGAGGCGGCGCCGCTGCTCCTCGACATCGAACAAGGCTGGTGGCCAGTCGAGTTTCAGCCCGTCGAGTGCATCGATCAGCAGTTCGGTGACCGCGAGGCGGGCGAACCACTTGTGGTCGGCCGGGAGCACATGCCATGGGGCGTAGTCGGTCGACGTGCGGTCCAGCATGACCTGGTAGGCCTCTTGATAGGCGGGCCAGTAGCCGCGTTCGTCGATATCGGCGGGATTGAACTTCCAGTATTTATCCGGTCGGTCCAGCCGTTCGCGTAGCCGCTTCTTCTGCACGTCGAGGGAGACGAACATGGCGACCTTCACCACTGTGGTGCCCTGGTCGACCAGTTCCCGCTCGAAGGCGTTGATCTCGGCGTAGCGCGGTTCCCAGATCTCCCGCGGCACCAGATTGTGCACCCGTACGACCAATACATCCTCGTAGTGCGAGCGGTCGAAGACGCCGAGTTGACCGGCGCGCGGCAGTGCCTTGCGGATGCGCCACAGGTAGTGGTGGCTCTTCTCCTCCTCGGTCGGAACACCGAAGGAAGCGTGGTCGACGCCCGACGGATCCACCGAACCGATGACGTGGCGGACGATGCCGCCCTTACCCGCGGTATCCATCCCCTGCAGCACCAGCAGCACGCTGCGGGTATCGCCGGAACGGCCGTTGGCGTAGAGCTTCTCCTGCAGATCCGAGAGCACGCCTGAGCGTTCGATGAGCAGCTGCTGGGCCTGCTTCTTGTCACCCTTGAATCCGGGCGTACCGGAGGCGTCGAGATCAGCGATGCGCAAGCCATCGGCCCGTAGGGCCTCGATGGGCGGCAGAGACCATTTCTTCGCCATCGATGTATCTTATTGCTGTATTCGTGGCCGCGCGGGCGCGGCGTGTTCGCGGCCCCCTTCTGTCTCGCGGCTGACCCTTTCGAGCGACCTGCAAGCAGTCGCTAGCGGCG